>NZ_JARWQD010000336.1 GCF_029869545.1 Nocardia wallacei | reverse complement strand
CCCCCCCCCCCCCCCCCCCCCCCCCCCCCCCCCCCCCCCCCCCCCCCCCCCCCCCCCCCCCCCCCCCCCCCCCCCCCCCCGCGCCGCGCCCCGGGGGCCCCCCCCACAACGGGATTTCGTCCTCAGTTTTTGGTGGGTGGGGTGAGGGGGGAGATGCCTAGGCGGTCGGCGTATTGGTTGTTGAGGTCGGTCCAGCCGTAGTTCAGGGCTTCGGCGCCGACTATGGGGCCGATGGGGGTGCCCTCGAGGAGGTGTGCGGCTACGTCCAGGCACAGGTGCCAGCCTGCGGCCATTTGTGCTGCCGCGGTGCGTTCGGGGAGTCGGTGGGTCAGCCGCAGGAGGGTTCCGGGGGCCCGGTCGCTCAGTTCCCAGCGCACCACGTCACCGCCCCAGGTGAATTCGAGCAGGGACGGTCGTTCGGCGGTGCGGACCTCGCCGTGCAGCTCCTGCTGCTCGTCGCCGTCGACCATGAGGAGAGTGACGGGGCCGGGTGCGGCGAGGGAGCGGTTGGCGGTGTAGGGCGCCCATTCGCGTAGTTCGGCGGGCTCGGTGAGCGCGGACCACACCGCCTCCCGGCCCTGGGGGAATTCGCGGGTGAACACGAGCGCCCAGTGCCCGTCGTCCTGCACGAGGTCGACTTGTTGCAGCGGGCCCGGGCGGTACCGGCGAGTGGTCATGAGGTGCGGTCCTTTCGGTCGAGATGGCGGCCCAGGGCATCGAGGTGCCGAGGCCACAGCCGCAGGTACGGCGTGAGCCAGCGGTCCAATTGCTCGAAGGGGCCGGGGGACAGGCGGTAGATCCGTTTCTGCGCCGCGACCTCGCAGGTGACGAACCCCGCGTCGCGCAGCACCCGCAGATGCTTCGACACCGTCGGTTGCGGCAGTTCCAGGCGCGTCGCGAGGTCGCCCACGGTGGTGGCGCCCACGCGCAGCTGATCGAGGATCCGCCTGCGCTGCGGCTCGGCCACCACCGAGAAGAGATCGTTCGCCACGCGCCTGAATATACTCCGCCACGTATATACGCCACAAGGCATAAACACTGCCCGGCCAGCATCGGCCCCGTTTCTCGGCAATGAATTAGAACGCGTTATAGATTGGGTGGGTCATGCCGCCCGCATCGAAGCGCGAAGGAATGCCGATGTCTGCCACCGCATCCGAACTGCTGGCCACCGTCGAGCGATCGCCGCAGGCCGTCGCCGCCCACGACCGGGCCGCGTGGGTGGGGCTGTTCGCGGATACCGCGCGGGTGGAGGACCCGGTCGGATCGCGGCCGCACGTGGGGACGGCGGCCGTCGAGCGGTTCTACGACACCTTCATCGCGCCGAACGGCATCGCCTTCCGCATCGAGCACGACGTGGTCCGCGGCATGACTGTGTATCGCGACCTGACGATCGAGACGACCATGTCGACCGGCGTGACGCTGCGGGTGCCGATGCATCTGCGCTACGACGTCGTCGAATCGCACGATGAGCTGAAGATCGGGCAGCTGCGCGCGCACTGGGAACTGCCCGTGATGATCGGGCAGCTGCTGTCGGCCGGAGCGCCCGGGCTGACCGCGGCGGCGAAGCTGGCGCCGCAGCTGCTGCGCAATCAAGGTCTCGGCGGCGCGCTGGGGTTCGCGCGGGGCTTCGTGCGCGTCGGCGCGGCGGGCAAGCGAGTGGTGACCGATCTGCTGCGGGCCGCCGGTCGCGGCGACAGCGCCGCGGTCCGGAGCGCACTGACATCGGATGCGGCGGTCTACTGGGCCGGTACACCGATCGGGTTCGAGGGATTCATGGCCCGCGCCGGTGGAATGGAGGTCGGCAAAACCATCGCCGCCGGTCGCTTCGTCACCGCGACCGTCCGAACCCCCACCGGCCGCGGCATCGCCGAGACCGAGCTGACCCGCAACGCCGAGGTCACCACCCTCCGGGTCTACCTCGCCGAGTAACGCCCCACCGCGGGAGTAGGGCCTCCGGGGACGCGGGGTGGGGTGGGGGCGGGCAGAATGCCCGGTATGGATGGCTGGGGTGGGCAGGCATCGGCCGACCGGCGGGCGGGTGTGGGGCTCGGCGGGGCGGGCGCGCGCAAGCGGCACGGGCGGCATTACACGCCGGAGCGGCTGGCGCGGTTTCTGGCCGAGCGACTGGTGGAGCATGTGGTTCCGGAGCGGGAGTTGCGGGTGCTGGATCCGGCCTGCGGTGACGGGGAGCTGTTGCTGGCCGTGAAACAGGCCGCGGCGCAACGCTTTCCGGGAATTCCGCTGCGGCTGGTGGGTTTCGACCTGCATGCGGACGCCGTGCGGGTGGCGCGGGAGCGCGCGGACGGTATCGCCGTCGACTGGCATGCCGGTGATTTTCTGCGCGCCGCCGAGGATCTGGCCAGCGAGAGTTTCGACGCGGTGATCACCAACCCGCCGTACGTCCGTACGCAACAATTGGGCACGGCGACCGCGCGGATGCTCAGTCGACAGTACGGTCTGCGCGGCCGGATCGACCTGACCCACCCGTTCGTCGCGACCGTGCCCCGGCTGCTGCGGCCCGGCGGTGTGCTGGGCCTGTTGTGCGCCAACCGTTTTCTCACCACCAAGGCCGGTGCCAACCTGCGGGCGCTGTTGCGTTCGCAGCTGTCGCCGGTCGAACTGTACGACCTGGGCGACACCCGGCTTTTCGAGGCCGCCGTGCTTCCCGCGATCACGGTCGCGGTGCGGGGCCGGTCGGCCGTGCCGTGCCGCTACGTGTCGGCGTATGAGCTGGAATCCACCGAAAATACCGATGGCTGCGACCTTTTCGCCGCGCTCGCGGGACCGTCCGACGCCAGGATCACACACTGCGGCCGCGTCATCGCCGTCGAGGTCGGCACCCTCGCCCCGGGTTCGCCCACGCCTTTGCCAGCTGTGCAACGGCTCGCCGCGGACGATCCCGAATCCGCTGCCCCCGCAGTCGAATCGAGGGCGGCGAATCTGTCCACGCCGGATCGCCGGTCGGCCCCAGCGACCGAGCCGGAACCGCCTGCCTCCGCCGGAATCGCCCGCCCGTCGACCGAAGTGCCCGGCCTCGCAGCCGTGGCGGAGCCGGTCCACACCGAATCGTTATGCGCGGAGCCGCATCCTGCGCCTGTGCCGATCAACCCTGCTGTGCCGAACGACCCTGCCGCCCCGATGGACCCGTCCGTACCCTGGCGGATGTCCAGGCCCGGTATCGACGAGTGGTTGCGGCGGGTGGGGGAGCGGACCTGGCGGACGTTCGGCGACCTGGCGCGAATCCGGGTGGGCATCAAGACGACCGCGGACCGGGTGTTCATCTCCGACCGGTGGGACGAGCGGGAACCGCGACCCGAACCCGAACTGCTGTTCGACCTGCTGACCCACCACGACCTGGCGCCGTGGCGGATCACCCGGACGCGCCCGACACGGGTGCTGTACCCCTACGATGTGACCCGCTCCCGGCGGACGCCGATCGATCTGGCCGAATTCCCTGATGCCGCAGCGTATCTGGCCGAACACAAGGACGCCCTGGCCGCCCGCGACTACATCGCCGCGGGCGGGCGGGAATGGTTCGAGATCTGGGTTCCCCAGCGCCCGCACCTGTGGTCGCACCCGAAGGTGGTATTCCCCGATATCAGCGTGCGGCCCCGGTTCGCGCTCGATCGCAGCGGCGCGATCGTCAACGGCGACTGCTACTGGATCTCACTGCCCGACATCGGCGCCGATCCCCTCGCGTATCTGCTGATGGGCGTGGCGAATTCGACCCTCGGCCTGCGCTTCTACGATGCGGTGTGCGGCAATCGCCTGTACGCGGGGCGGCGGCGCTGGATCACGCAGTACGTCGGGCGTCTGCCGCTGCCCGACCCGGCCACCCCGGCCGCCGCGGCGCTGGCCGGATTGGTGGGCGAATGTCTCGACAGCGCAATGGATCTCGACCAGGGCGCGCTCGACGAACTGGTGTCGGCGGCCTTCGCGCTGGATTCCGCGGTAGACGCACGCGCCTTCGGTGGCATCGGGCCCGCGCCGAAAACCGGTGCCGTGCAGGACGTTCCTGCCGATTCCGCCGGGAGAGCTCCCGCGTGACACGGCTCAGGCGCGGGGCACCGCCACCATGGGCATCAGTGTGCGGCGGGCGAATTCACGCGCGGCGCGTTCGTCGCCGAGCGGGATCATGCCCTCGGGCGTCAGGGCCAGCGACTGCGCCAGGCGCGCCATGATCTCGGCGACGAGGTCGGCGTCGAAATCCAGGCTGTCGTTGGACTTCTGCAGCCCGCGCAGCTTATCGGCCAGGTAGGCCCGGCCGACCTCGAGGATCGGCCCCGCCTCTGTGGTCAGCCGCGGCAGGATCAGATCCGGCTCGGTGCGCAGCAGCCGCTGCAGCAGTTCGTTGCGCGCTAGCAGCGTGATGAACGCGACGAACACCTCGACCAGCTGGTCCTGGCTGTCGGCGATGCCCGCCACCCGCTGTTCGATCTCGGCGACGAACAGCTGCGCCTCGCGCACCCCGACGGCCTCGATCAGATCGTTCTTCGACTCGAAACGCCGGTACAGGGTCGCCGGGCTGATGCCCGCGCGGCGCGCGATCTCACCCATGCTGGTGCGCTTGATCCCGAAATCGAGGAACGCCGACAGCGCGCTCTCCAGCAGCTGCTCGCCGTCGGCCCGCGGCTTCTCCAGGATGCGAGCCAGGATTGGGGGAACGGATGGCATCGAGTCTCCAGTCGAAATCGCTGTGATACCGCGTCGATGCGGAAGGGCGGCAGTCATTATCTCATCGGATCGGGCACGCGGACGCAGCCACGGCGTGTCGACGTGAGGTGTTACACAGCGCGAGACGTGCCGCTCAGCGCAGATCCAGCTCCGCCATCTCCTGCTCGATGGCATTGGCGGCGAAATCTATACCGCTGGACCGCAATTCGTGAACGCGACGCTGGAGCGCCTCGATGCCCCCCGGCTGGGCCGCGATATCGGCCACGCTGATCTTTCCCCTGTTTCGGTGCATACCGGACTGCTCGCACGACACCGCGAAACCTCCTGCTTGCCCTCGGCACGGCCCGTCGTCCGGGCGTGGCTCGTCTCGCGAACGAGCCGTGTGCATCCGTTTCCGGACACCGGGCACGCTGGCCCGATGCTAGCAAGCCGCAGACATGGTCACATGACCAGTGTGCGATGTATCACACCTCGATGCCGTCTCGGTGGGTGGCCGTGTTGTGCCGGTAGACCGCCGCGTTCAGGCGGATTCGGTCCAGTTCGGCCTCGCCGAGTTCGCGCCGGACCTTGCCCGGAACGCCCGCGACCAGGGACCCGGGCGGAATCTGGGCGCCCTCCGGGATCAGCGCGTTGGCGGCGATCAGGCTGCCCGCGCCGACGACCGCGCCGTTGAGGACGGTCGCGCCCATGCCCACCAGGACGTCGTCCTCGATCGTGCAGCCGTGCAGGATCGCGTTGTGCCCCACCGAAACCCCGGCGCCGACGGTCAGCGGGAATCCGGGATCGGCATGCAGCACGCAGCCGTCCTGAATGTTGGTGCCGGTGCCGACGCTGATGTCGTCCATATCGCCCCGGACGACGGCGGAGTACCAGATGCTCACATCCGCCGCGAGGCGCACCCGCCCGATCACGGTCGCATTCGGCGCCAGCCACGCGCTCTCATCGATCTGCGGCACATGTTCACCCAACTGGATCCTCATGACCCCGAACATAGCGGCCACGCTCTGCGCGCCGCACCGCGGCATCGGGACCTGGCGCATCCGGTCCCGGGAGCGCCGCGGCGGTGGCAGAATTCGCCGGTGCTCTCGAGATCGGCCGCGGTGGCGGCTGTTGCTGTGGCGATGATGTGCCTCGTCGCCGGGTGTGCCACGGCGGTGGACCATGCCGACGAATCCGCCCTCTCGCCAACGCCTTCCGGTCCGATGCTCACCGAGCAGGACCGCCGTTTCGTCGCCGCCGCGCTCGCCGCGGGTGGTGGGCTGGAGCGCATGGTGCGGTCCTCGGCGCTCGGCGCGGTGCACACCGGCCGCAATCTCGCCGAGGAGATCGAGCGCCTGGTGCAGGCCGGACTGCCGGTCGAGCTGGCGCGCCAGCGCGTGGTGGACGCCTTCATCTCCGGCGACGGCCTCGAGCCGGGCTCCTTCACCCAGGCCGAGGTCGTCGCGCTGGCGGGGCTGTCCGTGCAGGTATACAAGCCGCAACTGGCCTGAAGCCGTCGCTGCCGAAGGGCGTGGGCGCACGATCCGGCCGCCGGTATCTGTGCGAATGGCCTTGGCCGAGTGCGATGTTCGCTTCCGGCCGCGACCGGCTCGCCGACGCGCCGGTGCCTGCGAAGCTGCGCACCGCGCTCGGGCGGTGATCGCGTGCCGGGCGTGGCCGTCCGGCCGTGCCCCGGACTGAGCACGTTGCCAAGAATCCCATCACCTTGTTGCCGGTTGGTTGCCATCCTGCGAATCGCCGACGAGTGATCGTGGCGGCCCGGGTGCGGGTGGACGACGATGGCGGTATGAGGATCGGGGTCCCGCGGGAAATCAAACCGCAGGAGCGGCGGGTGGCGCTGACTCCGCCCGGCGCCGGTGAACTCGGCCGCCACGGGCACGAGGTACTGATCGAGACCGGCGCCGGTGCCGGGTCCGGATTCACCGATACCGACTACATCGCGGCCGGTGCCCGGATCGTGCGAGCGGCCGAGACCGTATGGGGCGACGCCGAACTGGTATTGAAGGTGAAGGAGCCCATTGCCCCGGAGTACCCGCGCATGCGGGCCGGGCAGGTGCTGTTCACCTTCCTGCATCTGGCCGCCTCCCGGGAGTGCACCGACGCCATCCTCGAGTCCGGGACCACGGCGGTCGCGTACGAGACCGTGCGGGGCCGCGACGGATCGCTGCCGCTGCTGGCGCCGATGAGCGAGGTCGCGGGCAAGCTCGCCACCCAGATGGGCGCGCACCACCTGATGGCGCCCAATGGCGGTGCCGGAATATTGCTGGGCGGTGTGCCGGGGGCCCGTCCGGCGGATGTGGTGGTGCTGGGCGGGGGCGTGGCCGGATCCAATGCCGCCACCGTCGCGGTCGGGATGGGCGCGCGGGTCACCGTGCTCGACACCGATCTGGTCCGCCTGCGCGAACTCGACGCCCGCTTCGGCGGCCGCGTCACCACGCTCGGATCCAACACCGCAGAGGTCGAAAAGGCCGTTCCCGCAGCGGATCTGGTGATCGGGTCGGTGCTGGTGCCGGGTGCGCGGGCGCCGCAGCTGGTGCCGGATACGCTGGTCGAACGGATGCGGCCGGGCTCGGTACTGGTCGATATCGCGATCGATCAGGGCGGATGTTTCGAGAGCTCACATCCGACGACGCATGCCGAACCCACCTTCCGCGTTGCCGATTCGCTGTTCTATTGCGTGGCCAATATGCCGGGCGCGGTCCCGCACACCGCGACCGTGGCGCTCACCAACGCCACGCTGCCGTACGTGCGCGCCCTCGCCGACCTCGGCTGGAAGCGGGCCTGCCGGGCCGATCCGGGACTGGCCCACGGGCTGACCGCCGATGCGGGACAACTGTTTTCGACGGAGGTCGCGCAGGCGCACGGGCTGGCCGCGGTGAGCGGGGTCTAGGGTCGCATGCCGCGGTCCCGGACTCGGGGCCTACAGGTACCAGTCCGGCTCCACGTCCTGCGGCACCTCGCGCAGCTTGTCCGGGTTGCGGACGATGGTGATGCCGGTGATCCGGCCGTCGTCGACGATGAACGAGAACACCCCGGTGTGCGTCCCGTCGAAGACCACCAGGCCGGGCTGGCCGTTGACCAGCACGTGCTTGCCCCAGGCGCCCGTGCCCGCCTTGTACCAGCCGAAGAACAGCTTGGCGATGAGCTCGGCGCCGCTGAGCGGCTCGCGGACGGCGGGCACCTTGCCGCCGCCGTCGGCGGTCAGGGTGACCTTGTCGTCGAGCACGCCGAGCAGTGCGCTCAGGTCGCCGGATCGCCACGCCAGCGCGAACGCCGACACCACCTTCTCCTGCTCGTCGCGGCTGGCGGGGAAGCGCGGCGTGCCCTGCTCGACGTGCTTGCGGGCCCGCGACGCCAGCTGCCGCACCGCGGCCGGGGTGCGGCCGACCACCTCGGCGACCTCCGGGCCGGACATGCCGAACACGTCCTGCAGGACGAACGCGGTGCGCTCGGCCGGTGACAGCGACTCCAGCACGACCAGCAGCGCGGTGGTGACCCGCTCGTCCTGGGTGATCCGATCGGCGGGATCGTCCACGGTGGTGACCTCCGGTTCGGGTAGCCATTCGCCGACGTACTGTTCGCGGCGGGCTCGCGCCGATCCCAGCAGATCGAGGGCCAGGCGGCCGGTGACGGTGGTCAGCCAGGCCCGCAGATTGTCGATCTGCTCACCGGGGGAACGGGTTTCGTGCCAGCGCTGCAACCGGAGCCACGCGTCCTGCACGACGTCGTCGGCGTCGCTGAGGCTGCCCAGCGTGCTGTACGCGAGCCGGCGCAGGTACTGCCGGTGCTCCTCGAACTGCCGGGCCAGCTCCGCCTGGTCGATATCGCCGGGGCGTTCCTCGGTTGTCACGTGCGGGCCTTTCTCTCCGTTCGCCCGAGCCTATCGGTGCGTCGAGAAGGTGACGCCACAGCGTCCGCGAGTGTGACATCGCGACGCCGAGCCCGCCGGGGCCGGCCCCCCCCGCCGCGCCCCGGGGGTGTCTTAGCCGTCTTTATAGGCCGGGTGGCGGCGCAGTGTTATCGAGGTCGTGCAGCTCACGGAGGACTTTCTAAATAGGTTGCTACTGATGGGGAACGCGCCCGGAATGCCGTGGACGGCCTGGGA
>NZ_JARWQD010000335.1 GCF_029869545.1 Nocardia wallacei | reverse complement strand
GGGGCTGCTGCCCCCGGGTGTGGCGGGGCTATTCGGCGCGGGGGGGGCCGACCGCGCCGCCCCCCCGCGCGCGCGCGGGCCCGCCCGGCGTGCGGGCTGGCCGTTCGTGCTGTCGACCGGCGGGGACCGCACCCCGGCGGCGGGGGTCATCGGCCGGGAGGTGCCGCAGGTCGAGGTGGGCACCGCCGTCGTCCCGACCTACCCGCGCCATCCGCTGATGCTGGCGAGCCAGGCCCTGACGGCCCAGTCCGCCAACGGTTCCCGGCTGACGCTCGGCATCGGCGTGAGTCATCCGCACATCGTCGAGGGGCAGCTGGGCTACTCGTTCGAGCGGCCCGCGAGCCATCTGCGCGAGTACCTGAACGTCTTGACGCCGTTGCTGCGCGGGGAGGCGGTGTCGTTCCACGGCGAGCAGGTGACCGCCGTGGGGCAGATCGACGTCGCGGCCATCTCGCCGCCGTCCGTGCTGGTCGGTGCGCTGGGGCCCGCGATGCTGCGCGTCGCGGGGGAGCTGAGCGACGGCACGATCACCACCTGGATCGGACCCGCTGCCCTGGACCGCCACATCGTTCCGGTGCTCACGCGGGCGGCCGCGGGCAGGCCCCGGCCCGAGGTGGTGGTGTGCCTGTTCGTCGGCGTCACCGACGATGAGGAAGGTACCCGCCGCACCCTCGGCGAGCGGTACGGTGCGGCGGGACGGATCGCCAGCTACCGCCGCGCGCTGGACCACGAAGGCGCCAGCGGTCCGGAGCAGACCGCGATCCTCGGCGACGCGGCCGCGGTCGAACGCCGGATCCGGCGCGTATTCGACGCCGGAGCGACGGAGCTGGTGGCGATGCCCCTCGGTACTCCGGCCGAGCAGGCCCGCACGGCAGAACTGCTCGGCACCCTCGCCGGTTGAGGCGGCGACGGCGTGCGGCCCGGCTGCCTCCGGAAATCCGCGTGGGATGGGCTGGATGCATTGCGTACGATTCGACCAGCAACAATGTGGGTGGCACAACCGCCGACAGCCGTACCAGCCTGGGGAGAGACGAAGCATCGTGGCCGACGACAACGCACGAGCCGAGCAGACCGCGGCACTGAGCGAGGAATCGCTGTCCGCCGCCGCAGCAGCAGCGGAGAAGGCGTTTGCGGCGGCGGCCGACCTGGATGCGCTCGCGGCCGCCAAGACCGAACACATGGGCGGCAAGTCGCCGGTCGCCCTGGCGCAGCGGGCCGTGGGCGGCCTGCCCAAGCAGGAGAAGGCCGAGGCCGGTAAGCGCGTCAACGTGGCCCGCTCGCGGGTGTCGGAGGCCTACGAGGCGCGCCGCGCCGAACTGCTCGCCGAGCGCGACGCGGCAGTGCTGGTCGCCGAGGCCATCGACGTGACGCTGCCCGCGGTGCGCCGTCCGGTGGGCGCCCGGCATCCCATCACCGTGCTGTCCGAGCGCATCGCCGAGGTGTTCGTCGGCATGGGCTGGGAGGTCGCCGAGGGGCCCGACGTCGAGACCGAGCACTTCAACTTCGACGCGCTGAACTTCCTGCCCGACCATCCGGCGCGCACCATGCAGGACACCTTCCACGTCGCGCCGGAGGGGTCGCGGCAGGTGCTGCGCACGCACACCTCGCCCGTGCAGGTGCGGTCCATGCTGGAGCGGGAGCTGCCGATCTATGTGGTGTGTCCCGGCCGCACCTTCCGCACCGACGAACTCGACGCCACCCACACCCCGGTGTTCTCCCAGGTCGAGGGGCTGGCCGTGGACAAGGGCCTGACGATGGCGCATCTGCGCGGCACGCTGGACGCCTTCGCGCGGGCGCTGTTCGGCCCGGATACCCGAACCCGCATGCGCCCCAGCTTCTTTCCGTTCACCGAGCCCTCCGCTGAGGTCGACGTCTGGTTCCCGGACAAGAAGGGCGGCGCCGGCTGGGTCGAGTGGGGCGGCTGCGGCATGGTGAATCCGAGGGTGCTCATCGCCAGCGGTATCGACCCCGAGGTGTACAGCGGGTTCGCCTTCGGCATGGGCATGGAGCGGACGCTGCAGTTCCGCAACGGGATTCCCGATATGCGCGACATGGTCGAGGGCGACGTGCGGTTCACGCTGCCGTTCGGCGTCCAAGCCTGATTACCGGCCCACTCAACGAGGAGCGAAACGTCAAGTGCGAGTAGCGCAGTCCTGGCTGACGGAAATCCTGCAGCGCACCACCCCCGAGTGGTCGGTGACGCCGGAGGAACTCGACGCGGGGTTCGTCCGGGTCGGGCTCGAGGTCGAGGAGATCGACCGGCTCGAGCGGATCGGCGGCGAACCCGAGCATCCCCTGGTCGTGGGCCGGGTCGCCGAGATCACCGAGCTGACCGAGTTCAAGAAGCCGATCCGGTTCTGCAAGGTCGATATCGGCAAGCCCGAGCTGCAGGAGATCATCTGCGGCGCAACGAATTTCGCGGTCGGTGATCTGGTCGTGGTGGTGCTGCCCGGTGGCGTGCTGCCCGGCGGGTTCACGATCACCTCGCGCAAGACCTACGGGCACGTGTCCAACGGCATGATCTGCTCGGTCGCCGAACTCGGCATCGGCAAGGATCATTCGGGCATTCTGGTGCTCGAGCCGGGGACCGCCGAGCCGGGTGCCGACGCCAACGAACTGCTCGGACTCGACGACACCGTGGTCGAGCTTGCCATCACCCCGGACCGCGGCTACGCGTTCTCGGTGCGCGGGCTGGCCCGCGAGCTGGCCTGCGGCTTCGACCTCGAATACGCCGACCCCGCGGTGCGGTCGCTGCCGGATGCCGACGAGCAGGCGTGGCCGGTGCGGCTCGAGCCCGAGTCGCTGTGCACGCGGTTCGCCGTGCGGCGGGTGACCGGCATCGATCCGCGGGCGGTGAGCCCGTGGTGGCTGCAGCGGCGGCTGCTGCTGTCGGGGGTGCGGCCGATCTCGCCCGCCGTCGACGTCACCAACTACGTGATGCTCGAGCTGGGCCAGCCGCTGCACGCCTTCGACGCCGCAAAGCTCAACGGCGGCTTGGTGGTTCGGCGCGCGCACAAGGGGGAGACGCTGCGCACCCTCGACGACGCCGAGCGCGTGCTCGACGGTGAGGATGTGGTGATCGCCGACGACTCGGGTGTCATCTCCCTCGCCGGGATCATGGGCGGCGCGACCACGGAGGTGAGCGGCGAGTCCACCGATATCCTGCTGGAGGCCGCGACCTGGAACCCGGTCGCGATCGCGCGCACCGCGCGGCGGCACAAGCTGGCGTCCGAGGCGTCGCGGCGGTTCGAGCGCATCGTCGATCCGGAGCTGAACGTCGCCGCGCTGGACCGGGCGGCGACGCTGCTGGTCGAGATCGCCGGTGGCACAGTCGAATCCGAGTTGACCGACGTGCGGGTGCCGGTGCCCGAGCCGGAGCCGATCCGGATGGATCTCGATCTGGCCGACCGCACGGCGGGCGTCATCTACCCGACCGGAACCTCGGCGCGGCGGCTGTCGCAGGTCGGCTGCGCGGTCGAGGTCGACGTCAGCGAGTCCGGGCACGGTCAGCTCGTCGTCACCCCGCCCAGCTGGCGGCCCGACCTGGTGCAGCCCGCCGATCTGGTGGAGGAGGTGCTGCGGCTGGAGGGGCTGGAGAAGATTCCGTCCGTGCTGCCGACGGCCCCCGCCGGGCGCGGGTTCACCGCCACCCAGCGGCGCCGCCGCGCGGTGAGCCGGGCGCTCGCGTTCGCGGGCGCGGTCGAGGTGCCCGCGCCGATGTTCTTGCAGGAGGGCGTATTCGACGCGTGGGGGCTCGACGCCGACGACCCGCGCCGCAGCACTTTGCGCGTGCTCAACCCGCTCGACGTGGAGCGGGCCGAGCTGGTGACCACGCTGCTGCCGGGTCTGCTGGAGGTCGCCGCCCGCAATATCTCCCGCGGCGAGCGCGATCTGGCGATCTACAGCATCGCGCAGGTGGTGCTGCCGACCGGCGAAACCCGTGCCGTGCAACCACTTCCGGTGGACCGGCGTCCCAGCGACGAGGAGATCGCGACCCTGGTGGAGTCGCTGCCGGACCAGCCGGTCCGGGTGGCGGCGGTGCTGACCGGGCGTCGCGATCCGCGCGGACCGTGGGGTCCGGGCCGGGCGGCCGAGGCCGCCGACGCGTTCGCGCTCGCCGATGCCGTGGCCGCCGCGGCCGGAGTGACCCTCGAGCGCCGGGCCGCGGCGTACCAGCCCTTCCATCCGGGCCGCTGCGCCGAGCTGGTCGTCGACGGCACGGTGGTCGGGCATGCGGGTGAACTGCATCCGGCGGTGCTCGAGCGCGCGGACCTGCCGCCGCGCACCTGCGCCCTCGAACTCGATCTGGATGCGCTGCCGCTGCGCGAAACCCGGCCCGCCCCGGTGGTTTCCGCGTTCCCGGCGGTGCTGCAGGACGTGTCGGTGAGTGTCGCGCAGACGGTTCCGGCGGCGTCGGTGGAGTCGGCCCTGCGCACCGGCGCGGGCGACCTGCTCGAGGACATCTCCCTGTTCGACGTGTACGAGGGCGCCCAAGCGGGCGAGGGCCGCAAATCCCTCACCTACGCCCTGCGCTTCCGCGCCACCGACCGCACCCTCACCGAGGACGAGGCCAGCGCGGCCCGCGACGCAGCGGTCGCCGCCGCCTCCACCGCCGTAGGCGCCGTCCTCCGCGCCTGACCCCCACTTCCCGCACCACTTGCGTGTTCCCGCACCCCTTGCAGGGCCTTGCAAGGGGTGCGGGAACGTGTAGAGGGTGCGTGAACTGCAGGCGTGTCAGGCGGCGACTGCGGTCGAGTTCAGGGTTGCGGCGATGGCGGTGGCCAGTTCTGTGCCCTTGGTTTCGAAGTGGTGGGTGAAGTAGGTGTGGTGGTCGGCGTGTTCGTGGAAGTGGTGGGGGGTGAGGACGGCCGAGAAGACCGGGACGTCGGTGTCCAGCTGGACGCGCATCAGCGCGTCCACCACGGTGCCCGCGACGAAATCGTGGCGGTAGATGCCGCCGTCGACCACCAGGGCGCAGCCGGCGAGGGCGGCGTATCGGCCGGTGGACGCCAATCGTTTGATGCGCAAAGGGATTTCGAAGGCGCCGGGGACCTCGACCACCTCGACATCGGTGAATCCCCGTGCGGCGAGCCCGGTTCGGCAGGACGCCACCGCCCGGTCGACGATATCGGCGTGCCAGCGCGCGGCGACGAGGGCGATGCGGTTCGAGACGGGTGACATGATCTCTCCTGTTCGCTATGTCACCCAGGGCATGACGACGCGAACAGGACCGTCCGCGGGCGGACGCTCCGATGCCGCGTTCTCTTTCATCCGGACTGTGACCGTCGGCTCCGGGATCGCACCGGGATCTGCTCGACCCACGGAGTCCGAGGACACCGTGGCGCTCGCGGGCTCGTGCACCCGGATCGGCCCGGATGCCATTACCGCCGGTGGGGAATTCCACCCCGCCCTGAGAACGTGTACGGAGCGGACTCTATCAGCTCGCGAGGATCGGGTCCGCCGGGTGCAGCACGGGGGCGCGGCCCTTCGGCTCCTCCCATTCCTCCTGCCTGCCCAGCGGGGTGAGGTCGAGCAGCCAGTAGGCGGGCATCATCACCTCGACGCCGCGGTGGTAGGTCGAGTAGGTGTGGAACACCTCGTCGCCGTCGCGGAGGAAGGTGCTGATGCCGGGCTGCTCGCCGACGAAGTCGATCATCCAGTCCATGCCCGCGGCGGCAAGTTCGTCGGCGTCGCGGTAGTTGTAGTACGCGGGCTGCACGGCGGGGTCGAGCGTGACGTGGAAATCGTAGTTGAAGTCGGTGCCGTGCGAGGAATACCAGGGGAACGTCCAGCTCTTGTCCGCGCGCACCGCCGCCAGCTTCGGGTACGGCGCGCGGGAGACGGCGGCGAATGCCGTGTCGCGCCTGCGGAGGTGGGTGCGGGCGCCCTCGCTCAGCCCGTCGGCCATGGCCGTGCAACTACCGCACGGGCCCTCCCAGGACGGGTCGAACATGAGGTGCTGGACGATGAGCTGCCGGTGGTCGCCGAACAGCTCACGCAGGCGGACCTCACCCTCGGGGCCGGTGAAACGGTAGTCCTTCTCGATCCGGACCATCGGCAGCCGCCGCCGGTCGGCGTTGAGGGTGTCGCGGGCGCGGGCGAGTTCCTTCTCGCGCCGCAGCAAATCCTTTCTGGCGGTGAGCCATTCGTCGTAGGAAGCGACCTGCGGAAGTGCCATGACGATCTCCTCGGGATTCTGCTTGCGTGATGCAAGTAGGGTAGGCTGGCGACTTGCATCACGCAAGCGGTCTGTGTCTACTATTGATCTGTGCTGGGTCGGATGTACGAACGGGAGAACTGCTCCGCGGCGCGCGCTCTCGAGCTGGTGGGCGAGCGCTGGAGCCTGCTGATCATCCGCACGGCCGTGTTCACCGACAGGACGCGCTTCTCCGAATTCGAGCGGCGCCTGGGCATCGCGCCGAACATCCTCGCCAAGCGTCTCGAGGGATTCGTCGCCGACGGGCTGATGGAGCTGCGGTCGCCCGCGGACGGCTCGGCGGGCCGCGAGTACGTGCTGACGCCCAAGGGTCGCGAACTCGGGCTGATCATCATCGCGCTGACCGAATGGGGCGACCGCTGGGCGGCGCCGAACGGCGCGCCGATCCTGTTCGAACACCGGGACTGCGGCGGGCTGGTGCACGTCACCACCCGGTGCGACCGGTGCGGGCACTCGCCGGACATGTCGGAGGTGACCGCGGTCGCGGGCCCGGGAGCGAACGAGCAGCAGAGCCGCCTGCCGCAGCATCGGGCCTAGGCCGCTTCGCCGAATCCGGCGTGCGCGCGCACACCTTCGGCTACCGTGATTGACGTTTCGTCTCAACGTGTTTCGAAGGGCGCGGTTTCGGGAGGGTCGGATGCTGAGCCGGCGGTCGCTGCTGCGGGGTGCCGCGGTGGCGGGTGCGGCGGCCGCGGTGCCGGGTCTGGCGGGGTGCTCGGACGATTCCGATGCGCTGACGTTCTTCTTCCAGGCCTCGCCCAGCGAGGCGAAGGTGCGGTTGCGGCTCATCGAGGAGTTCGCGAAGGTGCGGCCGGACATCGAGATTCAGGTGCAGATGGCGGGCCCGGATCCGCAGCAGCAGATCGTCACCTACTGCGCGGGCGGGAAATGCCCGGACGTGCTCATGCAGTGGGAGTCGTACTCCCGCTTCGCCGAACTCGGTGTGCTGCAGGATTTGAACGTCTTCCTGGACCAGGATCCGCAGTACGCCGCGCGCCTGCGCGCCGACGCCGTGCCCAGCCTGCTGGAGACGTTCCGATTCCGCGACGGCCAGTACGTGCTCCCCGAGCAGTGGGCGGGAATCTTCCTGTACTACAACCGCAAACTGTTCGACGAGGCCGGGCTGAAACCGCCGCCGAGCCGCTGGGAGGACGCCTGGTCGTTCGCCGAATTCCTGGACGCCGCCGAGACTTTGACCAAGCGGGACGCCAGCGGGCGTGCCACGCAATGGGGGTTCGTCGACGCCTGGCCGGTGCCGCGATGGTCGGCGGCGTTCTTCGGCATGAACAACAGCGGTGTGGAGGCCTTCGACCCGCCCGTGGACCCGGTGCGGGCCAATATCGATGACGACCGGTTCATCGAGGGATTCCAGTTCTACGCCGATCTGTCGGTGCGGCATCGCGTCGCGCCGCTCTCGGCGGATCTGCAATCGCAGTCGGCGTCGGTGGCTGCCCTGGACCTGTTCACGCAGGGCAGGGCCGGGATGGTGCTGACCGGGCACTGGCAGTTCAACGGTCTGCTCGACGCCTCCGACCTGGACTTCGATATCACCGTGCTGCCGGTCGGACCGCACGGCGGCGGCGCGAGATCCGATATCGGCACCACCGGCCTGGCGATCGCGGCGGACAGCCGCAAGAAGGAATCGGCCTGGGAGTTCGTGAAATTCGCCACCGGGCCCGAGGGGCAGCGGGCGGTCGCCGAATCCGGCCTGTTCGTCCCGGCGCTGCGGTCCGCTCTGCAATCGCCCGAATTCACCAAGGCGCACAGCAGGATTCGCAACCTGGAGGTGCTCACCGGCGGCCCCGATCATTCGTATCACTTCCCGGTGACCCCGCTGTGGCCGCGGCTCGACGACGCCTTCCGCCGCGCCTCCGACCGGGTGCTGCGCGGTGGGGCTCCGGCATCCTGGTTCAAGGACGAACCCGTCGACGAGCTCAACAGGGTGCTGCGGGGCCGCGTATGACCGCCGTCGAGCAGCACCGGGAACGATCGGCGCTGACCCGCCGCAAGGCCGCCGCGGGGCGCGCGTTCATCACGCCGAATCTGCTTGCGGTGCTGGTGTTCCTGCTGTTTCCGCTGGCGTTCTCGCTGTATCTCAGCTTCCACCATTGGAATATGTTCAGCCCGCCCGAATTCGTCGGGATGTCCAACTATCGGCGGCTGTTCGCCGGGGATCCGCTGTTCTACACGGCATTACGCAACACCCTGTTCTTCACCACGGTGACGGTGGGTGCCACCCTGGTGGTCAGCCTGGCCGTGGCGGCGGCGTTGAATGCGAAGGTCAAGGGAATAGGGATCTTTCGCAGCATCATGTTCATGCCGCTGGTGGCCTCCACCGCGGCCATGACCATCATCTGGGGCTTCATGTTCAACACCGACGGCGGGCTGTTCAACACCGTCCTGCGGTGGTTCGGGCTCGGGCCCGTGCACTGGCTCATCGAGCCGGGCTGGGCGATGGTGTCGCTGTGCCTGGTGAGCGTCTGGAAGAGCGTGCCGTTCGCCGCCGCGGTGCTGCTGGCCGCCATGCAGGGCGTGCCGGAGGAATTGCACGACGCGGCCCGCATCGACGGGGCGGGCGGGTGGCAGCGGTTCCGCTCGGTCACGGTGCCGATGATCCGGCCCGCCCTCGGTTTCGTCTTCGTCATCTCGGTGATCAACGCGTTCCAGGCATTCGATCAGGCGTACGTGCTCACCGGTGGTGGCGGCGGGCCGGAATCGGGGACCTACGTCTTCGGCATCATGATGTTCCAGAACGCCTTCGCCTTCAACGATCTCGGATACGCCTGCGCGCTGGCGTGGGTGGTCTTCGCGATCCTGCTGGTGCTCACCTATCTGCAGTTGCGGCTGAGCCGTGACCAGAGCGAGGAGGTGTGAGCGTGGCCGAGGCCGACTCCCGGGCGAGGCGGATCATCGCCAAGCGCACGGGGCGCGGGCTGCTGGTGTACGCGGTGCTGGTGGCGATGGGGTGGTGTGCCCTGCTGCCGGTGCTGTGGGCGCTGTCCGGATCGCTGAAAAGCCAAGGCGAGGTGTCGAGTACGGCGCTGGTGCCGTCGGATCCGCAGTGGTCGAACTACCGCCTGGTCTTCGAGTACGTGCCGTTCGGGCGGATGTTTCTCAACACCGTGTTCTACGCCGGATGCGTGACCGCGGGGCAGGTGTTCTTCTGCTCGCTGGCCGGATATGCCTTCGCGCGCTTGCCGTTCAGAGGGCGCGATGTCGTCTTCCTCGCGTATCTGGGCACGCTCATGGTGCCTCTGGTCGTCACCGTGGTCCCGCAGTTCATCCTGATGCGCACGTTCGGCTGGGTGGACAGCCCGCTGGCGATGATCGTGCCGGGGTTGTTCGGCAGCGCGTTCGGGACCTACCTGATGCGGCAGTTCTTCCTCACGCTCCCAGCGGAATTGGAGGAGGCGGCGATCCTCGACGGCTGCAGCATCTGGCAGACGTATTGGCGCGTGCTGCTGCCGCACGCCAAACCCGCGGTCATGGTCCTGGCCGTGCTGACCTGGGTGACCGTGTGGAACGACTTCCTGTGGCCGCTGATCATGTTGCAGCGCAACAGCATTGCCACGCTCAACCTGGGCCTGGTGTGGATGCAGGGCCAGTACACCGCGCACTGGCCGGTGTTCATGGCCGCCTCACTGCTCATGCTCGCGCCCATGCTGATCGTCTACGCCGTCGCCAACAAGGCCTTCGTGCGAGGGATCGCCACATCGGGACTCGCGGGGCGGTGACGTCGGGGGGGGGGGCGCGGGCGCGCGCCGCGCCGGCCGGGGCCCGCGCCCCGCCGCAGGCGGAGAGAGGTGGGCGGCCCC
>NZ_JARWQD010000334.1 GCF_029869545.1 Nocardia wallacei | reverse complement strand
CATGCCCAAACCCCCCACCAACCACACCGCTTGGTATTTGACAGCCGGGGCCGCCCGCCGCGCACCCCGCCCTCACCGCGCTCCCTCCAGCCAAAAAACCACTTGCGGCGGCCCCCCCGGCCCCGCCGCGCTGGTGAACATCCACTGCGCCAAGGCGTCGCTGGCCGCAGACAGGGCCAGCAGCGTCGGCGCCGCCATCGTCGCCGACAGCGCCCACCGCAGAAATCCGGCGAAGGCCTCCGGTGCTGCGTTGTCACCGGTGAGCATCATCCGCTGCACGAGGATCTGCATCAATGCGACCAGCAAGCCCAGACCGACAGCGACGACCTGCAATGACCCGGTCATGTCGTTGACCTTCTGTACCGCGGTCGTCGACCCGGTGGCGTCGACGTCGACCGACACGAACAGCTGCCATGCGTACTTTGTGATCCACACGTAGCCGCGAAGCACCCAATCGACCAGATCCGACAACACCGATTTCCCGGCGTCGGTCACCGCGTCCTCGGCGTACTGTCCCGGTGACGGGAGCGGTGTGCACGCGTCGATACCCGGGATTTTGATATGCCCGGAACAATCGTCGTCGTCGTCGGCGGGAGCGTCACCGGGAGCAGCGGGCGTGGTCGTTGCCGTCGCGCCTGGAGAGCTCGGCGGCGCTGCCGGAGCGGTCGGTGGTGCCGTGTTCACCGGCGGCACTGGACCCGATGTCGGTTGCGCCGCAGTGGTGGCCGCGCCGACGACGAGGGCGCCGACGAGTACGGCGACCACGACGAGGGCACGGCCGACCACGCGGCGCAGCGTCACCATCTCGGCCACACCACCGGTTCGTCGGCCGGAGTCGGCTGCTTCTGACGTCCGGAATACCCGATATCGCCGATGGACTGCTCGGTGAGCCACCAGTCGCCCTCGGTCCACGTCACCGTCAGGTCGTAGCTGTAGCCGCGTCCCTGCTGCTGCGGGCCGCGGTGCTCGGCGTCCGGCGGGTACCAGAACGACACCAGCGTCGTGTCACCGCTCAGTGCCTCGGTGTGCCAGCGGGCCGGACGTCGAATCCCGTACTGCGCCAGGCAATCCGGGCTCGTCAGCTTGGCTGGGATGTCGGTGCGATCCAGCTGCAGCTGCGGAACGATCCGGTCACGGTCCTCCGGTGCCGCGATCGCCGGGATCGCGCCCTTGTCGGCGGCGGTGCCGCCGAAGTTGCGCAGGTGGTAGGCCGCGAGCGCCGCTCCCAGCGGAGTGTGGGCGAATCCGCCCCAAATCGTGTCGGCACGCCGATGTGTCGGTCCGTCGGTGGTGGAGAAGGGCAGTCCTTCGCAGTACACCCGCTGCCACATCACCGGGCCGTCGAGCACCGCCCGGTTTTGCGGAAGCGCCACGCCCCGTGGATCTTTCGCCTGCTCCACCGCTCGTGGTTGCAGCTGGGTGCTGGCCGCCAGCAACGGCGTGCCGAACTCGTTCCGGAACCATTCGGTGTCCTTGAGCGGGCCGTCGCTCACACCGCCGCCACCGACAGATTCGTTGTGGCCGCTGTCATCGCGCCCGCAGCCGGCGACAACAGCGCTGATCACGGCCAGCGTCGCGGCTGCGACGGCGAGGGAAAGTCGTTGAGTCATTGTAATATCTTCCGGCACAATCGATTCGGGTTCAGGTTTGCGGCAGCGGGTTGACGTCGCCGGGGAGCACGGGGTAGGCGGTGATCGTCTTCTCGGTCTTGGGGGCGGGCAGCTGGATCAGCCAGTTCTCGCCCAGCCACACCAGGCGCCGGACCAGACCGGTCACCGAGTGGTCGGGTTGCTCGGTGAACACCTCGACGGTCGCGGTGGTGTCGTCGTAGCCGAAGAACCGGAATCCGCGCACGCGCGGCACCCGCGAGTGGTCGATGCCGTGCACGGTGAGCTGGGCGCGGGCGGCGGCGTAGGCGTTGAGACCGTCTCCGGCAGTGAAATAGTCGCGCGCGACGGCGCCGAATTCGGTGTCCGACGCGGTATCGAGCAGGGTCTGGGAATCGACGGCGGCCATGACCGCGCCGTCCATCGAATGGGGGTAGCGGACGCGGTCTTCCCGGTCCGGTGTCGCCGGGGGCTTCACGGTGCCGTCGGTGACCCAATCCGTGCCGCGATAGTCGGTGATCGTCAACCAAGGTCCGGACGCGGTGTCACCGGCGCACGCCGTCGAGACCGCGACCACTGCCACTGCGGCGAGCGCGAGAGGAAATCGGTGAAAATAACGCATGGAATGTGGACTTTCTCGGGTCAGGGCGATGCCCACTCGGCGATGTCGAACGTGCTGGTCGCCACCGCCGCGCAGGCACAGATGATCAGCAGTTCCTTCCACAGGTCGACGGCGTCGGCGCCGTGGTCGTAGCGCCACCACGCGCGGATGCTGAGGCCGATGATCGCGGCGACAGCGAGGTAGCCCACGATGGTGATGAGCTGGCCGGCCAGATGCTCGATCGGGTCGACGACCTCCGGCGGCAGCGGCTGATACGCCAGCGGCGGTAATGCGAAGACAGCCACGTCAGGTACCCGTCGCCCAATTGACGATCTGCGCAGCGCCCGCGCCGATCCCGACCAGCACCAAAGTCATCCCGATGTAGTTCAGGACATCCGACTTCTGCATCGTGATCTTCTGATACGCGTAGATGATCACGGCCCCCAGCAGCGCCGCGAGGGCGACGACGCCGGAGAAGTAGTACAGCAGGTTCAAGAACTTGCCGAGGATCCCTTCGAACGGTCCACCTTCGGGGGTGGGCTGGTTCACGGCGAGAACTGCGGCGATGTGACGGTTCACTGTGCCTCCTTGGCCTCCTTGGTGGTGTGCTCGGCATCGCGGTCGGCGATGGTGAAGAACACGCGGGTATAGACACGGGACAGCACCGCCGGGATCGCGGAGTTGTCCGCTCTCTGTGGTGACCAGCCCTCGACTCCTGCGGGTGGCCACAGCTGCCCCGAAAGCTGTGGATCGTGATCGGCCGTGATGATCGGGACCCCTGCGGCCTCGGCCGCGGCGATCATTTCCTTCAGCTGGATACCGCCGCGCGGTTCGTCGGGACCACCGGCGGTGACGACGATCGCGGCGATCCGCGCGGGTGTGCCCGCGGTGGAGGTGAGTGCGCCGGCGAGCTGTCGCGCTGCCCGGATGCCCTCGATCGTTCGTGGCGCGGTCAGCACCAGATAGGGGCTGTGCCCTGGTGCGGGCCGCCACGATGGATCACGGGTGATCTCGCGCGAGCACGCACACCAGCGGTCCAGCGTGGACGCTCCGCTGTGCTCCACTGCCGCCATCACCGACCACAGCGGCGGCCACTGCCCCGACATCGACCTCGTTTCCTGCTCGGTGCCGGATGCGTCGGGGTCTGCCGCCTGCGCCGGTGGCTGTGCCGCCGACTCGTCCGGGTCCGCAGTGTCGTCGCGGGTCCGTTCGATGGCGGGGGCAGCGGGGGAGTCGTCATCGGTGAAGGGATTTCCGGTCACGCTGTCACCCCCTGCCGGGCGAAGGTTGATGGTGTTCGTCTCGGGATCTGCTGCTCGCGCACGGCGATGCCCGTGCGGCAGATGTGTGCGACCACCACAGGCCGCCGCAGCCGCCGCACGAACTTGATCACGGGGCACCGGGGGATCACTTCGGGGCCGCCTTTGCGATCGCGGTGGTAGCCGCGACAACCGGCGAGCCGAGCCGCATCAGAACGGCGGCCGGGTTGTCGCCGTCGGCCGCGGCGACCAGGCGGTCAGCGACTGGGGCCGGACCATCGGAAATCCACACGATGGGTGCTGGCGGTGGCGAGCCATCGGGCTGTGCGGGCACGGGAGGCGCCGTGAACAGCCGGACATCTCCGGTGGTATCGGTCGTGGCCGCGGCAGACAGGTCAGGCCGGTCGCTGACCGGCGCCTGCACCGCGCCGCCGGGACCGCGGTCGTAGCGTGCAGTCGGCGAGGGGGCGCCGGAGGCCTTTTCGGAGTTCTTCGTGGTCTCGGAATCCGCGCGGGCCCGGTGGTAGTCGCGGCCTGCCGCGATGATCCAGTCGGCGGTGATGTCGGCCGGGGTGGAGCCATCTGTGGCCACCCGGTCCGCGCGGTAGCCGCCCTGCGTCGCGGTCTGCGACCACAGCCGTGAATCCAGCAGCAGCGCAGGCAGATCCGCGTTCGCCTGCACTTCGTTGATCAGCAGGTCGAAGACACTGGACACCTTCTTCTCCGCCGACTGCGGCGGGACGATATTCAACGCGGCGGTCAGTGTGTTGCCCGCGATCCGCACCACCGGCGCGACCAGGCCCGGCGCCGCCGCAGCAGCCCCGGCCACAGCGCCCTCCGCCGCTGCCGCCGCCGCAGCCTCCGGCCCGGCGATCATCCCCTTGGCGGCGTTGCCCGCCGCTCCCTGGGCCGCCGACGCCGCCACCTGAACCCCGGCATTGATCAGTGAGCTGAGGGTCCCAGAGTTGAAGACCTGGCCCAGGAACGACGTCACCGACGACATCACGATCTGGCCCATCTTCAACACCGCGGTCAGGGGATCGGTCTGCTGATCGGCGTTGCGCGGGTCAGCGGCCTGCTCGAGCCGCTGTGAAATCGACGCGCCCGGATCGAAGTACACGTTCGCGAGATTGCGCCCTCGAATGTCCTTGTCCGCGAACGTCGCCACCCCGCTGGCGACCGTGTTCGCCGTCGCTGCCGCCAGCTGTCCCGCGACACCGAACGGGTCACGGGTGAAATCACCGCTGCTCTGCCCAGCAACCCCCAGCGCCGCGCGTGCCAGCGAGATCGACTTCGGCGCCGAGCACGACAGGTCACCGGGCAGGCACCACTGCGCTACCCGGCCGTCGAGCCGCCCGAACGATGCCGCGATGTCACGCTCCGGGCCGATCCCTTGCCCTTGCGGAGGGACATACAGATCCGCGAACTTGCCGACGCTCGGCGGTGTGCCCTGCTCCAGCCCCGGCCAGGGGCCCGGCCCGACCTGCGCGGGCCGGCTTGCGAACAGCGGTGCTCCCGCCGCGCGGGTCGGGTCGCCGAACGTCACCGCGAGCGCCACGGCATCCGGGGTGACCTGACCGGTTTTGCCCGCGGCGACCTGCTGCGCCCACATCGACACCGCCTGACCACCCTGCGCATAGCCCAGTGCGATCAGCTTGGTGTCCGGGCACTGGTACACCACCCGGCCCGCGACTTGCGCCAGCCGCTGATACCCGTCCAGCACCGAACTCTTGTACGCGGCAGCGACTCCCGCCGCACCGGTGTCGGCGGGATACGACACATACGTGCGCTCGACCGTGTACCCCTCGTCCTCGGCGGCGTTCAGCACCGGCACGATCACCCCGGCCAGCTCGCCGGTGTCCTGCTCGGTCGGCGCGTCCACTCTCGCCTGCCCGCTGCCCTGCACCGCGAGCACGTGAATATCCGGGCAGTGCGGCGCGCGATCGTCGGCCGTGGCCGGTGCCGCGGCCAGTACCGGCATCGAAACGACGGCGGCCAACACCCCGATGACCGCACGCCGCGTCCCACCGTCGGTCACGGTCTCACCTCCGCTCCGGTGATGAGCGCGGACAGCCTGGCCTCGCGCCAGTGTTTGAACCCTGGTGCCCGGCACCACTCGAGTGCGGGATTGTCCTCGCTGGTCACATCGACGGCCACCAGCACCCGCGCGAACACCCCGGCCGCGGTGACGATTGCGGTGTCGAGACGATGATCAGACACCCGCAAAGTGAGCCGGACTCCGTCGATATCTCCCGACTCGCGGCGCGCCTGTCCCGCGAGATAGACCGCCTTCTCCGCTGCCGACGTCGACGCACTGGACTGATCACCGGACTTGTACAAGCGGTCGTTGGGGTGAAAGGTGCTGTACCACAACACCTCTCCCTCGTCGTTGCAGATAGCGAAGGTGCCGGCCTCGTCGTCTCCGGCGGCCCACAGCACGATCTCGGGTGCATCGGCGGCCGCGGCCGCCAGCTGCTCGGCGCGCTGCTCGTTCGTGGCCTCGCGCAACGAGTTGTAGTCGATGCCGAGCTGTTTGCGCAGCTGCGCCTTCACTTTCGGGAACAGTGTTCTCGTCGTCAGATCGTGCTCCTTGGCCCACGCATAGATCTCCCCATGTGTGGCCATCTGCCGTAGCTGATCGGCGTGGTCGGCGACAGCAGCGGTGGCAATGTCCCACTCAGAGTGCGGCATGTCTTGTGCTCCTTATGAATTCGCTGGTTACCCGGCTTTGTCGTCGATGTGGACGATGGTGTTGGTGCCGTCGCTCTCGGTGACGGTCATGTGCAGCAGCCACACCACCGGCTGCTGGCCCGGCGCGGGCAGATACCGGACCGCGGTCTCGTACACCCCGCCGCCGAGATCGGTGATCGACACACACCACGGGGCCCCCGGCGCTACATCGGCGATGGCCTGGGCCAGCTGCGCTTCGGCAGGCACACCGGGCCCGCGATCGGTGACGTCCAGAGCCGCCCGCGGATCGCGGACAACGAAGAACGCGTATTCGTAGGCAGCGATCACGCCCGCCGCGGAACGGCGGTCTCCGGCGGAATTGGTCACCACAGTGGCCCCGACCTGACCCGGCGAGCAGAACGGCGGCGGCGCCACGGACGTGGCCGCCGCTGAATCGACCGAGGGCACAGTGGTGGCGATCGCGTACGGATGACCGGTATCGCCGCCGCGCTGACCGCTCCCGGCGGAAACGGCCACGAAAACGCCGACCGCAACCGCTATCCCAGCCGCTGCGGCTGCCAGCAGACGGCCACGGCCGCCGCTCCTGCGATCGGCCGTGCCGGTCCGGGCGCGGCGCCCGCGGCGCGGTGCAGTGTGCTCGGAGGGCGCGCGGGCAACGGCCGGATCGTCCAGCCACCTGCGCCACAGCTCGGGATCGGTCATCGCGGCACGTCCATATGATCAGCGCACCGCCTCCTGGACGAAGCGCAGCGCGCCGTTGATCGGATCGGCCAACGGTCCGGCCTGCTCGACGGTCACCGGCGCGACTGCCTCCACGGCATCGCGAGCCGACTCGACGAAACCACCAACCTGCGCCTCGGCCGCTGCCACCGCCGCGGTCACCGGATCCGCCGACGGCGGAACCACCGGTGGCACCTGGGCTTCCGGCGCATGGTGTTCGGGTTGCGGCTGCTGGTCGGCGACGATCTCCGCCGCCGGGGTCGGCTGTCCACCGTGCTGGTCGAGATCCGCGCCCAGTGCGGCGCCTGCGCCGCCACCTACCACAGCACCCACAGCGCCGCCGACGACGAACGCGCCGAGGCCGACACCGAACCAGCCAGCGGCGCACCCGACCAGGCCGCCCACAACCGCGCCCGCGGGGGCGCCCACACCGGCGGTGGCCGCACCCGCTGCGAACCCACCGGCGGCCGCGCCGACTGCGCCGCCGACACCGCAGCCCACCAGCGCTGCGACGGGCTGGGCAACCGACGCACCGATCACACCGCCGGCCACCGCGCCGGTAACGGTCGCGGCGGCTTCATGGTCGGATTGCTCACGCGGATGGCCGATCAGATCGAACACATACGCCGCCCACCACTCGGCATCGTCGGAGGCACCCTGCGCTGCGCGCACCATCCAGTCCGGGACGAACCCCGGCGCCTCCACCACCGCCGTGCCGAACCGCACCAGCCGAGGGTTCACCACTAGCTCGGGTGCCGGTTCAGGCACCGGTTCCGGGGCACTGCCGCCCTCGCTGCCGCTGTCCTCCGTGGGCTGGTCGGGCTGGATGGCCTCCTGCTGTTGAGGGCGGGGTCGCGGCGGCGGAGGGGTCGGCAACTGCTCGACCGGGATGTACTGCGGTACCTGCACCGGCGGCGCGGCCTGCGGGGACGGCGTCGCGGGGGGGGGGGGGGGGGGGCGGGGGGGGGGGGGGGGGCCGCCGCGCCGCCCCCGCCCCCCCCCCCCCCCCCCCCCCCCCCCCCCCCCCCCCCCCCCCCCCCCCCCCCCCCCCCCGCCGATCCCGTGTGCTGCTGGTTCTCGACAACTGCGAACA
>NZ_JARWQD010000333.1 GCF_029869545.1 Nocardia wallacei | reverse complement strand
GTCCAGCAGCGGGGCCAGCGGGGAACCGGTCGCGGTCGATCCACCGGTGTTGACCGCCGAAGTGCCCGGCTGCTGCCCCGGCTGCGGGGCGGCCGCCGCCCCCAGGGTCCGGTCGGGCAGGCGCGCGGGGACTGCCTCGCGGGGGGCGCCCCGCCCCGCCCCGCCCCCCGCCCCCCGGCCCGACCGGCGCGGGCGGCGGCGCCCCCCGCCCCCCACGGCCGCGAGGCGACCACCGAGGGCCAGGGCGGCTCCATCCCGCTGTGCAACGTCTTCGCCGACACCTACCCGGACGCGGAGATCATGCTGATCGGCGTCGAGGAACCCAAATGCCTCATCCACGCCCCCAACGAGAGCGTGGACCCGACGGAAATCGAGCACATGGCCCTGACCGAGGCCCTGTTCCTCGCCGGTTACTCCGGGTGATCACAGCTCGGCGTGGTCCTCGGCCTGGATCACCGTGAAATCGGTATCCGGCGGCCGCATCTCCGACAACCGGCCGAAGTAGATGCCCTGCGCCGCGGGCTCGATGATCCCGTAGTGAATGGGGAACGCGGTGCGCGGGCCGACGGCGCGCAGGTAGTCGACGGCCTCGCTGATCTTCATCCACGGCGCCACCGCGGGCATGGCCAGCACGCCGACGCGCACCGGCGGTACCCACAGCGAATCGCCCGGGTGGACGAAGCGGGCCGGATCGTCGGGGGTGCCCAGCTGGAAGACGGTGTTGTCGATGACCGGGAGTTCGGGGTGGATGACCGCGTGCCGTCCGCCGCCGCCGGTGATCTGCACGCCGCCGACGGTCAGCACCCGGCCCGCGGGCACCTCCTCCCAGGGCTCGCCGCGCAGCCGCGCTGTCTGTGGATCGCTGAGCAGCCGCGCGCCCGGATTCTGCTCGAGCAGCGCCTCGATCCGGTTCGGATCGATGTGATCGGGATGCTGGTGGGTGACGGCGATCGCGTCGAGCCCGGTGATGCCCTCGAAACCGTGCGAGAACGTACCCGGATCGAACAGGATCTTGGTGCCGTCCATCTCGACGAGAACGCAGGAATGACCGAAGTGGGCTATGCGCATACCTTCACCGTAACGCCGTATGCCCCGGCGAGCCCGGCACCGACCGCCCCGATTAGGCGTACCTCCGCATTCGCTCCGGCCGTGCGCGGGCTGATGACGGCTACGCCGACTGCGCCTATTAGGCTGTGCAAGTAATCCCCCCACCAGCGTGAGGAGCAGCGCGTGGCACGAGTCGTGGTCGAGGTCATGCCGAAGGCCGAGATCCTGGATCCCCAGGGTCAGGCCATCGTCGGTGCGCTCGGGCGCCTGGGTTTTCCCGGCGTCTCGGATGTGCGGCAGGGCAAGCGATTCGAACTCGACGTGGACGACAGCGTGGACGACGCGGAGCTCGAGAAGATCGCCGAGGCGCTGCTGGCCAATACCGTGATCGAGGACTGGAAAGTGGTGCGGCTGTGACTCGCATCGGTGTCATCACCTTTCCCGGCACCCTCGACGACGTGGATGCCGCCCGCGCCGTGCGGCTGGCCGGCGCCGAGGCGGTGAGCCTGTGGCATGCCGACGCGGACCTGAAGGGTGTCGACGCGGTCATCGTCCCGGGCGGCTTCTCCTACGGCGACTACCTGCGCGCCGGGGCGATCGCCCGTTTCGCCCCGGTGATGGGCAAGGTGGTCGAGGCGGCCGGGAAGGGCATGCCGGTGCTGGGCATCTGCAACGGCTTCCAGGTGCTGTGCGAGGCGGGCCTGCTGCCCGGCGCGCTGACCCGCAACGAGGGCCTGCACTTCGTCTGCCGCGACGAATGGCTGCGGGTGGAGCAGACGAATACGGCCTGGACCTCCCGCTACGAGCCGGGCGCGCAGATCCTCGTCCCGGTCAAGAATGCCGAGGGCCGCTATCAGGCCGCGCCGTCGGTGCTCGACGAACTGGAGGGGGAGGGCCGCGTGGTGTTCCGCTACGCGGGCGAGAACCCGAACGGTTCGCAGCGCAATATCGCCGGTATCGCCTCCGCCGACGGCCGGGTCGTCGGCCTGATGCCGCACCCCGAGCACGCCACCGAGCCCCTCACCGGGCCGAGCGACGACGGGCTGGGCATGTTCCTGTCGGTGATCGACAGCCTGGTCTCGGCGTAGGCCCTCAGACCCGCAGGAGCACCTCGAACTCGGCGCCGTTGGCGCGGAAGATGCGCACCGGTTGCTGCAGCTGGTCGCCCTGGACCCGGAACTCCCCGGCATTGTGCTCGAAGACCGTGCCCGTGCCGATCCGCGTGTGGATGCGTTCCACGTCGTTGGATCCGGCGCTGGCCAGCATCGCCCGCAGGGTGTGCAGCGACTGGTAGATGCAGGTGGCGAAGCGGCTGAACGACGGCGCGAAGCTGCCGTGCAGCCGGTGGTAGCGCTCGATCCGCTCGCGGTCGGGCCGTAGCCGCGCATCGGGAATCACGCTGGAGGGCACGTAGATATTGGCGTTCGCCCGGAAACCGCCCGCGGCCAGCAGGTTCTCATCGGCTGTCGGGCCCGTGCGGAACTGCCGTTCGGCACGCCCGGCCGCGGCGAAGGCCCGATTGAACCGCGCCGCGTCGGACCCGACCAGCAGCACCACGACCCCGTCGGCCAGATCCAGTCGCGGATCGGTCAGCACCTCGTCGTAGTCCCCGCAGCCCTGCGGAAGTACGTACTCGGCCACGATCTCGTGTGGCCGGTCGAGCATCTGGTGCAGGGCCGGGATCATCAGGCGCGACCAGATGTAGTCGCTGGCCACGAGCGCCCAGCGGTGCGCCCCGAACTCCCGCTGCAGCCAGTTCAGCGCGTCCACCGTCTGCGAGCCCGGATTCTCGCCGATCATGAATACCCCGCGCCGGGAACCGAATTGGCCGTCGTCGCCGATGCCGAACAGCGCCGGCACCCGCCCGTCGACGGCCTGCACGACCGCGGCGCGGGCATCGGGCATCGGGATCCCGGTGACGGCGCCCACCATGCCGGTGGCGAGGAATGCCGAGACCTCCCGGGCGATCTCGCGGGGCGGGGCGCCGCCGTCGATCGTCGTGATGCGCACCTCGCGGCCGAGAATCCCACTGCCGCTGTTGATTTCGAGTTCTGCCAGACCGGCGGCGGCCTCGCAGGACGGCCCGATCATGCCGCCGGGCCCACGCAGGGGGACCACATTCAGGATCTCGAAGGTGTCGTGTTCACCCCCCGGCGTTCTCATATCGCACTCTCCGTCAGCTGCGCTGGTGATGGCGGATACTGCTCGATGCCCTGGCTCATCGAGAGTTTACTCACAAATCGCCGGTGGCTCGTATGGGGCCGCGGCGTGTGCCGGACGGGGCCCGGATCAGGCGATCTTGTCGAGGATCTGCAAGTCCACGCCCACGGCGCGGGCGATGCGGGCCGACTGCACCGCCTGGTTGCCGCGGAAGCTGCGCTCGCCGGACGGGGTGGTGAGCACCGCGCCGGCGGTCAGCGCGGCGTGCATGCGCGGGACCTCCAGGCTGCCGACCGATTCGGCGACCGCGCGCAGCGTGTGCATCGCCTCGTAGCTGGTATTGCCGAAGAAGGTGAGTTGCGGCGCGAATTCGCCGTGCATGGCGCGGTAGCGGTCCAGGCGCTCCGGGTCCGGGAAGAACGAGGAGGAGACGTAGAGGTTCTCGTTGGCGGCCGCACCGGCGGTGAGCAGCACGGTCTCGTCGACGGCCGGGCTCACCCGGACCTGCCGCCCCGCCCTGCCGGTGCGGGCGAACTGTCTGTTGAAACGCGCGGCATCGGTCCCGACCAGCAGCATGACGACGCCGTCGACCCGGTCCAGGCGCGGATCGGCGAGGAAGGCGCCGAAGTCCTCGGTGCCCAGCGGGACGAACCGCTCGAGCACGATCGTCTCCGAACCGGCGAGTGCGGACCGGATGGCCGCGGCCGTGACGCGCGGCCAGATGTAGTCGTTGCCGATGACCGCCCACCGCCGCGCGTCGAATTCGCGGCGCAGCCACCCCATCGCTGCCAGGATGTGGCCCTCGGGATCCTCGCCGATCATCAGCACCCCGGGCATCTCGTCCGGCAGGCCCTCGTGCGTGGTCGCGTAGAGATAAGGAACGCGCCCGCCGGCGGCGCGGGCCACGGCGCGCCGGACCGCCGAGATGTGCCAGCCCGTGATCGCGTGCACCATGCCGGTGGCCAGCAGCGCCGACACCTCCTGGGCGACCAGGTGCGGGGCCCGCCCGCCATCGATGGTGGTGACCCGCACCTCGCGCCCGAGAATTCCTGCGCCGCTGTTGATTTCGTCGACGGCCAGCGAAATTGCGGCATCGCACGAGGGGGCCACAATTCCGCCGGAGCCCTGCAGCGGGACGATGTTGAGTACCTCGATCACATCATCCGGGCACTCACGGAACGTGAACATTCGGTACCCTTCTTCTCGTCCGAGCGAAAATGAATGGGCGGGAAAATATGTCGACCATTGTAAGCGGATTTTCCACGCTGCATGGCGCGCTGCGTGCTGCCGAACGCAGTTGGTTACGTCACCTGGACGCAGCATTGTGCGCCAGGCAACTTTCGGCCGATCAATGGGCGATGTTGTCGAAATTGTCCGACCAGGTGGGCGTCACGATGAGCGAGCTGGCCGCCCGCTCGCAGTTGCCGCCCTCGTCGGCGACCCGGCACGCGGACGCGCTGGCCGAGCGCGGCCTGATCTTCCGGATCGCCGCCGAGGACGACCGCCGCCGCATCCTGATCGGGCTGACCAAGCGCGGTTCGGAGCTGGTCGAGGCGGTCCGGGCCGAGGAGTCGCGGGCCGAGGAGGAGCTACGCAAGCGGATCGGCGCGCGCAGCCACGCCGACCTGCTGCGCTTGCTGGAGCTGGTCGCCGAGGTTCCGGTCGCCGACTGAATTCCGGCGGCCGGCCGAGCGTGCTCTCCGCTCGCCGCGCGGCTCGTGCGAATCTGGTTTATGTTTCCGAATGGAACAAACCGATTCGATTGCGAGGAGCGGATATGAGCCCTGAAACGGTGGCGTCGAATCCGGACACGGTTACCGTTGCCGTCGTCAATCATCCTATGACTCGCCTGCACTCGCGGGCCGAAGTGCTCGCCAACTGCTATCGGATCGGACATCTCGTCGATGGTCTCAAATCGGGTCATCCAGATCTGGACCTGATTGTGCTGCCGGAATATTCGACAACCGGCGTGATGTACGACGAGACCGAGCTGTACTCCACCGCGATGGTGATTCCCGGGGAGGAAACCGAAGTATTCGCCGCCGCCTGCCGCCGCAACCGGGTGTGGGGGGTGTTCGCGCTGGGCGGCGAGCGGCACGAGCAGCATCCGCTCAAGCCCCCGTACAACACCGCCGTGCTGATCGACGACACCGGCGAGATCGTGCAGCGCTATCGCAAGATCGCACCCGCCGCCGCGGGCGAGCTGTCGTGGCCGGGCGAGGCCACCTGTGTCTCGACGGGGCCGAAGGGCCTGCGGATATCGATCCTGATCGGCGAGGACGGCAATTTCCCGGAACTGTGGCGCGACTGTGCCATGCGCGGCGCCGAACTGGTGGTGCGGTGCATGGCGCTGCGCGGCTGCGACGCTGAACAGCAGATCGGCATGGCCAAGACGATGGCCTGGGCCAACAACGTCTACGTGGCCGCGGCGGGCGCGACGGGCTTCGACGGTCTGCACGCCTACTCCGGCCGCTCCGCGACGGTCGGCTGGGACGGGCGGCTGCTCGGCGAATGCGGTGCGGAGCCGGAGGGACTGTCCTTCGCGCACCTGTCGATCGAGGCGCTGCGTGCCGCGCGGCGCTACGAACGCACCCGCAATCCGCTGTACAACCTGCTGCATCGGGGCGAGACCGGGCTGGGCAAGGTGGGGGTCGGGGTGCGCGGGCTGGCCGAGTGCCCGCTGGAGTTCTACCGCACCTGGGTGACCGATGCGCTCGAGGCGCAGGAGAAGGTGCACGAGATCAGCGATGTCTAAGATCGCCCGTATGCCCGTCTCGACCACCGCGACGGCGTCCGGGTTGTGTGCCTTCGTCGACGCCTCGCCGTCTCCCTTTCATGTCGTTCGGACCATCGCCACCGAACTGGCGGCGCAGGGCTTCACCGAACTGCCCGAATCGCGGCCCTGGACCGCCGGGAACGCGGGCCGGTACTTCGTGGTGCGCGGCGGCTCCCTGGTGGCGTGGGCCGGATCCGCCGACGATGCGCCCGCCCATCCCTTCCGGGTGGTCGGCGCGCATACCGACAGCCCGAATCTGCGGGTCAAGCAGCATCCGGATCTGGCGGCCGCAGGCTGGCAGCTGGTCGGGCTGGAGCCCTACGGCGGGGCCTGGCTGAACTCCTGGCTGGACCGCGAGCTCGGCATCTCGGGGCGGCTCACGGTGCGGGACGGGGACAGTATGGCGGAGCGGCTCGTCCGCATCGACGAGCCGCTGCTGCGGGTGCCGCAGCTGGCGATTCACCTGTCCGAGGATCGGCGCGGGGTCACGCTGGATCCGCAGCGCCACGTCAACGCGATCTGGGGCGTGGGCGGTGAGCCGCGGTCGTTCCTGGCGTACGTGGCCGAGCAGGCCGATGTCGATCCCGGCGCGGTGCTCGGCTGGGAGCTGATGACCCACGACCTGTCGCCGAGCCGGTTGGTCGGGCGGGACCGCGATCTGGTGAGCGCGCCCCGGCTGGACAATCAGGGCACCTGCTACGCAGGGCTGCACGCGTTCCTGGCCGCCGCGGATCGGCCGGGGGTGGCCGCGCCGGTGCTGGCGATGTTCGATCACGAGGAGGTCGGCAGCCAGTCCGACCGTGGCGCGCAGTCGGATCTGCTTGCGGCGGTGCTGGAGCGGATCGTGCTGGCCCGAGGCGGCGGCCGCTCGGAATATCTTGCGGCGCTTGCCGGTTCGGTCTGCGCCTCGGGGGATATGGCACACGCCACGCACCCCAACTATCCGGAGCGGCACGAGCCCGCGCATCGCATCGAGGTCAACGGCGGCCCGGTGCTGAAGGTGAATCAGAACCTGCGCTACGCCACCGATGCGGTCGGCGCCGGGGCCTTCGCGCTGGCCTGCGCGCAGGCGGGAGTTCCGCTGCAGCGCTACGTGCACCGCGCCGACCTGCCCTGCGGGTCCACCATCGGCCCGATGACCGCGGCCCGCACCGGCATGCCGACCGTGGACGTCGGCGCCCCGCAACTGGCAATGCATTCGGCCCGCGAACTGATGGGCACGTCCGACGTCCGGTCCTACTCCGCAGCCCTCACAGCCTTCCTCACCCCACCGGAATAAGGTCTACCCGAGCACGCCTCCCCTTCATTCCCGGCGTGCCCCTCTTCATTCCCGGCGTGCCCCCTTCATTCCCCGCGTGCCCCTCTTCATTCCCGGCGTGCTTTTGGCCGGGATGTCCACGCGCCCAAGGACAGCACCGCGAAGGTCACCAGGACGTAGCTGCTGCCGATCAGCTGTTGCCACAGGGCCCAGCCGGACTCCTGGTCGTCCTTGTGCGGTAACAGCCAGTGCGGGCCGGTGTACAGCATGATCGCGATCGCGGTCAGTGCGCCGATGACCAGGCGCCGGTGGGTGGATCCGCCGCCCGCGCCGTCACCCCGACCACCGGCGACGACGGCCAGCAGCGCCGGGGCCACCCACACCCAGTGGTGTGACCAGGAGATCGGCGAGATCAGCAGCACCGCAGCGGCATTGACCAGCAGTGCGGCCACCTCGGCACCGGCGTCGAGTAATCGCTTCATCCAGATCGCCGCCAACCCGAGCGCGACGGCCGACAGCGCGATCCAGATCAGCGTCGCGGCGTCCTCGGAGAATCCGAGCCGGAAGGCGAAGCCCTTCAGCGACTGGTTACCGGCGTAGGAGGCCGGGCCGATGCGCTCGGTGTCCCACAGCGTGTGGAACCAGTATTCGGCCGAATCCTGCGGGAACAGCAGGAATCCCAGCGAGATCGCGCCGATCGCCGAGAGCACCAGCGTGATCGAGGTCCGCCAGTCCCGGCGCAGCAGGAAGTACAACAGGTAGGCGGCCGGAATCAGCTTGACCGACACCGCGATTCCGATCAGCATGCCGCGCGGCCAGAACGGCTTGCGCACCAGGACGTCCAGCGCGATGGCGGCCATCAGCACCAGATTGATCTGACCGAAGTTGTAGGTCTGGCGCACGGGTTCGGTCAGCCCCAGCAGGGCGACCGCGCCGACGATGATCGCCACCCGGGTAGGCGTGTCCAGCGTGGGCCGCATCCGGCCCAGCACCAGCCACAGCGTGATGCCCAGGCTCGCAACGGAGGTCGCCAGCACCAGCCACTGGGCGCCCCACAGCGGCAGCAGCGCCAGCGGCGTGAAGAACAGCGCCGCCAGCGGGGGATAGGTGAACGGCAGCCCGAGCCCGCCCGACTTCGGCATCGGCCCGTAGAGATCGCCGCCGTCGAGCCATACCCGCGCGCCGTTGCGGTACACCTCGAGATCGATGTAGCCGTGCCATAGCTTGAAGGCGAACGATGCGATCGCCGAGAGCGCGAACAAGGCAATTGCGATCATCAACAGCCGTAGCTGACGAGTTGTCAGACCGGTAATGGACGATGCCACGGGGGTGGCCACGGGCGCTTCGTCCGGATCCGCGACCCTGGATCGATCTGTCACCTGATCAGGGTATCCCGCAACAGGTTGGACGCCTGGTCGGGTGGGGTTTGCCACACACTAGACTGAGTTCGTCTCCCCACCCGCTCGAGCGTCGCACCGCATCCGGTGAGCATGCCGGTTGCCCGTCGTATGCCCGGCCGAAAGGACCCTGGTACCCACCGTGACTGTCCACGTCGACACCGTCAGCGCCGCCGCAGCCACCCCGGATACCCCGCAGCCCTATAAGGAATTGGGCCTCAAGGACGACGAGTACGCCCGCATCAGGGAGATTCTCGGCCGCCGCCCCACCGACGCCGAGCTGGCGATGTACTCGGTGATGTGGAGCGAGCACTGCTCCTACAAGTCCTCGAAGGTGCACCTGCGCTACTTCGGCCAGACCACCACCGACGAGATGCGCGCGTCCATGCTGGCCGGGATCGGCGAGAACGCGGGCGTGGTCGACATCGGCGACGGCTGGGCGGTCACCTTCAAGGTGGAGAGCCACAACCACCCCTCCTATGTGGAGCCCTATCAGGGCGCCGCGACGGGTGTCGGCGGCATCGTGCGTGACATCATGGCGATGGGGGCGCGGCCGATCGCGGTGATGGACCAGTTGCGCTTCGGCGCGGCCGACCATCCCGATACCCGGCGCGTGGTCGACGGCGTGGTGCGCGGGGTCGGCGGCTACGGCAATTCGCTGGGGCTGCCGAATGTGGGCGGCGAGACCGTATTCGACCCGTCCTACCAGGGCAATCCGCTGGTGAACGCGCTGTGCGCGGGCGTGATGCGGGTGGAGGATCTGCATCTGGCCTTCGCCTCCGGGCAGGGCAACAAGATCATCCTGTTCGGTGCGCGCACCGGCCTCGACGGCATCGGTGGTGTTTCCGTGCTGGCCTCGGACACCTTCTCCGGCGACGAGTCCGGCACCGGACGCAAGAAGCTGCCGAGCGTGCAGGTGGGCGATCCGTTCGCGGAGAAGGTGCTCATCGAGTGCTGTCTCGAGCTCTACCACGCCGGGCTGGTGGTCGGCATCCAGGATCTCGGCGGCGCCGGATTGTCGTGTGCCACCTCCGAATTGGCCGCGGCCGGTGACGGCGGCATGCACGTGAAGCTGGAGCAGGTGCCGCTGCGGGCGGCGAATATGACTCCGGCGGAGATTCTTTCGAGCGAGTCGCAGGAGCGCATGTGCGCGGTCGTGACTCCCGACAATGTCGACGCGTTCATGGCCGTCTGCAAGAAGTGGGATGTGCTGGCCACCGTGATCGGCGAGGTCACCGACGGCGACCGGCTGCAGGTGACCTGGCACGGCGAGACCGTGGTGGACGTGCCGCCGCGCACGGTCGCCCACGAGGGGCCGGTATACGAGCGGCCGGTGCGGCGCCCCGCCGACCAGGACGCGCTGATCGCCGACGTCCCGGATACGCTGGCGCGCCCCAAGACCGGCGACGAGCTGCGGGCGACGCTGCTGACGCTGCTCGCCAGCCCGCAGCTGTGCAGCCGCCGCTGGATCGTCGAACAGTACGACCGCTACGTGCGCGGCAACACGGTGCTGGCCGAGCACGCCGACGCCGGAGTGGTCCGCATCGATGAGCAGTCCGGCCGCGGCATCGCCCTGGCCACCGACGCCTCCGGCCGCTACACCAAGCTCGACCCCTATACCGGCGCGCAGCTGGCGCTGGCCGAGGCGTTCCGCAATGTCGCCGCCACCGGCGCCACCCCGAAGGCCGTGACGAACTGCCTGAACTTCGGTTCCCCGGAGGATCCGGGCGTGATGTGGCAGTTCCAGCAGGCCGTGCGCGGGCTCGCGGACGGCTGTGCGGCCCTGGGGATTCCGGTCACCGGCGGCAATGTCAGCTTCTACAACCAGACCGGGCAGACCGCGATCCTGCCGACGCCGGTCGTGGGCGTGCTGGGTGTCATCGACGATGTGCACCGGCGCATCCCCACCGGCCTGGGCACCGAGCCCGGCGAGACGCTGATCCTGCTCGGTGAGACCCACGACGAGTTCGGCGGTTCCATCTGGGCGCAGGTCGAACACGATCATCTGGGCGGCGTGCCGCCGCGGGTGGATCTGGCTCGCGAACAGCTGCTGGCCGAGGTGCTCACCGCGGGCTCGCGCGACGGAATGATCAGCGCCGCCCACGATCTCAGCGAGGGCGGGCTGATCCAGGCGGTGGTGGAGGCGGCGCTGGCGGGTGAAACCGGTTGCCGCATCCTGCTTCCGGAGGAGGCGGACCCGTTCGTCATGCTGTTCTCCGAATCGGCGGGCCGCGTGCTGGTGGCGGTGCCGCGCTCGGAGGAGACCCGATTCACCAAGATGTGCACGGCCCGGCAGCTGCCGTGGGTGCGCATCGGCGTGGTCGACCAGGGCTCGGATTCCGTTGAGGTGCAGGGACAGTTCACGGTGCCGATGGCGGAGCTGCGCGCCGCGTTCGAGGGCACGCTGCCGACGCTGTTCGGGCATGTGAACTGAATCAGCCCATCACCTTGAACGGGTCGTGCTCGGCGATCAGCTTCTCCATCCGCGCCTCATCGATGCGGTGGGCGACCCGGGAGGATTCGAACTGGTCCCGGACCACCTTGGCCAGGCTGAAGCTGCTGGAGACCAGGAACAGCACGGCCATCAGGAGGAAGCCGCGCTGCCAGATGTCCAGGGGTAGATAGAGGATTCCCGCGCAGGCCGCGATGAAGCTGATGCCGAAGGCGATCGCGGCCTGCGCGAGAAAAGCCGGAGTGCTCTTCTGCGGTGCGTTGGCGTTGCTCATGGGTATAGAGTGCGTCGTGCGTCGGTCGCGATCACCGGTAGAACTACTCGAGCGACACGGGTAATTCCCGCGCCGCAGGTCATTATGCTCACGCGACCAGGTCCCCCGATTTCCGAGCGCCTGCCGCCATACTTGACGGATGCTCGATACCGCCGAGACTCTCACAACGCTGCGCACGCGCGGCGTTGTTGCTGTCCGGCAGGGTAAGCATCTGCTGCGCCGGCTCGAGGACGACGTCATCGACCTGAACTACGTCGGCCTGGTGGTGGCCACGGTGTTCTTCGGATGGTCGGTGACGCCCTCGCTGCTGCCGCGCGACTGGCTGTTCCAGGGACTCATCAGCGGGCTCAACGCCGCGATCGGATACGGCGTCGGCTGCCTGCTCGAGTGGTTGTTCCGCAGGTGGATTCGGCCCAAGCTGCCGGTGCGCGGCCCGTCGCTCGGTATCCAGTACGCGCTGAAATTCGCCGTGCTGACCGCGTGCGTGCTGATCGCGATCTGGATGCTGGTGCTGTCGGCGGACTGGCAGCGGCAGATCTCGGCGCTGATGGATATGGCGGGCACCACGCGCGCGGCGTATCTGCGCACCGGCGCGCTGAGCCTGGCGGTCGGGGTCATCGTGGTCGCGGTGTATCGCACGCTGCGCGAGATCGTCCGCTTCTTCGCGCGGTTGCTGAGCCGGTGGGTGCGGGTGCCGCCGCGGTTCGCCCCGACGGTCGGCGTGCTCGTGCTGGCCGTGCTGGCGGTGACGCTGTTCAACGGCGTGGCCACCCGGGCCTTCTTCGCGGTGGCCAACTCGGCGTTCAGCGTGCGCAACGACAAGATGTCCGACTACGCGGTGCAGCCGCAGGTACCCGAGCGGTCGGGTAGCCCGGCGTCGCTGGCGAAATGGGAGACGCTGGGATCGGAGGGGCGCTGGTTCGTCTCGCACGGGCCGGACGCGTTCCGCATCGGCGCGGTGACGAAAGCGCCCGCGCGTGAACCGGTTCGGGTCTATGTCGGCCTGGACTCGGCGAAAGACGGTGTGACGCAGGAACAGCTGGCGGTCGAGGAGCTGGAGCGTACGGGTGCGTTCGACCGCAAGGTGCTGGTGATCGTCACGACGACGGGCACCGGCTGGGTGAATTCCGAGACGGCCGAGGCGATCGAGTACCTCTACCACGGCGACACCGCGATCGTCGCCTCGCAGTATTCGTATCTGCCGAGCGTGCTGTCGTTCCTGGCCGACCGCCAGAAGGTGGCGGTCGCGGGGAAGAAGATGTTCGACGCGATCTACTCGGCGTGGTCGACGCGTGCGCCGCAGTCGCGGCCGAAGCTGCTGGTGTACGGGGAGAGCCTGGGCTCGCAGGGGTCGGAGGCGGCGTTCGACGGGCTGGCGGATCTGCGCGCGAAGGTGGACGGCGCGCTGTGGGTGGGGCCGCCCAACTCCAATCGCCTGTGGAGTCAGTTCACCGAGCGCCGCGATCCGGGAACACGGGAGGTGGACCCGGTGTACGCCGACGGGCTGGTGGTGCGATTCGCCACGGACGCATCGGATCTGAACAAACCGTCGCCGGACTGGCGCCGCCCGCGCATCGCCTACCTGCAGCACCCCTCCGACCCGATCGTGTGGTGGTCGACGGATCTGATCTTCTCGCAACCGGATTGGCTGTCGGAGCCGCGCGGGGCGGACGTGTCCTCGCAGATGCGGTGGTGGCCCCTGGTCACCTTCTGGCAGGTCGCCGTCGACCTGACCAACGCCCAGGGCGTCAGCGACGGCCACGGTCACAACTACGGCAATCTGGTGCTCGACGGCTGGGTCGCGGTGCTGCCGCCGCCGGACTGGACGCCGGAGGAGCTGGACCGCATCCGCACCCAGCTGGACCTGTCCGAGGAATTCGAGCGCGCGGTGAAATGAGTATGGGCAGAGGTGAGCCATGATCGGCCGACCGGCGGTCCGAAATCGCCGTGCAGCACGCGATCCGGTGGTTCGTGCCGGTATTTCGATTGCGGCCCTGGGGCTCCCATTGCTGTGGAGCAATGTGATGCTGCCTCGCATGGCTCTCGGCCTGCGGGCGCGCACCGTGGCGAACGCCGGGTTCGCCACGGCCTACGGGCTCGCCTTCGACGCGCGTCCGAACTGGCGCTCCGCCCGCGGATTGCGCTGGGGAGCAGGCGCTGCGGCAGTGGTGACAGCGGGTTACGCTGCGGCCGTGGCGATCCCGCCGCTGCGCCGCCGTCTCGCCGAATTCGCCGACCGCGCCCCGGAGGTCCCGCTCGCCGAATGGGTCACCATCCACATCCCGCTGGGCACCGTCTACACCGAGGAGTTGATCTTCCGCGCCACCCTCGACCCGCTGCTCGACACCACCGTGGGTCCAGCCGGAAAATGGCTCACCGCAACAACTTTCGGCCTCTGGCACATCGCTCCCGCCCGCGCCGCGGGCGACAGTGTCCCAGCCTCGGTGGCCGCGACCGCGACCGGCGGCCTGATCCTTTCGTGGCTGCGCCGCCGCGCCGACAGCGCCACCGCCCCGGCCCTCCTCCACCTGGCCCTCAATGCGGGCGGCGCCGTAGCCCCACACCTGGCCCGTTCCTATCGGTCAAGCGACCGACCGCAGTAGCCGCCCCTGGTCGGCAACGGCTTGTCTCGCAACCGGATTGAGCGACGCCGAACTTGTCGGTGGCTGCCGATAGCGTGCTGCTATGCCCAGTGCCCTGCACGAAGTCTTGGCCGACTTGTTTCGGCAACGGCCCCGCCTGGCGGCCGATCTCTTGCAGCTCGTACCCGATGTAGCACTACCCGATTTCACCGACGCCCGCCTGGAATGCGGCGACTTCCCCGACATCGACCCGACCGAGTACCGCGCAGACGCCGTCGTCGTTCTGACGCAAGGCCAGGTCCCGGCGCTGGCGATCATCGTGGAGGCGCAGTTGAGACCCGACGAGGACAAGACCTGGAGCTGGCCGGTCTACCTCGCCACATTGCGTGCACGCCTGCGTTCCCCGGTCGTTCTGTTGATCTTGTGCCCGAACGACCGCACCGCGGCTTGGGGCCGTACGCCGATTCCGTTGGCGCCCGGATGTGCACTGACACCCGTTGTTATCGGTCCTGCTGATGTGCCGGTCGTGCTGGACCCGGATCTGGCCTCGGCTAACCCCGAAATGGCGGTGCTATCGGCGATCGCTCATCGAAACCACCGCGACCGGGATGCGATTCTGACTGTCGTTGCAAGCACGATGGTCGACGTTCCCAACGGCGAAATGTACATTGACCTGGTAATGGCCGTACTCCCCAAAGCGGCCCGGGATGTGTTGGAGACTCTGATGACCACCGGCACCTACGAGTACAAGAGCGATTTCGCTCGCCAGTATTACACCCAGGGCGAAGCACGCGGCGAGGCCAAGGCTCTGCTCAAGATTCTCCGCCACCGCTTCACCGTTCCCGAGCGGCTTGTCGACACAGTGATGCGGTGCACCGACACGGATCAGCTCGAGGCTTGGACCGATCGAGCCCTCGATGTCGATACCCTCGAGCAGGTATTCGACGAGTAGCCGAGCGGCGGCTGGTGGCATCCGGATCGAGGGCACGGTGGGACGCGTCGTCTGTTGTCGTACCGCCTCGCTAGTCTCGGCTGCGTGGCACGACGACCTGCGGTGGATCCGGCCGAGCTGCGTGCAGCGGTGGCGATGGTAAGTGACTGGCTACGTGCGGAATCCGTGCCTGCGCCCGCTCGGGCCGAACTGGCCGCGGCGGTGAAGGGGACCGCGCGGGCGCTTGCGGGCAATGCGCCCGGGCATTCGGTGGAGGTGCGGGTGCCGCCGTTCGTGGCGGTGCAATGTATCGAGGGGCCTCGGCATACGCGAGGGACGCCGCCGAATGTGGTGGAGACCGATGCGCGGACCTGGCTGTTGTTGGCCACCGGGCTGTTGAGCTTCGATGATGCGGTGGAGTCGGGTGCGTTGAGCGCGTCCGGGCTGCGGGCGGGGGAACTGGCCCGGTGGCTGCCGGTGGTGGCGATCTAGGTGTACTGACCTGAGAGGTTCGCAACGCGGCTGGCTGGCGGGTGGCCTGCGAGTGCGGTGTGGCCGCGGTGGTGATTGTAGGTGTGTAGCCAGGTCGTGAAGGCTGTGCATCGTTCGGAGTCGCTGCGGTAGAGCCGGGCGT
>NZ_JARWQD010000332.1 GCF_029869545.1 Nocardia wallacei | reverse complement strand
CCCCCCCATAAACCCCCCCCCCCCCCCCCCCACCCCCCCCCCCCCCCCCCCCCCCCACCGGGGCGGGGGGCCGAAGTTGGTGGTGCCCAGCCGATTACCGGTAGTCGCTGAAACCGTAGTCGTCCAGGGGGACGGCCGCACCCGTGGTCTGGCCGAAGCCGTCGGGGGTGTAGTAGGTGTCGTCGTAGGACGGCACCGCGTAGGCGGCCGCGCGGGCCTCCTCGGTCGGCTGGACCTGGATGTTGCGGTAGCGGTTGATGCCGGTACCGGCCGGGATCAGCTTGCCGATGATCACGTTCTCCTTCAGGCCGATCAGCTTGTCGGAGCGGCAGTTGATCGCCGCGTCCGTCAAGACCCGAGTCGTCTCCTGGAAGGAGGCCGCCGACAGCCACGAATCGGTGGCCAGCGACGCCTTGGTGATACCCATCAGCACCGGGCGACCGGAGGCGGGCTCGCCGCCCTCGGCCACCACGCGGCGGTTCGACGCCTCGAAGTCGGCCCGCTCGACCAGCGAGCCGGGCAGGAACTCCGTCGCGCCCGAGTCGATGATCGTGACGCGCCGCAGCATCTGCCGGACGATGACCTCGATGTGCTTGTCGTGGATGGACACACCCTGCGACCGGTACACCTCCTGGACCTCCTGGACCAGGTGGATCTGCACCTGACGGGGGCCCATCACGCGCAGCACCTCGTGCGGATCCGCCGAACCCTCGAGCAGCTGCTGGCCGACCTCGACGTGGTCGTTGTCGGTGAGCAGGCGCTCGGAGCCGTCGTCGTGCTTGAACACCCGCAGCCGCTGACGCTTCGACAGCTTGTCGTAGAGCACCTCGTCCGAACCGTCGTCCGGAATGATGGTGATCTTGTAGAAGCGGTCGTCGTCCTCCAGCCGCACGCGACCCGACACCTCGGCGATGGGCGCCTTGCCCTTCGGCACGCGAGCCTCGAACAGCTCCTGCACGCGGGGCAGACCACCGGTGATGTCGTCACCGGCGACACCACCCTGGTGGAAGGTGCGCATGGTCAGCTGGGTACCGGGCTCACCGATGGACTGGGCGGCAACGATACCGACGGCCTCACCCACGTCGACCAGCTTGCCGGTCGCCATCGAGCGGCCGTAGCACATGGCGCAGACGCCCGTGCCCGAGGTGCAGGTCAGCACCGACCGCACCTTGACCTCGGTGACACCGGCCTCGAGCAGTGCGTCGATCGCCGGATCGCCGATGTCGTGGCCCTTCTCGACCACCACATTGCCCTGCGCGTCGACGATGTCGACGGCCGCGGTGCGGGCGTAGGTGCTGGTCTCCACGTGCGGGTCGCGGATCAGCGAGCCGTCGGGGCCCTTCTCCGCGATCCGCACGGTGATGCCGCGCTCGGTGCCGCAGTCCTCCTCGCGGACGATGACGTCCTGCGACACGTCCACCAGACGACGGGTCAGATAACCCGAGTCGGCGGTGCGAAGCGCGGTGTCGGCCAGACCCTTTCGCGCACCGTGGGTGTTGATGAAGTACTCCAGCACCGTCAGGCCCTCGCGGAAGGAGGACTTGATCGGCCGCGGGATGAACTCACCCTTCGGGTTGGTCACCAGACCCTTCATGCCCGCGAGGGTACGAGTCTGGGTGAAGTTACCCGTGGCGCCCGAATCGACGATCGTGATGATCGGGTTGTCGGCCGGGTAGTGCGCGCGCAGCGCCTTACCGACCTCTTCGGTGGCCTCCTGCCAGATCTTCACCAGGGCGTTGTTGCGCTCCTGGTGATCGAGGGCACCGCGCTGGTACTTCTTCTCGATCTGGTCGGACTGCTGCTCGTAGCGCTCCATGATGTCGGCCTTCTCCGGCGGAACGAGCACGTCCGACATGGAGACGGTGACACCCGAACGCGTGGCCCAGTAGAAGCCGGCGTCCTTGAGCTTGTCGACGGTCTGCGCGACCACGATCATCGGGTAGCGCTCGGCGAGATCGTTGATGATCGCCGCCTGCCGCTTCTTCGGCATGATCTCGTCGATGAACGCGTAGTCCGCCGGGAGCAGGTCGTTGAACAGCACCCGGCCCAGCGTGGTCTTGGTGGTCCACGCGTCGCCGGGCTGCCAGCCCTCGGGGAACAGCTCGGCCTCGACGGCCTTCGGCGGGCGCTGGTCGGTCAGCCGCACCTTGATCAGCGACTGCACGGTCAGCTCGCCGCGGTCCACCGCCATCTGCGCCTCGGCCGGCGAGGAGTACACGCCGAACTCCGGCTCGTCCTTGGCGGCCGCCCGGTACTCGCCCGGCGCGCCCTCGACGCAGCGGGTCAGGTAGTACAGGCCGGTCACCATGTCCAGGCGCGGCATGGCCAGGGGGCGGCCGGACGCCGGGGACAGGATGTTGTTGGACGACAGCATCAGGATGCGGGCCTCGGCCTGCGCCTCCGCCGACAGCGGCAGGTGCACCGCCATCTGGTCGCCGTCGAAGTCGGCGTTGAAGGCCTCACAGACCAGCGGGTGCAGCTGGATGGCCTTGCCCTCGACCAGCAGCGGCTCGAAGGCCTGAATACCCAGGCGGTGCAGGGTGGGCGCGCGGTTCAGCAGCACCGGGTGCTCGGCGATGACCTCTTCGAGGACGTCCCACACCTGGGCCCGCTGCCGCTCGACCATCCGCTTGGCGGACTTGATGTTCTGCGCGTGGTTCAGGTCGACCAGGCGCTTCATCACGAACGGCTTGAACAGCTCGAGCGCCATCAGCTTCGGCAGACCGCACTGGTGCAGCTTCAGCTGCGGGCCGACGACGATGACCGAACGGCCCGAGTAGTCGACGCGCTTACCGAGCAGGTTCTGACGGAACCGGCCCTGCTTACCCTTGAGCAGATCCGACAGCGACTTCAGCGGGCGGTTACCCGGTCCGGTGACCGGGCGGCCGCGGCGGCCGTTGTCGAACAGGGCGTCGACCGACTCCTGCAGCATCCGCTTCTCGTTGTTGACGATGATCTCGGGCGCACCCAGATCGATCAGTCGCTTGAGGCGGTTGTTGCGGTTGATGACGCGGCGGTACAGGTCGTTCAGGTCGGAGGTCGCGAAGCGGCCACCGTCCAGCTGCACCATCGGGCGCAGCTCCGGCGGGATCACCGGCACGGCGTCGAGGACCATGCCCATCGGCGAGTTGCCGTTGGTCTGGAACGCGGCGACGACCTTCAGGCGCTTCAGGGCGCGCAGCTTCTTCTGACCCTTGCCCGTACGGATGGTCTCGCGCAGGCTCTCGGCCTCGGCCTCGATGTCGAAGTTCTCCATGAGCTTCTGGATGGCTTCGGCACCCATGGCACCGGTGAAGTACTCGCCGTAGCGGTCCTGCAGCTCGCGGTAGAGCACCTCGTCCACGATCAGCTGCTTCGGGGCCAGCTTGGTGAAGGTGGTCCAGATCTCGTCGAGCCGGTCCAGCTCGCGCTGGGCGCGGTCGCGCAGCTGACGCATCTCGCGCTCGCCGCCGTCCTTGACCTTGCGGCGGACGTCGGACTTGGCGCCCTCGGCCTCCAGCTCGGCGATATCGGCCTCGAGCTTCTGCGCGCGGGCCTCGAGATCGGCGTCGCGCTGGTCGGCGACGGCCTTCTTCTCGACCTCCATCTCCGCCTCGAGCGTGGAGAGCTCGTTGTGCCGCAGCTCCTCGTCGACGGTGGTGATGACGTAGGCGGCGAAGTAGATGATCTTCTCGAGATCCTTCGGCGCCAGGTCCAGCAGGTAGCCCAGGCGCGAGGGCACGCCCTTGAAGTACCAGATGTGGGTGACCGGCGCGGCCAGCTCGATGTGGCCCATCCGCTCACGGCGCACCTTGGCGCGCGTCACCTCGACACCACAGCGCTCGCAGATGATGCCCTTGAAGCGCACGCGCTTGTACTTGCCGCAGTAGCACTCCCAGTCCCGGGTGGGACCGAAGATCTTCTCGCAGAACAAGCCGTCCTTCTCCGGCTTGAGCGTGCGGTAGTTGATGGTCTCCGGCTTCTTCACCTCGCCATAGGACCACTGGCGGATGTCCTCGGCAGTGGCCAAGCCGATCCGGAGTTCATCGAAGAAGTTGACGTCTAGCACGTAACTTCCTTTCCCCTGGTGGGATTGATTTCGAGCAAGTTCTCAATCGTCGTAATCAGATGCCCCCACCCGCTCCCGCCTGGCGGGAGCGGGGGACCAAATCACTGCGCTAGGTCGTCAACCGTTGCGGCTTCGTTCCGGGACAGGTTGATGCCCAGGTTCGCCGCGGCGCGCTCCAGATCCTCGTCCTCGCCTTCGCGCAGCTCGATCGCGGCGCCGTCGGACGACAGCACCTCGACGTTGAGGCACAGCGACTGCAGCTCCTTGAGCAACACCTTGAACGACTCCGGAATACCCGGCTCGGGGATGTTCTCGCCCTTGACGATCGCCTCGTACACCTTCACGCGGCCCACCACGTCGTCGGACTTGATGGTGAGCAGTTCCTGCAGGGTGTAGGCGGCGCCGTAGGCCTGCATGGCCCAGCACTCCATCTCGCCGAAGCGCTGACCACCGAACTGCGCCTTACCGCCCAGCGGCTGCTGGGTGATCATCGAGTACGGGCCGGTCGACCGCGCGTGGATCTTGTCGTCGACCAGGTGGTGCAGCTTCAGGATGTACATGTAGCCGACCGCCACCGGGTACGGGAACGGCTCACCCGAACGTCCGTCGAACAGCACGGCCTTGCCGTCGGCGTTCACCATCGCCTCACCGTCGCGGTTGGGCAGGGTGGACCCGAGCAGACCGGTCAGCTCGTCCTCCTGGGCACCGTCGAACACCGGGGTGGCGATGTTGGTGTCGGCCTCCTGGCCCCACATCTCCTCCGGCAGATTCTTCGCCCAGTCCGGGTTGCCCTCGACCTTCCAGCCCGCCTTGGCGACCCAGCCGAGGTGGGTTTCCAGGATCTGGCCGATATTCATACGACGCGGCACACCATGGGTATTCAAGATGATGTCGACCGGGGTGCCGTCGGGCATGAACGGCATATCCTCCTTCGGCAGGATCTTGCCGATAACACCCTTGTTGCCATGGCGACCCGCGAGCTTGTCACCGTCCTGAATCTTGCGCTTCTGCGCCACATACACACGCACCAGCTCATTGACACCCGGCGGCAGATCGTCGTCGTCCTCCCGCGAGAACACGCGGATCCCGATCACCTTGCCCGACTCACCGTGCGGCACCTTCAGCGACGTATCACGCACCTCACGCGCCTTCTCACCGAAGATCGCCCGCAGCAAC
>NZ_JARWQD010000331.1 GCF_029869545.1 Nocardia wallacei | reverse complement strand
ACCCTGGCGGGGCCTTCCTAGATCCCCCCCCGGCGCGGCGGCCAGCCCCCCCCCCCCGCGCGCCCTCCCCCCCTGCGCGGGGCGCGCGGGTGGGCGCGCGGCCGAGCTACACCCCGGCCTGTCGCTGGTGGCGTCGAGCATCCTCGACCTGATCATCGCCCGCGACGGCTGCCTGGCCGCCGAACTGGCCGAACATTTCCTGCTCGACAAGTCCACGGTGAGCCGTCAGGTGGCGGCCCTGGAGCGCGAGGGCCTGCTGGCCAAGGAGGTCGATCCCGCCAACCGTCGCAACCACATCCTGCGAGCCACCACTGAGGGAAAGCGTGTAGCCCGCGAGGCCGAACGAGCCCGCGCCCTGGCCTTTACCGACCGCTTCCGCGACTGGAACGACCACGACATCGAGAAGCTGGCGGAGTACCTGGTCCGCTACAACGGATAGGAGTCCCGTTCCCGCCTCTACTCCTTGACCAGCCCGCGCAGCAGGGGCCCGTACTCCGGATGCGCGAGGGCCGAGGCGAATTGGGCGACCAGGTAGTCGCCCGGGTTGCCCGTGTCGTACCAGTTGCCGCGAATCACCTGGCCGTATACCGCGTTCGAGGCGGCGAAGGCGTTGATGGCGTCGGTCAGGTACACCTCGCCGGTGCGGTGGGTGTACCAGTCGGCCACCTGTTTGCGCAGTTCCTCGATGATGCCCGGGGTGACGACGTAGCCGCCGATCGCGGCGTAGGCCGAGGGCGCGTCCTCGGGCTTGGGCTTCTCGACCAGACCGGTGATGCGCATGAGCCCGTTGTCGAAGGTCTCCTCGACCACCGGCACGCCGTAGCGCTTCGACTCGGCCGGATCCATCGGCAGCAGTGCCAGCACGGGCGAGTTGGTCTTGTTGTAGGCGTCGGTGAGCTGCTGGGCGCGCGGCACCTCGGCGACGAACACGTCGTCGGGCCACAGCACCAGCATCGGCTCGTCGCCGAGGGCGCGGGCGGCGTTGAGCACCGGCGTGCCGTTGCCGTAGGGGCCGTGCTGGTCCAGGTAGGTGATGTGGCCGAGGCGGCCGAGCTCGCCGACCTCCTCCACCGCGTCGGCGTAGGCGGTCTTACCGTCGGCCCGCAGCTGCGCCACCAGCGCCGGATTGGGCCGGAAGTGGTCCTGGATCAACGACTTTCCGGCACTCACCACGATGGTGATGTCGGTGATCCCCGAGGCCACCAGCTCGCGAACGGTGTGCTCGATCACCGGCTTGTCGCCGACCGGCAGCATCTCCTTGGGGATGGCCTTGGTCAGCGGAAGCAGGCGGGAGCCGATACCGGCGGCGGGAATCACGGCCTTGCGGATGGTCATGATCCGATCATCACATACTCGCGTTGCGGATCATGTCGGTAGCCGCGCGTAGATTCCCTGTCATGAGCACCCCGTCCGACCCGGCTACGACCGGGCTCGTGCCTGGTCAGCGGGCATCGCCCGGGGTCGATCCGGGCGCCGGTCCCGCGTCCGGACGTGGCCGCGATTCGCAGGTACCCGGCAGCAACCTCCCAGCCGAGGGGGCGCGGGCCCGGCGGTGGGTGCTGCACATCGATATGGATGCGTTCTTCGCCTCGGTGGAGCAGCTCACGCGGCCCACCCTGCGGGGGCGGCCGGTGCTGGTCGGTGGCACGGGCGCGCGGGGTGTGGTGGCGGGGGCCAGTTACGAGTCGCGGGTGTTCGGGGCGCGGTCGGCGATGCCGATGCATCAGGCGCGTCGGCTGGTCGGGGTGACGGCGGTGGTGGTGCCGCCGCGCGGGGTGGTGTACGGCGAGGTGAGCGGGCAGGTGTTCGAGGCGCTGCGCTCGCGCATCCCGGTCCTCGAGACCCTGTCGTTCGACGAGGCATTCGGCGAGCCCGCCGATCTGGCCGGTGCCACCGTGGGCGAGGTGCTGGAGTTCTGCGAGGGGCTGCGGGCGCTGATCCGCGAGCGCACCGGGCTGGTGGCCTCGGTCGGCGCGGGCACCGGCAAGCAGCTGGCCAAGATCGCCTCCGGACTGGCCAAACCCGATGGCGTGCGGGTGGTTTCGCCCGCCGACCAGCAGCGGATGCTGGCCGCGCTCCCGGTGCGCGCGCTGTGGGGGATCGGCCCGGTGGCCGAGGGCCGGTTGCGGTCGGTGGGCATCGAGACCGTGGGCGCCTTCGCCGCCCTGCCGGAGCAGGAGGCGGTCTCGCTGCTGGGCGGCAGCGTGGGCGCGGCGCTGCACCGGCTGGCCCGCGGCATCGACGACCGCCCGGTCGCCGAGCGCGCCGAGGCCAAGCAGATCAGCGCCGAAACCACCTACGAGAGCGATATCGTCACCCTCGCCCAGTTGCGCCCGGCCATCGAGGAGATGGCCGCGTCCGCGCATCGCCGCCTGGTCGCCGACGGCCGGGCCGCGCGCACGGTGGTGCTGAAGCTCAAGCGCACCGATATGAGCATCGTGACCCGTTCGTTCACCCTGCCGTACGCGACCGAGGAGCTGGCCACGCTGACCGCCGCCGCGCTGCGCTCGGCCATCGACCCCGGCGAACTGGGCGCGATCCGGTTGGTGGGCGTGGGATTCGGCGGACTGTCGACGGTGCGGCAGGAGTCGCTGTTCCCCGAACTGGATCAGGCGCTGGCCGCCACGGGCCGCCCCCGCGACGTCGGCACGGCAAGCGCCCTCGACGAATTCGTCGCCCCGGAGCCGACTCTCGCACCGGCGACCGTGGCCGAGCCCGAGGGGCTCGCACCCGCGGTGCCGCCCGCCACGCGCTCCTACACCACCGAATTCTGGTATCCCGGGCGCGATGTCGCGCATCGCGAGCACGGCCACGGCTGGGTGCAGGGCGCCGGACACGGCCGTGTCACGGTGCGTTTCGAGACCCGCTCGACAGGGCCGGGCCCGGCGTATACCTTTGCCGCCGATGATGCCGATCTCGCTCCGGCGGACCCGCTCCTTAGTCTTCGTTGAATTTTGGCGGGTAGCGTAAGGCCACTCGTGCAGCGCTGCCGGTCGGGTGGAGGCTGTCACGTGCACCGATCAGACCAACTCGAACGCAAAGGACGAGCATTGAAGCTTCAGAGGACAGGACGCATCGCAGTCGCCACCCTGGCGGTCGTGGCTGCGCTCGGCATGTCGGCCTGTGGCAGCGGTGACAAGGACGGGGACTCGAAGCCGAAGACCACGACCAAGGCCGCCGCCACCTCGGCGGAGAACGTGCCGCCGGTGCCGACCGTCGCCGATCTGAACCAGGAGCTCTCGCAGGCGCTGGATCCGAACGTGCCCGCGGAGCAGAAGGTGCAGTACCTCGAGGACGGTCAGCAGGCGCTGCAGCAGGACCCGCAGATGATCCAGAAGCTGACCGACGCCTACCAGCAGAACAACGCCAAGATCGAGGTGACCAACGTCACGTATCTGGGCGGTGACACCCTGACCGCGACGGCCAACTTCTCGGTCAACGGCGGCGCGCCGTCGGAGGCGAGCGTGCCGTTCGTGGCGCAGGACGGCAAGTGGGTCCTGCAGAAGAGCTGGGCCTGCGCCGGAATTCAGAACCTGGGCCAGACCTCGCCCGCCTGCTCGTAGTTCCGTGCCGTGCGGGGCCGGCGCCCGATCGGGCATCGGCCCCGTTCGCACGTCTGCGGACCGACGGGAAGTTAAGTGCAGGCTGAGAATCCTTCGGACGATTTATCCGGTCACGATTGCGTCACGCTACGATCGGCCCCCGTGACGGACACGATGGTCAGGGCGGACGAGGCGCCCGCAGCAGGCGAGGAACCGGGGGTCCCCGGGCCCGGACGCGGGCGCTGGGCCAAGCCGGTGGCCATCGTCGCCGGATTACTCGCCACGCTCATGGCCATCGCGGTGCCGCTGCTGCCGGTGCGGGTCGACAAGACGACTCTGTCGTGGCCGCAACAGGATTCGACGCGCAGCATCACCGCGCCGCTGGTGTCCTACGCGCCGCTGACCTTCGACGCCACCATCCCCGGGCGGACGCTGGAACAACTGGGTGAGCGCGGCGGCCTCGCCGCGGCGACCATGCCCGCCGATGCTCCCAACCTCGAGAAGTACGGATTCGTCGCGCGGGTGCGCCCGGCGCAGGACGGCAAGCCGGCGCGGCTCGAGGTGGTGCTGCGCAGCCAATCGATGTTCAGCGTGCCGGTCGACGGCCTCGCCGACGCCACCCTCACTGTCCATTCCGATATGTCGTCGACCACGGCGGAGCTGACCGGCACCGGGGCGAAACCGGTGACGCTGTGGGGAGATTTCCGGCCGCAGCTGGTGGGCGTGTTCAGCGACCTGCCCAAGGCGGACGGGGCGTCGGTCAGTGCCGAGGTGGACAGCCGGTTCTCGGTCGAGCCGACGCTGCTGAAGCGGGCGGCGACCGTGCTGGCGGTGGTGTTCACGCTGATCGCGCTGGCGGCGCTGTTCCGGCTGGACCTGTTCGACCGCCGCCGGGTGCGGCGCCTGGTGCCGCAGCGCTGGTGGGTGTTCACCAAGGTGGACGCCCTCGTGCTCGGCACGCTCGCGGTGTGGCATTTCATCGGCTCGACCACCTCCGACGACGGCTATCAGTTCGGCATGGCCCGCACGTCGCTGGCGTCGGGATATATGGCCAACTACTTCCGGTTCTTCGGCGTGCCCGAAAACCCGGTCGGCACACCGCCGTACGACATCATCGCCCACATGACCGAGATCAGTACGGCCAGTCCGTGGATCCGGTTGCCCACGCTGCTGGCGGGCGTCATCACCTGGCTGGCGCTGAGCCGGGAGGTGATTCCGCGCCTCGGCGTCGCGGCGCGCCACGACAAGGTGGCGATATGGACCGGCGCGCTGGGATTCCTGGCGGTGTGGCTGCCCTACAACAACGGATTGCGGCCGGAACCGGTGATCGCCGTCTGCGTGCTGCTCGCCTGGTGTTTCGTGGAGCGGGCCATCGCGACCCGGCGGCTGCTGCCGTACGCGATCGCGATCCTCATCGCCGCGTTCAGTCTCACCGCCGCGCCGTCCGGAATCATCTGTGTGGCACCGCTGTTGGCGGGCGCCCGGTCGGTGGTGCGATTCGCGATTCCGCGGGCGCGCGAGCTGGCCACGAATTACGGTGCCGGGCAAGGAAAGTCGGGGGAGCAGATCTCGGAGTGGGCCTGGGTCAAGGCATATGCCGCCCTGCTGGCGCCGCTCGCGGCGGCCGGGGCCGTGGTGCTGGTCTTCGCCTTCGGCGTGCAGCCGCTGTCGGCGCTGTCGGAGATGAAGCGGGTGCACAACGCGGTCGGCCCCTCGGTGCCGTGGTTCGACGACTACCTGACCTATCAGTGGCTGTTCATGCCCAGCGCCGACGGTTCGATCGGGCGCCGGTTCGGCATCGTCGCGATGTGGCTCGGCCTGCTGGCGTGCGCGTTCCAGGCGCTGCGCAAGGGCGGCCGGATTCCGCTGGTGGCCGCCGGTCCGGCGAAGCGGCTGCTGTGCATCACCTTCGGCGCCATGCTGCTGATGGCGACCGTCCCGACCAAGTTCACCCACCACAACGGCGTCTACGCCGGGCTCGCCGGTGCGGTCGCGGTCGTGACCGCGATCGCGGTGGGGCCGCGGGTGATGCGCTCGCCGCGCAACCGCGCGCTGTTCGCGGCCATCGTCGCGATCGCGATGGCGCAGATCTTCACCAGCGTCAACGAGTGGTGGTACGTGTCCAGCTACGGCGTCCCGTGGTGGGACCGGGCGCCGTCGATCGGGGGCGTCGGGTTCAGCAAGATCTTCCTGATCATCGCCGGGCTGTGTCTGGTGCTGGCCGCGTGGTGGCATCTGCGCGCGCCGGAACCCGGTACGCCGCACCGGATTTCGCCGCGCGCGTGGCGGCTGGCCAAGATCCCGCCGCTGACCGTGGCGGCGGCGCTGATCGTCGTGTTCATGGTGGTCTCCTTCGCCCAGGCCGCGGTCGCGCAGTACCCGGCGTTCTCGCTGGCGCGCTCGAATATCAATGCGGTCATGGGACATCCGTGCGGGCTGGCCAACGACGTGCTGGTCGAAACCGATCCCAATGCCTCGATGCTGGCGCCGCTGACCGGCGATCCGTTCACCACGTTCGCGGGGAGCAACCAGGGATTCGTGCCCAACGGCGTCGGCGACCTCACCCCCGACGACGAGCCGGAGAACAGCAGCAGCAGTATCTCCAACGCGTTCAACGACAAGTCCGGTGGCACGACCGGCACCCAAACCGGCGGCGCGCCACTGCCTTTCGGACTCGACACCGCCAGCACGCCCGAACTGGGCACGGCGGGGCAGCAGGCCGCGTCCGAACTCACCACCGGCTGGTACCGGCTGCCCGATCCGGCCGACCGCAGCGGCATCATCGCGCTCACCGCGGCCGGGCGCTTCCGCGCCATCCACAAGGACGGCTCGGTGTTCCCCGGGCAGCCGATCGAAATCGAGTACGGCACAACGGATTCGGCGACCGACGCGCGGCCGCAGGGGCGGGTGACGCCGATCGATATCGGTCCGGCGCCGTCGTGGCGCAATCTGCGGGTACCGCTGTCGCAGATTCCGGCCCAGGCCGATGTGATTCGCATCGTGGCCAGCGACAAGACGCTGGACCCGAAGCAGTGGATGGCGCTCACGCCGCCCCGGATCCCGCACACCCGCACGCTCAACGACCTGATCGGGTCGAAGGATCCGGTGCTGCTGGATTGGGCTGTGGGACTGCAGTTCCCGTGCCAGCGCCCGTTCGATCACAAGGACGGCATCGCGCAGATTCCGGGCTGGCGCATCCTGCCCGACCGCGCGGCCGCCCACGACACCAACCTGTGGCAGAGCCACGACGGCGGCGGCCCGCTGGGCTGGAGCAAGGAACTGCTCCGCACCCAGACCCTGGCCACCTACCTGCGTGACGACTGGCGCCAGGACTGGGGCGAACTGCAGCGGCTGATCCCGCTGGACCCCGCGGCCGGGCTCGCGGACCCGGAGGTCACCCAGCAGACGCACGGTGGCATGTGGAGTCCGGGGCCCATCAACACCGCCTGGTGACGGCCGGTTCCGGTCAGCCCAGCTCGGACAGGCGGCGGTCCATCTCCTCCGCCGAGACGTCCTCCACGTGGCTGGCCACGGTCCACCGGTGGCCCCACGGGTCCTCGAAGCTGCCGGTGCGGTCGCCGTAGAACTCGGTGGTGAGCGGCATCAGTTCCCGCGCGCCCGCGGCGAGGGCGGCCGCGAAGGTGGCATCCACATCCTCGACGTAGACGTGCAGGTTGACCGGTGTGCCGCCGACCGTCCTCGGATCCAGGAAGCCCAGGTCCGGCACGGCGTCGCCGAGCATGATCATGGAATCGCCGAACATCATCTCGCAGTGCGCGACCCTGCCGTCCGGACCGGGCATGCGCATGCGCTCGGTCGCGCCGAATACGCGCTTGTAGAAGTCGATCGCGGCCGCGGCACCGTCGACGGCCAGCCCCGGGCACAGCACCGGGTATCCCTCGGGGATGGGTGCGACATCGGACATCGGAATCCTCCGATCAGGGATCGAGAGCGGACCCCTCGAACCCTAGGCCGCAGGGCCCCGGTCAGAGGCGGAATGGGGAGTTCACTCGCCCCACTGCACCTGGGTGCTGATGTTCTGCCGCAGCAGCACGGCGCTGCGGGGGTCCTTGTAGAACTGCCGCCCGCCGACGGTCACCGAACCCGAAACCGGCAGCGGCAGGCCCAGATCGACGGTGACGGTACCGGCGCCGTGCATCACGTAGTCGACGATATCGAGCGAGCCCGCATGGTTCGGCAGTTGCCAGACCTTCGACTTCGGGGTCTGGGTGACGTCCAGTTCGATGGTGAGCAGATTGCCGTCGCGCCTGGTCAGCGTGGCGGTGGTGATCTGGTCCAGCGGCACCCCGCCGGACACCTGCTGGCGCACCGTCCACACCGCGCCCTCGCCGACGGGCTCGATCGGGAACGCCACCGATTGATACACCGCCTGATAGAACGCCTGCTCCAGGGCGGCGCGCGCGCCATCGGGGGTCGCGGGCTTGGGCGCCATCCGCAGCGCGGTGATCATGCCCAGCTCGCTCATCTCGAAGCCCGCGTGCGAGCCGTCGGCCGTCAGCAACTGCTGGGCGAGCGCCGGGTCGGTGGAGGTGGCCGAGCCCAGGGTGAGGTCGACGCCGTCGCGGCCGGTGCGCGCGGTCAGCGGGATCGTGACCGCCGGGGGCGAGAAGTCGCGCACGGCCTGGTCGTCTATCTGCTGTTCGATGTGATGGTCGGTGCGCAGCGTGACCTGCTGGGCGGTATCGGTTTCGAACCCCGGGCGCAGGATCGAGCGCGGCTCGTCGCCCGGGTGCACCACCGTGGTCACCGTCGCCGCGATGGGCACGGTGACCTCCTTACCCAATCCGGACGGCTCCACCTCGGCGTCGCCGCTGGCGTCCGAGGCGTCGCTGCAGCCGACGCCCAGCGCCGACAACGCGACCGCGAGAACCACCAGCAACACACCCGAACGGGCGGAGCGGGCGGCCGGGGCGGATCGCGCCTCGGCAGCGGCGCGAGATGGAGAAGACAACACCGTCACGTCGAACAGGGTACGGCCGGATCCTGAAAATCAGCTGGGACCCGGCGGCGGTGGGGGCCGGTGTACCCGGCGAGCGACGGGGCCGCTATCTGTATAGGGGATGATGTCTGCTGTGAGTACCGACCGGCCGCGCGAGCAGCACCCCGACGAACCCGACGACACACCGCGGGACGCCACCGCGTCCGAGGGGCTCCCGGCGGAAGATGCCGCTGGGGCGCCGCGCCGCCTGCCCGCGCTGCTGGCGGTGGCCGCCGTGATCTTCGCCCTCGATCTCGGGACCAAGGTGCTGGTGGTCGCGAAAATGACGCCGGGAGAACCGATTTCGATCATCGGTGATGTGGTGCGGTTGAGCCTGGTCCGCAATGCGGGCGCCGCGTTCTCCATGGCCACCGGCATGACCTGGCTGCTGACGCTGGTCGCCGCGGCGGTGGTCATCGGGGTGATCCGGATCGGGCGGTCGCTGCGGTCGCTGGGCTGGGCGATCGGGCTGGGCCTGGTGCTGGGCGGTGCCTGCGGCAACCTGGTCGACCGGCTGTTCCGCGCGCCCGGGCCGCTGCAGGGGCACGTGGTGGACTTCCTGTCGGTCACCAAGTGGTGGCCGGTGTTCAATGTCGCCGACTCCGCCATCGTGTGCGGGGCGATCCTGCTGGTCGTGCTGACGCTGTTCGGGTTCGAGCCGGACGGCACCCGGACGCGGCGCTCGGACGAGAAGGCCGGTTCGGCCGCGGGTGACCAGGCATGAGGGAGACGCGTGCCATGCCGGTGCCGGACGGCCTGGACGGACTGCGGGTCGACGCCGGGCTGGCGCGGCTGCTGGGTCTGTCGCGCACGGCCGTCGCGTCGCTCGCCGAGGACGGCTCGGTGCAGATCGACGGCGCACCGGCGGGCAAATCGGATCGGCTGGTCGCCGGGTCCTGGCTGGAGGTCGAATTCCCGGAGCCGAAGCGGGAGCTGACGGTGGAGGCGACGCCGGTGGAGGGGATGAAGATCCTCTACGCCGACGACGACATCGTGGCCGTCGACAAACCGGTCGGGGTGGCCGCGCATACGGGTGTGGGCTGGTCCGGGCCGACCGTCGTGGGCGGGCTGGCCGCGATGGGCTACCGGATCTCCACCTCGGGCGCGCACGAGCGGCAGGGCATCGTGCACCGGCTGGACGTCGGGACCTCCGGGGTGATGGTGGTGGCGCAGTCCGAGCACGCCTACACGGTGCTCAAGCGCGCGTTCAAGCAGCGCACGGTGGACAAGCGGTATCACGCTCTGGTGCAAGGACATCCGGATCCGTCCAGCGGCACCATCGATGCCCCGATCGGGCGGGCGCGCGGCAACGACTGGAAGTTCGCGGTGACCGCGGACGGGCGGCCCAGCGTCACCCACTACGACACCGTGGAGGCGTTCCAGGCGGCGAGCCTGCTCGACATCCATCTGGAAACCGGTCGCACCCACCAGATTCGGGTGCATTTCTCCGCGATCCGGCATCCCTGCTGCGGTGACCTCACCTACGGTGCGGACCCGCGGCTGGCCGAGCGGCTCGGGCTGGAGCGGCAGTGGCTGCACGCGCGCTCCCTCGGGTTCGCTCATCCCGCCGACGGCCGATGGCTCGAGATCACCAGCGAATACCCCGCGGATCTGGAGCACGCGCTCGACGTCCTGCGCAATGCGTAACCGGCTGCGGGCGCTCGGAACCGTCGGCGCCGCAATAGTTTTCGTCGCCCTGATCGTGGTGCTGGGCTGGGCGATCCCGCCGCATCCCGCGGTCGTCACCACCGACCGGCTGGGACCGGAGTCGGGGGAGGCGGTCGCGGACTATCTGGCGCGGGCCCGGGATTCCCTGGGTCCCGGCGGTTCGGATTCGCCGGGTGGTGACGGTTCCGGTCTGCCGGGTGGCGGCGGTTCCGGCCTGCCGGGCGATGGTGGCGAGCGTTGGGCGCTGGTGTCGTTCGCTTCCGGAATCGCCGCGCGGGACCTTCCGGAACATGCTGGGGGACTACGGATTTCGCAGGTGGTCTACCACGTGCCCATCGACCGGGTGTTCACGCCGTCGATCACCGTGCCGGTACCGGCAGGCGACGCCGCCGCGATCGCCTCGGGCCATGCCGCGGCGGGCGCGATGGAGTACGCCGCAACGGATCCGGCGCACGCGGGCGACGCCCGCACCGCCCGCACCGCCGCCGTGGTCGCCGCACGACTGCGAGCCGACTGCCCCTGCGCCGTCGGCATGATCGTCCGAGGCTCCCCAACCCGCCTACGAGACCTCTCCTCCCACAACAACATTCGCGCAATACAGGCCCTACCCCCCGACGCCGCCGCAGGCGCCTTCGCCGTCGTCCCCCTCCTCCCCGAACAACAGGAAACGGCCACCCCCGGCCCCGACGACGGCCCAGTGCCAGACCGCTGACGCCCGATCGCCGAGCCGCCCCCGTGTGCGGGAAGTAGGGGTCAGAGGCTGAGTTGCATGAGGTGGGTGTCCAGCCAGCGGTTGTGTTTGTGGCCTACTCGGCGGAGGTGGCCCGCGTCGGTGAAGCCTCGGCTGCGGTGCAGGGCGGGGGAGGAGGGGTTGCCGGTGTCGGCGATGACGGCGATGATTTCGCGCAGGTCGCGGGCGCGGCAGGCGTCCAGTAGTTCGTCGAGGAGCTTGCCGCCGAGGCCGCGGCCGAGGGCCCAGGGGGCGAGGTAGATGGAGTTCTCGACGGTCCGGCGGTATGCGGGGCGGGTCTTCCACGGGGCGCAGTAGGCGTATCCGGCGATGCGGTCGTCGTCCTCGGCGACCAGGAAGGGCAGTCCGGCTCCCACGATGGCGCCGAATCGGCGCCGCCACTCGGCGAGGTCGGGCGCCTCCAGTTCGAAGGTGGTGACGGTGTCGGTGACGTAGTGCGCGTAGATCTCCGCGACCGCGGGCAGGTCGGCCTCGGTCGCGGCGCGCACCGCCCAAGTTTTCGCTATAGGAGAATCACTCACTACTATAGTGTAGATGGATCTCGGTGCACTCGGCCAGCGCATCCAGCGGCTGCGCCACGACCGCGGGCTCACGCTGCAGGCCCTCGCGGAGCTGTCGTCGGTGAGCGTGAGCATGCTGTCGGCCGTCGAGCGCGGCGACAAGGCGCCGACCGTGGTGGTGCTGGACCGGGTGGCGGCCGGGCTCGGAATCCGCCTGTCCGCCTTGGTATCCGAGCCGGACGGCGAGCGGGTCATCGTCCGCCGTGCCGCGGAACAGGACGTCGTCGACGAATCGGGCTGGGAGCGAACGATTCTCACGCCGGTGGTGCCCGGCGTGAATTTCGAATGGATCCGCTCGACCTTGCCACCGGGCTGCGTGCCCGGCGAATACCCTTCCTACGCACCGGGTTCCCACGAGTTCATCTACGCCGAATCGGGCACCGTCACCCTGACCATCGACGGTGACCAGGTCGTGGAGCTGGCCGCGGGCGATTCCGTCTACCTGGCCGCCGACAGCACCCTCCACTACGCCAACCACACCGACCACCCCTGCACCTACTACGTGGCCGCCCTCATCATGCGCTCCCGCGGTCCTCGCCGCTAGGAGCGCACCGCTACCGCGCCACCAGACCCTCCACGGCCAATCGCAGCAGCCGATCGGGATCGGCACTCGTGTAACCGCTCGCCGCACCCGCACCGCAGGCCAGGGCGAACACCTCCGCGGGCGAGACATCGGGCCGAAGTGCCCCTGCCTCTTGCGCTTTGAGCACGAGAACTCCGGCGGCGGCCCGCATGTTCTCGACGCTGGCATTCAGGTCCGAGTTCTCGGCGGCGGCCGCGGTCAGGATCGATTCCGCCAGGCCGCGGTAGGCCGATGCGCAGCGGCCGAACTCCTGCAACCACTCGATCAGCGCCTCGCGCGGCGTGCCGGAGTCGGCGAGCCGGTGCGCGCTCTCCTGCAGGCTCGTGACTCGGTCGTGGATCAAGGCGCGAAGCAGCGCCTCGCGAGTGGGGAAGTGTTTGTAGAGGGTGCCGATGGCGATCCCGCACGTGCGCGCGATCTCCGCCAGCGAGGCATGGACCCCGTCGCGGCGGAAGGCCGCATCGGCGCTCTCGAGCAGCTGTGCGCGGTTGTGGCGCGCATCCGCACGCCGTGGTCCGGGCCCCGGCAAACGAACCTCCTAGACAAGGTGAGAACCCCTCACTATCGTGAAGGTGAGTGGTTCTCACATTACCGGAGGGGTGCATGAATACGACCGCGAGCCGCATCGGCCTGTGGACACTGTCCCTGGACGCGCAGCCCGCCACCCGCGTGCGCGAACTGGCGATCGAGATCGAACAGCTCGGTTTCGGCGCCCTGTGGATCGGCGAGGAGTTCGGGCGAAATGCGCTGACGCAGGCCGGGATTCTCCTCGGCGCCACGAACGACCTCGTCATCGGGACCGGGATCGCGAACATCTTCTTCCGCGATCCGATCGCGATGGCCGCCGCCGAACGCGCGCTCGCCGAGGCGTATCCCGGCCGGTTCATCCTCGGCCTCGGCGGACATCGGGTCGACGACCGGCCGCTGTTCCACCTGGGGCATCGGGTCCCGTCCGGCGGGCGCCCCGTGGCGACGATGAGCGCCTACCTCGACGCGATGGACGCGGTGCCGCTGCAGAGCCCGGCCCCGCCCGTTCCCGGCCGCCGCGTGCTCGGCGCGCTCGGGCCCAGGATGCTGAGCCTGGCCGCCGCGCGGACCGGCGGCGCGCATCCCTATCTGGTGCCGGTCGCCCACACCGAAGACGCCCGCGCCCGGCTCGGTCCCGACGCGCTGCTCGCCGTCGAGCAGGCGGTCGTGCTCGACCCCGATCCCGATATGGCCCGCGACCTGGCGCGGGCCCACGTCGCCGGGTATCTCTCGCCCGGCGGTGCGCACGTCAAGGACATGCAACGGTTCGGCTACACGGTCGACGAGCTGTCCGGCACCCCGTCCGACCGGGTCGTCGATGCGCTGGTGGCAGGGGGCGGGCCCGGCGCGCTCGCCGCCGTCGCCGAGCGCGTGCAAGCCCATTTCGACGCCGGTGCCGATCACGTCTGCCTACAGGTTCTCACCGGCCGCCGGGCCAGCGCGCCGATCGCCGAATGGCGCGAACTGGCCGGGCTCATCAGCGAGCGGCAGCACCGACCCGGGGCCGGGACGTTCTAGGCTGTCGGCATGTCGATCACCGAGCAGGCGGCGCGTGCGCCGGGGCTCTCCCCGGCCGAGGTCGAGCAGCGCGTTCGCGACGGGCAGACCAATGATGTGCCGGATCGGGCGAGCCGTTCGGTCGCCGACATCGTGCGGGCCAATGTCTTCACCCGGATCAATGCGATCCTGGGCGTGCTGTTCATCCTGGTGCTGGCCACCGGCTCGATCATCGACGGGATGTTCGGCCTGTTGATCGTCGCCAACAGCGTCGTGGGCATCGTGCAGGAGGTGCGGGCCAAGCAGACGCTGGACAAGCTGGCGATCGTCGGGCAGGCCAAGCCGGTGGTGCGCCGCGGCGGGCGCTCGGCGGAGGTCGGCCCCAAGGACGTCGTCCTCGACGACCTGATCGAGCTCGGCCCCGGCGACCAGATCGTCGTCGACGGCGAGGTGGTGGAGTCCGAACTGCTCGAGGTCGACGAGTCGCTGCTCACCGGCGAGGCCGACCCGATCGACAAATCCGTTGGCGCGCAGGTGATGTCGGGCAGCTACGTGGTGTCCGGCTCGGGCGCCTACCGGGCCACCAAGGTGGGCCGCGACGCCTACGCCGCCAAGCTCGCGGAGGAGGCCAGCAAGTTCACCCTGGTCAACTCCGAGCTGCGCAACGGCATCAACACCATCCTGAAGGTGATCACCTACCTGCTCATCCCGGCGGGCCTGGTCACGATCTACAACCAGCTGTTCTCGAGCCACGAGAGCTGGCGCAACGCGCTCAACGGCATGGTGGCGGCGCTCGTGCCGATGGTCCCCGAGGGCCTGGTGCTGATGACCTCCATCGCGTTCGCGGTCGGCGTGGTGCGGCTGGGGCAGCGCAAATGCCTGGTCCAGGAGCTGCCCGCGATCGAGGGCCTGGCCCGCGTGGACGTGGTGTGCGCCGACAAGACCGGCACCCTCACCGAGAACGGCATGCGCCTGTCGGAACTGCGTGTGGTGGGCGACATCCCGCAGGAGCGGCTGCGAGAGGTGCTGGCGGCCATGGCTTCCGACGATCCGCGGCCGAACGCCAGCGTCGCGGCCATCGGCGAGGCACTGCCGGATTCGCCCGGCTGGCAACCGACCTCGATCGCGCCGTTCTCCTCGGCGAAGAAGTGGAGCGGATTCTCCTACGGCGACAACGGCAATTGGCTGCTCGGCGCCCCCGACGTCCTGCTGGACCCGGCCTCCGAGGCCGCGGTCGCCGCGCAGGACGTGGGCGCGCAGGGCCTGCGGGTGCTGCTGCTGGCCACCAGCGACCGCCCGGTGGACGCCCCGGACGCGCCCGGCACCGTCACCGCGCAGGCGCTGGTGGTGCTGGAGCAGAAGGTGCGCCCCGATGCCCGCCGGACGCTCGAATACTTTGAGAGCCAGGATGTTTCGATCAAGGTGATCTCCGGCGACAATGCCGTCTCGGTCGGCGCGGTGGCGTCGTCGCTGGGGCTGCCGGGTGGTAACCACGCCGTCGACGCCCGCACGCTCCCGGCCGACCGCGACGAACTCGCCGACGTGCTCGACAACCAGACCACCTTCGGCCGCGTGCGGCCGGATCAGAAGCGCGCCATGGTGGGTGCGCTGCAGTCGCGCGGCCACACCGTCGCCATGACCGGCGACGGCGTCAACGACGTGCTCGCGCTCAAGGACGCCGATATCGGCGTGGCGATGGGCGCGGGCAGCCCGGCCACCCGCGCGGTCGCGCAGATCGTGTTGCTGGACAACAAGTTCGCCACCCTGCCCTATGTGGTCGGCGAGGGCCGCCGGGTGATCGGCAATATCGAGCGGGTCTCGAACCTGTTCCTCACCAAGACCGTGTATTCGGTGCTGCTGGCCTTCCTGGTCGGCGTGGCGGGGATCGGCTCGCAGCTGTTCCACTACGAGCCGGTGCCGTATCCGTTCCTGCCGCGGCATGTGACGATCGCCGCCTGGTTCACCATCGGCATCCCGGCCTTCATCCTGTCGCTGGCGCCCAACAACGAAAGGGCGCGAACGGGTTTCGTGCCGCGGGTGCTGCGGCTGGCGATCCCGTCGGGCGTGGTGATCGGCGTGATGACGTTCGTCGCCTACCTGATCGCCTACCAGGGCCCGAACCAGAGCGATGCGCAGAAGGTGCAGGCGGGTACGACGGCGCTGATCACGCTGCTGATCATCGCGGTGTGGGTGCTGGCCATCGTGGCCCGGCCGTGGAACTGGTGGAAGATCGTGCTGATCGGCGGCTCGGTGCTGGGCTACCTGATCCTGTTCACCGTCCCGTTCACCCGCGAGTTCTTCAAGCTCGACCCCTCGAACGCGGCCCTGACCACCACGGCCTTCGTCCTGGGCGCCATCGGGATCGTGCTGGTCGAGGTGGCCTGGTGGGCGAGCGCCTCGATGGCGGGTGAGCAGCGGCACCTGATGCCGGACTCACCCGGTGAAAGCGGCTGAAGCGGGTCGTTCGTGCGGCATCTGATGCCGACTGTGCTCGATGCGGCGAAAGCGGCTGACAACAGCGGGTTTTCGGGCGGCAAACTGGTCGCATGCTATGGCGCGCCGTGAACGGTGTTGTCACGCGTGTCGATTGGGAACACGGGTACCTTCGGCAGTATGGAGGTCCTGCTGCATCAGATCGATGCATTCGCCGATGCGCCGTTCACGGGCAACCCGGCGGCGGTGATGCCGCTGCTCGAGTGGCTGCCCGATGAGCTGCTGCAGCAGCTGGCCGAGGAGAACAACCTCGCCGAGACCGCCTTCTACGTCTCCGCGCTGCCGCCGGAGGCCGGGGCCGTCCCCGGCGAGGGCCCGGCCTTTCACCTGCGCTGGTTCACCCCCGCGGTGGAGGTCGACATGTGCGGGCACGCGACGCTGGCCTCCGCGGCGCAGATCCTCGAGGATCTGCATCCCGGCGCCGACCGCGTGCACTTCTTCACCCGCAGCGGCTGGCTGACCGTCGACCGCACCGACGACGACGAACTCGTGCTCGATCTGCCCGCGGTGGCCTCCCTGGACGTGGTGGCCGATCCGGATCTGGTGGATGCGCTGGGCGTGCGCCCGCTGCGCACGCTGACCGGCCAGGACGAGGTGATCATCGTCGCCTCGGAGCAGGAGGTCCGCGCGGCCCGCCCCGACCTGTCGGCCTTCCCGAAGCTGGCCCGCGGCGTCATCCTGACCGCGCCCGGCGACACCGCCGACTTCGTCTCCCGCTTCTTCGCGCCCGGCGTCGGCGTCCCGGAGGACCCGGTCACCGGCTCGGCCCATGCCCAGCTGACCCCGATCTGGAGCCGCGATTTCGGCCGCGCGGAGCTGACGGCACATCAGCTGTCCGCGCGCGGCGGACGGCTGCGGTGCACGCTGGTGGCGGACCGGGTCCTGCTCACGGGGCGGTGTCACCGATACCTGGATGGGGTTGTGCGCCTGCCGGATTGACCGGAGCCACGGCCGCGCGAACGCGAACGACTGTCGCGCGGCGAATTCCCCAGGGGCTGAACGCATTTCTCGGGCCACAGCGCCCTCAGCGGGAGCCCGCCCTGGGGATATGGATCCCGGCGGAGCGAAGTTTCGCCTCGGTGAGCGCCGTCAGCCGGGCCGAGATCGGTGCCTGGTCGTCGCGGTGATCGTTGACCAGCCGGTACTGGGCGGCGGCGTTGGTCCAGGCATGCGGGCCGGTGGCGGTCCCCAGCAGTGCGGGGTGGGCGAGGTAGTGGTCGGCCATGGCGGCCGCGAGATCTTCGATCCTCGGGTCGTCCGGCTCCCAGGTCTCGGCCTCCGACGCGCGCCTGGTCAGCTCGACGTACCCGGGGTCGTCGAGCCGGAGCTCGAGCTGGGTCAGGAAGCTGTCGAAGCCCTCCGATACCAGCGCCCGGGTCAGCACCAGGGCCTCGCGCTGCGCCGCCACGTAGTCGGCGCCGAAACCGAGGACGGACATGCGGTCCAGGATCGCGCAGGCGCGGTCGGGCAGCAGGGCCCGGTCGCCGTCGGCCAGCCGATGCAGCGTGTCGCGCTGGGCGGTCAGGTCCGCGATCCGATCGGTCAGCCGCCGCTCGGCGGCGGCGAGCGCGGCCGCGAACTGTTCGGCGTCGGCGTCGAGCAGCGGCCCGATCTCGGCCAGCGGCACTCCGGCGGTGGCCAGCGTCCGGACCTGGACCAGCCGCAACAACTCCGCCGAACCGTATCGCCGGTACCCGGAGCTGTCGCGTTCGGGCTCCTCGACCAGGCCGATCCTGTGGTAGTGCCGCACCGTCTTCACCGTGACCCCGATGAATGCCGCCGCCTGCCCGATCGTGACTCTGTTCATCGTCAAAATATGCCTCCTCCGCCCTCGGCACGGCCTTGGTTGCCGCAGAACACCGCGTCGACGAGTTGTTGCTGGGCGTTCCGGAACGCCGCCGCGATGGACATCTCTGCGTCGTCCACCCAGTTCAGTACGGCGGTAAGGGTTTTGGTGCCGTCGGGTGTGCTGTACATCAGCGCCGCGGCGCCCACGTTGCCGCCGTTGTGGGTGATGACGGTGTCGCCGCGCTCGGTCTGCTGGACGAATACTCCCAGCCCGTAGTCCATGTTCGGCAGGCCCGTCGGGTGCGGTGTGCGCATCTCGGCCAGCAGCTCGGTCGGCAGAAGTGTGCCACCGTTCAGCGCGGAGATGAAGGTGTGCAGGTCCCGCGTGGTCGAGATCATGTCACCGCCGGTGGCGACCCAGGAGGGGTTGTAGCGGGTGATGTCGATCGTCTGCTGCCCACCGTTGTCCTCGTACCGGTAGTAGATGTGGGCGTGCGGTTCGGGGATCTCCGGCGAGGCGTCCGGGACTATCGTGCCCGACAGCCCGAGCGGTCCCAGGATCCGCCGCTGCATCTCCTCGGCGAGCGAGCGGCCGGTGACCTGTTCGATCAGCAGCCGGGCCAGCACGTAGTTGGTGTTGGAATAGCTCCAGCCCGTGCCCGGCTCGAACCGCGCCGGTTTCGACAACGCCAACGTCACCAGGTCCCGCGGCCGGTAGGTGTGGAACCGGTTGTCCAGCCATTGTTTTCCGGTCGTGCCGTAGGGCACGGGGATCCCGTGCACGATCGACCCGTCGTCGTAGACCTCGCCGGTGAAGTTGAAGATTCCGCTGGTGTGCTGCAACAGCATTCGCACGGTGATCCGCTCGTCGAGCCCGAACTCGGGCAGATACCGGGCGGCCGCGGTATCCAGGTCGATCCTGCCCTCGGCCACCAACTGCAGCACCACGGTCGCGGTGAAGGTCTTGGTATTGCTGCCGATCCGGACGTGCCCGTCGACCGGCGGCTTCGTGGTCCCGCCCAGTTCGGCGACCCCGGCGCTGCCGGTCCACGCGCCCCGCTCGTCGTGGACGCGCAGCGTGATCCCGGTGAAGCCGGAGTCGGCGATCTCCTCGATCGTCAGCTGTAGTTCGGGGTGCAAGGTGCTGTCGTCGTGGTCGGAAAGGTTGGTGGACATGGTGGTTCGCTCCTCACATCGGTGGTGTCGGGCTCGGTGTCGATCCGATGCGACGAGCTTCCGCCCTGACCTAAGGTCAACCTCAACTGTGATCTGGCGCACAAATTCCGGGCAGGCGGACCGCCGGGTACCCCCTGCTCGACAGTGATACCGGCCGGAAGTACCGTCTGTTCAGTGCGGTTTCGGAAACCACGGGCGTCCCGGATAGGTAACTGGGGAGTCGCTGTCGGGGCGAGTGCCTACCTGTGCTGGGGCGCGTTCCCCGCGTTCTTCGGCCTGCTGGAGTTCGCGAATCCGTTCGAGATCGTGGCCCAGCGGATTCTGTGGACGCTGGTCGTGGTGCTGATCGGGCTGCTGCTGGCCGGGCGGATCCGGGAACTGCGGGGCATCGACGGCCGGACCTGGCGGCTGGCCGCGGTCGCCGGCGCGGCGATCGCGCTCAACTGGGGTGTCTACGTCTACGGCGTCACCTCCGGGCATGTCGTGGAATGCGCGCTCGGGTACTTCATCAATCCGCTGGTCACCGTGCTGTTCGGCGTGGTGATCTTCCGGGAGCGGCTGGTCCGGCCGCAGTGGGTGGCGCTGGGGCTCGGCGCCACGGCGGTGGTCGTGCTGACCGTCGACTACGGCAAACCGCCGGTGATCGCGCTGGTGCTGGCGTGTTCGTTCGCGACCTACGGGCTGGTGAAGAAGGTGATCCGGCTCGACCCGATGCGCAGCGTCGCGGCCGAGGGGCTGGTCTCGGCGCCGTTCGCGCTGGCGGTCGCGATCGCGTTCGTGGTGACCGGGCAGTCCGCGTTCGGCGACGGCGCGGGGCACACCGCCCTGATGATGGCCACCGGACCGGTGACGCTCGTGCCGCTGCTACTGTTTGCCTTCGCGGCCGGGCGGGTACCGCTGTCGACGATGGGGATCCTTCAATACCTCACTCCCGCACTGCAAATGGCGTGGGGTGTGCTGGTCGGCCACGAGCCGATGCCGCCGTCGCGGTGGGCCGGATTCGCGCTGATCTGGCTGGGGCTGGCGGTGTTCACCGCGGATGCGTTGCGCAGGGCGCGCCGCGCGTCCGAAATCCGCGCTGCCGCCCATTGATTCGGGGCCGACAGTTCTCGGGGCTGTCGGTGACGCCCGCGGCGGCAGTACCGTCCGGGCGAACGCTTGGCCACCCCTCGGCCACCGTTCGGAAAGGAACATGATGCGCAAGAGAATTCGCGTCGCACTCCTGGCCGGTGTCTTCCTCGCGGCACCGCTGTCGATGGCCGCACCGGCGTCGGCGGTGTCGCTCGAACCCGCCCAGTCGCAACCGGAATCCGTCGACCTCATCTGCACCATGCAGTACCCGCCGACCTTGGCGTGCCTGCTGTCGTCGCTGTCGGCGTCGATCTCGTCCGGACCGCACCTGCCCCTGTAGGTGGTGGATCCGGCGGGTTGCCGGATCTTGTCCAGGTGCGATAGTTTCTGTCTCGTGGCGGTGCTCCCGTAGGCCGACTTGGTACCGGTCCGGGGTCGGGACCGTCACGAGCACAGGAGAAATCCTTTGTCCATTCAGTTCAATCACACCATCGTCGGTTGCCGCGACAACCGGAAGTCCGCCGAATTCTGGGCCGATATCCTGGGTCTGGAGGTCGGTGCGCAGTGGGGGCCGTTCATTCCGGTCGCCGTCGCCAACGGAGTCACCTTCGACTTCGCCGTCGTCCCGCCGCACATCACCGAGATCCAGCCCCAGCACTACGCCTTCCTCGTCTCCGAGGAGGATTTCGACGCGGCCTTCGCCCGGATTCAGGCCCGGGGCCTGCGCTTCTGGGCCGACCCGCGCCAAGCCCAGGAAGGCGAGATCAACCACAACGACGGAGGCCGCGGAGTCTACTTCCTCGACCTCGACGGCCACTATCTCGAGATGCTGACCGTGCCGTACGGTGGTTGGCCGGAGTAAGCCGAAAACCCAACGGCCTCAGCTCAATTGGTGGGCTGAGGCCGTTGCCGTGATCCCTCAGACCGCGAAGCCGCCGGTGGCGAGGAGGTTCTGGCCGGTGATCCAGCGGGAGTCCGGGCCGGCGAGGAAGGCTACGACGTCGGCTATGTCGGTGGGGTCGCCGAGCCTGCCGAGCGCGGTCATCGAGACGGCCAGGTCGAGGCCTTCCTGCGTGTTGGTTTCCCGGAGCAGTTCCGTGTCGGTCGCGGCGGGGGAGACGGTGTTCACCGTGATTCCCCGCGAGCCGAGTTCGCGCGCGGCGATCTTGCTGAGCTGTTCCAGTGCCGCCTTCGTGGCCGTGTACGCCGCCAGCGTGGGTACGGGAAGGATGGTGTTGAGCGTGGAGATATTGACGATGCGGCCGCCGTCGCGCAGGACCTGCCCCGCGTGCCGCATGGCGAACATCGGGCCCTTCATATTCACCGCGATGGCTCGGTCCACTTGTTCCTCGGTGAGTTCGGTGACCAGCTCACGCGGGGCGATTCCGGCGTTGTTCACCAGGATGTCCAGCCCGTCGTAACTGAACATCACGGCGGCGCCGTCGCGGGCCAGCCGGTGCACGATCGCCCGGCCGATTCCGCGCGAACCACCGGTGACCAGTGCCACCTTGTCTCGCAGCGGGCTCATGTCTCATCCTCACGCCGTATCACCCTGCCTCGCAAGGGTATCCGGCTCGCGGGCGATAATCACCCTGCGGAATCCTGGGGGCGGCGGCGGTGGCCTTCCGGGGTGAAGGTGAAGGATGTCGGGAACGGCCCTGTGCCGTAGCGGATTGCGAGCAGGACGGGTTGCGGGTGCACGCTCCGGAGGTCTTGGTCCGCGCCGGGGTCGGTGCCGTTCCAGAGGTGGAAGGCCACCATCGGGTCGGTGCGGTCGGCGGTTGCGTAGGCCAAGGTTTTGCCGTAGTAGGGGCTGCTGCCGCCGAAGCGGATGCTCGGTGGGCCGAAGGTGTCGACGACTTCGGTGAAGGTGTGGTCGTGTTCGGTGAAAGGTGTTATCGCCTTGCGTAATTCGAGGTACTCGTCGCGAGTCAGCGTGCGGTCCAGCGCGAGCCAGCCTCGGTTGCGTGCGGTCTCGGCGTACACCGACGACAGGGCGTCGACGAGGATGTTGTCCGGAAGCTGGCGTTGCAGAGCGCCTTTGAGCCCCGTAGGGGTGAAGGCGTTGCGGTCGCGCCAGGACTGCCGGAGATCTTCGACACCGAAGTCGTCGTCTTCGAGATAGAACAGGTGGTCGAAGGCGATCCAGAGCGCGGGCTCACCGCCGAACATATGCGGTCGCCGCAGCATATTGTTGACCTGGTCGACAAGGTAGCCGCGCATCTGCTTCCCCGAGCGAACCATGGTCGGTGTGCCTCTACTCGCGGAAGCCCGCGGTGAAGGCGTCCCACTCGGCCGGGGTGAAGACGAGGGCGGGGCCGGTGGGATTCTTGGAGTCGCGGACGCCGACCATGCCTTCGGCGAGCCAGGCCACCTCTACGCATTCGGACGCTCCGCTGCTGAAGCTGCTCTTGAACCAATCAGACTTGGGCAGGGCGCCATTCATGATTCATATCTCCTCTTGACAACCTGGCGAATCAGGTTACGCGACTGGGTTTCATCCAGGCACACATTTCGAATGGCCGTAGCGAGTGCACCGTAGCGCTGCACATCATCGCTCTTATCCAAGAACATGTCCGCAATGCCTGCCATGCCCTCCAGGAAGACCACCGGCGGCTCCACCGAACGTCCCTTCGCATCGGTTCCGAAGTCGAGGATCGTGAAGGATTCGGGCATCAGCCCCCAAAGGAGACCGGCTGAGAAGGGCTGGATTCGCACGTTGATGTTAGGCAGCTTGCTCATCTCGGCCAGGTGTCGTGCCTGATCGGCCATGACGCGCGGGCCCCCGACAATCCGATGCAGCGCTGATTCATGCAACAGTATTTCGAGCTGCACGGGGTCCGCCTTGCGTGTGACAACGGCTTGGCGCTTCATTCGAAGCTCGACTCGACGTTCAATGTCATCGCTGTCATTTTCGCTGAAGAAGTCGCCGATAACAGTACGAGCGTAGTCTGCGGTCTGCAGTAGACCTGGGATGATCTCGTGGTAAGCCGTCAGCCGCCGTGCGGCGGATTCGAGCCCTATGTACATGTGGAACGCCGAGTTGCTGTACAGGCCGCGGAAGGCGAGATTCCACCCCTTGACTTGGGTCTGCTTAGCGAGCTCGATTGCGCGCTCGGTTTCTTCAAGCGACATTTCGTAGAGCTCGCACAATGCCTGGATGTCGCGGATGCGGATACGTGACATCTCTCCGGCTTCGAGTCGCTGCAGGCCGGACTTGCTGAGCTCGACCAGCGGCGCAGCTCTTTCGATTGTCAGCCCTATGCCTTGACGGGCCTCCCGCAGGATTCGGCCGAGCTGTCGCTGTGCGAGCATCGAGGTTTGGTCCTCATCCGTCATTCGTTGCACCCCCTGCAAATCCGGGTCGATTCGGTGAGTCGACGTGGGTCGGACTCTACAGCGGTTGCGGGCGGTTTCCTGGGGTTTTATGAGAGTTGGTCTGGTCTGCCCGGCTTGGGTCGTGTCCTGCGGTTCTACATGGTGTGCTGAGTCAGGCAGTCGAGATGGAAACGTCTGCGGTGGGAGATCGGAACCCCTCGCACCCGGCGGTATCGCGGCGAGACCACAGCTGTCGCACCGGGATTCGGAACCGTGCCAACCGGAGAGCTCGGTCCGGCGTGGGCGCGCGCTGTCTCGGCTGCCACCGGAACACATCACGGACACCTGCGGGGCAGAGATGATCACACGACGAAGTACCGGTATCGCGGCGGAACTGGCGATGCTGGAACCCGGTGGGCTGCTTACGGTTCGGCAGTCGGCCGAGCAGGCGGGGGGGGCCCGCGGGGGGGGGCGGGGCGCCCGCGCGCGCCCGGCGGGCTGCGGCTGAACACCCCGCGCCGGGGCGGGATCCCCCCCCGGCACGCGGACGGCTCGTTCGCCGAGCCGTTCGATCCGGCCGCCACCGACGGATACGTGGAAGGC
>NZ_JARWQD010000330.1 GCF_029869545.1 Nocardia wallacei | reverse complement strand
GGGGGGGTGGCGGGGGGGGCGGGGGGTGGGTGGTGGGCCCGGGGGGGGGGGGGGGGGGGGGGTGCGGGTGCTGCGTTTTCGGGCGGGGGGGGGGGGGGGGGCGGGGGCGGGGGGGGGGGGGGGGGCGCCCACGGCCGTGCTCCCGACGTGGTGGGGCGTGCTGATCCTGACCGGTCTGCTGGGCGTCCTGATCGGCACGGATGTGCTGGCCCTCGGCCGCCCCGAGGCGCTGGAGCTGTCCCGGGTCCCGGTCACGACGGTGCGGCTGGGCCGGACGGCGGCGGTGGACCTGACGGTGGTCAACCGCGGCTCCCGCACCCTGCGCGGCACGCTGTGGGACGACTGGCCCGACAGCGCCCGGGCCACCGGACGAACCCATCCGCTGCACCTGCCGCCCAATACCAAGACCCGGCTCACCACCACGCTGCGCCCGAGTGTCCGGGGCGACCGGACGGCGGGCCCGGTGACCCTGCGACTGGTCGGACCGCTGGGCCTGGCCGGGCGGCAGATCCGCCGCGAGGTGCCCGCCCGGGTGCGTGCCCTGCCGCCGTTCCGCAGCGAGGGCGTGCTGGCGTCGAAGGTCGCCGAACTGCGTCTGCTCGAGGGCAGCACCGTGGTGAACGCCCGCGGTCAGGGTTCGGAATTCGACTCGTTCCGCGAATACGCCGCCGGAGACGATGTGCGCGCGATCGATTGGCGTGCCACGGCCCGCGCCGCCGATGTACTGGTGCGGACCTGGCGTCCGGAACGGCATCGGCGGCTGCTGATCCTGCTCGACACCGGACGGCTCAGCGCCGCCCGGGTCGGCGCGGGCACCCGCCTCGGCGCGGCCCACCCGGGCCCCCGGGGGGGGGGGGGGGGGGTGCGATGTTGGCCCCCAAAATGGCCCCCCGGGTACTCGTGGGGGGTTGGGGGGTTGGGGGGCGGGGGGGGGGGGGGGGCTGGGGGAATTGAGCCGTAGCGCGATCTCGGACGCGGAGGTGTTGTTCGGGTCGGCTCGGCAGCTGGAACTGGTGCCGGAGGA
>NZ_JARWQD010000329.1 GCF_029869545.1 Nocardia wallacei | reverse complement strand
CGGCGGATCACGGCGGATCATCGCATACGCCGGGCGCGAAACACATTCGGATTGCTGATTTCCCGGATTGCTTTTGGCCGTAACCCCCGCCGTCACGCTTCCACCCGGCCAAAATCATTGCCGGGAAACAAGGGCGGGCGTGCACCGAATGCAATGCCGCATCCAGTGCACGCCCGCATCGTGTGCCCGCGCTTTAGCGCAGGTCGATGACGCCCTCGGGTACTGGGTCGCCGTACAGTTCGGCGATGTCCGCGCCGTACTTGGTGGCGATCGGGTTGCGCTTGAGTTTGAGGGTGGGGGTGATCTCCTCGCCGCCGGGCTCCCACACCCCGGGCAGGATCCGGAACCGTTTGATCTGCTCCACCCGGGAGAGGCGGGTGTTGCCGGATACGACGGCCGCGCGCACCTCGTCGACGATCTCGGGGCGGGTGGCCAGGGCGGCGATATCGGCGTCGGGGGTGCCCAGGGCCTTGGCGCGCACCGCGGCGGTGTCGGGGTCGAGCACGATCAGCGCCGTGATGTAGGGGCGGGCGTCGCCGATCGCCACCACCTGACCGACCAGCGACGAGGCCGCCTTGACCGCGTTCTCGATATTGGTGGGCGAGATGTTCTTCCCGGCCTCGTTGATGATCAGTTCCTTCTTGCGGTCCACGATCGTCACGTAGCCGTCGCCGTCGATGGTGGCGACGTCGCCGGTGTGCAGCCAGCCGTCGCCGTCGAGGGCCTCGGCGGTCTTGTCGGGCATGCCGCGGTAGCCGGGCGTCACGACCGCGCCGCGCACCAGCAGTTCGCCGTCGCTGTCCAGGCGCAGTTCGACCCCGTCGAGGGCGCGCCCGACCGAGCCGGGGCGCGGTGACGCGAGTTCGGTGAAGGTGCCGACGCCGGAGGTTTCCGACATGCCCCACACCTCGGTCACGGTGAATCCCAGGCCCAGCATGTATTCGAGGGTTTCGGGCGGGATCGCGGCGGCGCCGGAGGCCGCGACCTTCAGTTCGTCGAGTCCGAGCGCGGTGCGCAGCTTCGACAGCACCAGCGCGTCGGCGAGTTTGTGCTGCGCGCCGAGCACCGGGCCGACCCCGCCCCCGGCCAGCCGCGCCCGGGCGGCGCTGACGCCGACGCCGATGGCCCAGTTGGCGAGTGCCTTCTTCACGGGACTGGCCTCGGTGGCGAGCTTGGCGTCGATACCGGCCTTGATCTTCTGCCACACCCGCGGCACGCCGAAGAAGGCGGTGGGCCGCGCGTCGGGCAGGGCGGCGGCGATCTCCCGCGGGTCCGGCACGCAGGTCATGGCGACGCCGGTGAACAGGTTGGCGCAGTGCCCGGAGATGCGGTCGGCGACGTGCGCGGCGGGCAGGTAGGACACCGAGCGGTCGTCGATGCCGACGACCAGCGGGCCGTTGTTGGTCAGCCCCGCGATCTGGGCCACGACGTTGGTGTGGGTGATCTCCACGCCCTTGGGCGGGCCGGTGGTGCCGGAGGTGTAGATCAGCGTGGCCAGGTCGCCGGGCTGCACCGCCCGCCAGGCGGCGTCGAAGTCGAAGTCCTCGGCCGGATCGGATTCCACGTCGGCCAGCGACACCGTGCCTTCGGGGGAGCTGCCGCTCGCCGCGTCCACGACCACGACCTGCTCGAATGCCGTGCCGGAGCGCTGGACCACGTCGAGGAAGCCGCGCTCGGTGATCACGAGCTTGTTCCCGGCGTTGCCGAACACGTGCGCGAGCTGTTCGGGTGAGCTGGTGTTGTACACCGAGAACGGTGCCGCCCCCAGGTGCAGGGCGGCGGTGTCGACCAGATTGAACTCGGGCCGGTTGGTCAGCATGATGCCGACCGTGTCGCCGTGGCGGACCCCCAGTTTCGCCAGCCCCGCGGCCAGGGCGCGCACGCGGCGGTCGTAGTCGGCCCAGGTGATCTGCTGGGTGCCGCCGACCGTGCGCAGCGCCACCTGGTGTGGGCGCAATGTGATCGTCTGCTGGAATGCCTCGGGCACGGTGCGGACCGTGGCGCCGGACTGATGCGTGTAGCCGATATCTGTCGTCATTTCCTTGTTCCCGATCGGTATGCGAACCGAGCCTCGGGACGCTCCGCCAGATGACTGCACGAACTCGCCGTGGCAGAGATCGGATGATGCGGCTGGCGTCGCGTCACCGAGTGACGCGGCTCACCCATCCTATCCGCGCGTCCGGCAAAATGTGACGCATCTTACGTGCGGTCGGCGGAGGCGCACAGGGTGTCGGCGGCCGGGGTGGCTTCGAGGGCGTCGGCGGGCGCCGCGAAGTCGGGCAGCCAGTGTCCGCGGTAGTCCCGCTTGGATTCCATGTAGCGCCGGGCCCGGTCGCTGCGCGGCGCGGTGATCAGCGGGATCCGCTCGACGCCGATGCCCGTGGCGGCGACGGCGGCGACCTTCTCCGGGTTGTTGGTCAACAGCCGCACGCGCTGCAACCCCAGCCGCCGCAGGGCCTGCGCGGCCCGCTCGTAGGAGCGGCAGTCGGGGGAGTAGTGCAGGCTCCGGTAGCTGGTGAAGGTGTCGACTCCGTGGAGTTCGCTGAAGCGCAGCCCGCGGGCCTTGGCGATCAGCCCGTGGCCGCGGCCCTCCTGTTCGAGATAGATCAGTACGCCCGCGCCCTCGGCCTGGATGATGTCCATCGCCTTGTCCAGTTCGGGCCCGCAGTCGCAGTCCTCGCTGTGCAGCACGTCGCCGTAGAGGCAGCGGGAGTGGATCCGCACCGGACAGTCGTCGGCGATCTCGCCGAACATCAGCATCGTGCCGCCGTCGTGCACGTCGTGCAGTTCCCGCACCCGCACCCACATCTGCTGGCCCTTGCGGCAGATGCGGTGCGCGGTATCGTCGGCCGGGTCGGCGTCAGCGGCGGCGGCGATGTGGTGGTCGGCGTCGGGCACGTCGTGTCCGGTCTCGTCCAGGGCTGTCAAATGCTCCTCCGAAGGATTTGTGGGTGGTACCTCGGGCAGCCGGTGGCATGGAGCACGTCGCCCCGGCGGTGATCTGGGTCGAGCACGATGGCACGAGACACTAGCGGGATGACGCAGGCGGTCTCGCAGGTGGTCCGGGTGCCGTGCGCGGCTTCGGGCAAATCGGCCGCTATCACAGCGCCTCCGTGTCGGCCGCGGGCCCGGCGAGGTCGACCATGCGGTCGACGTCGGCGACGGTCGGCATGGCTCCGCTCACCGCCCCGGTGGACTGGGTCGCGGCCATTGCCGCTGTGGCCCAGACGAAGTCGTCGGCGTCGGCGCGGTGATCGCGGGTGACGATGCGGTGCGCGAGGGCGGCGACGAAGGCGGCCGGGGCGCCGGGAGAATCCTGCAGCGCGGCGGGGAACCGGCCGATCTCGAGCTCCAGGTCGTCGGAGTGCACACTGGCGGCGAACTTCTCCACCAGGCAGACGGTGCGGGCGCCGAGAATGCGCAGGCGCCGGGCGAGTTCGATATCCGCGCGGCGGCGGGCCAGGCCCGGATCCCCGTCGGCGGACACCGCGTCGGGCTGCGCCAGCGGTGCCAGGGCGTCGAGTTCGCCGCGCGTGCCGATCAGGTAGTCGATGGCGTCGAAGCGGCGGTAGAACCGCTGCGGTCCGGCGGTCGAGGGCACCGGCTGCACCAGCAGCCGCGGCCGCGGTTCCCGCGCGACCAGGTCGAGGGCGTCCTCGACCACCGCAGACGGCGGTTCGAAGGTGAGCAGCACGGCGTCGGATCCGGCGAGCGCGTGCCGGGCGTCGGGGGTGCGCAGATCGTCGGGGGTCAGGCGCACGCGCTCGTTCGGGCAGGCGATGTCGCGGCGTTCGCCGCTGCTGGTGACCAGGACGACCGCGACCGGGGTGGCGGCGCCGGGCACGACGCGCACCAGGTCGGTCTCGACGCCTTCGGCGCGCAGGTGATCGAGGATGCGGCGGCCGCGATCGTCGTCGCCGACCGCGGCGATCAGGCGCACCCGCAGGCCGAGCCGAGCCGCGGCGACGGCGCGATTGAGCCCCTTCCCGCCGGGGCGGTCCCCGAAGGTGCCGGTGGCGGGATCGTCGGGTTCCGGGAAGTGGTCGACGCTGCAGATATTGTCGAGTACCGCGTCGCCGATCACCGTAATCGTGCCGGTGTGCCGATCGGGGACGGCGCCGGTGAGCGGCGGCAGCGTCAGCACCGACGCGTAGCCGGAGGCGGTGGTCAGGCGGCGCGCCAGGGCGGTGAATGCCTCGAATTCGAGCTTGCTGCGCAGCTGCCGGGTGGTGGGGGGCGCGTCGGTGGTCTCGGCACCCGCGGCGCGCAACAGCTGCGGCCAGTGCGCGGAGAGGTATTCGCGGCGCTTGCCGAGGTCGGGTGCGTACAGCCGCCGCGGTTCGATCCCGGCGGGCGCGTCGTCGCGCAGCAATCCGAGCGACAGGCCGACGTCGACGATGAGCCGGTGCTCGGGGGGCAGCTGCCGGGCGAGGTCGCGCACCACCGCCGGCACGGCCGCGGCGGGGCCGGTGCCCGCGAGCTGGGCCTGGCGGCGGATGACGTAGAGCTCGAGCAGCGGGGTGACGTCGATTTCGGTGCTGCGCAACCGTTGCGGGCTCAGGCCCGCGCGCTTGCACAACCGGGTGAGTACCGCGCGCACCGCGGTCACCGTCGCGTCCTGTCCCGCCATCGGCGCGGCCACCTCCGTCTCGGGTGCGCAGTGATCGTCTGCAGACGATAAGCGAATCGGCCGGGGATTGCCGGTTTATCCGCCGGTAATTTCGGCTACCAATAACCTATCGCGGCATTTGCCCGAATGGAACGGCAAGTGACGCTCTGGAGTCGGCGTTAGGTCGCCGAGATGTCCAGGAGGTCCTGATGGTGGGAGCGATTCTCCTCGAGCGGCGGTTCCGGCGGCGCCGCATACCTCGATCCGCCGAACGCGACATCGACGCGGTCGGGGTCCGGGACTAGACCGGCGGCGGTGGCCGTCCGGTGCACAGCGCCGACAAGGGCCGGGCACAGTGCCGGCCGCGCGGATTCGGCAGGGCCGCCGGATGCGCGCCTCGACCCGGGAGCAGGGATCGCGCCGACCCGGCGCGACCGCCTCCCGACCGTTCCCGAACCGGATGCCGCGGACGAATTCACCGCGATCCGCAACTCTTCGGCTACACGAGCCGATGTATTGGGTAACCGCCCGGCCGGCACGGTGATCCTGGGGCAGGGCGGCGACGCGAGAGGAGACAGCCGTGACGATCGAAACGACCGACTGGGCGATGATCAGCGATCGGACCCCCGAGCACGCTTTCCGGATCGACGGTTTCGGGGCGGCGGTGTGGCGGCTGAGCTGGCTGCCCGAGCACCGGCTGACCCAGACGCAGGCGCTGGCCGGTATGGAACTCGACGAGCTGCTCAGCGATCCCGACGCGGTGCACGACGAGTCGGCGCACCGGCGGGTCGCCGATCACGCCCGGGCGCTGGGCGTGCGCTACGAGCAGGCGGTGCTCCTGTTGTCGCGCCGGATGATCGAGCGGATGCGCCGCCACTCCGGCGGCCGCACCCGCCGCGAGGCGGAGCCGGTGCTGTCGGGCCCCACCTTCCGGCAGCGCCCGGGATTCACCGAGGAGCCGCCGCGCGTATTCGGCTGAGCCCGGCCTCGGAAATGACGAGTGGATGCATGGTTGCAGCGAGTGCAGGTACCAGCCGGTGCGCCGAGGTCAGGCGCGGGCCTTGTAGGAGGCGCCGACGGCGTCGGTGATGCTCGCATAACCGTCCGCGCGCAGCCGTTGCGCCAGGCCGCGATGGATGTGCTTGGTCCAGAACGGGCCGCCGTAGATGAATCCGGTGTAGCCCTGCAGCAGGGTGGCGCCGGCGAGGATGCGCTCGTAGGCATGGTCGGCGTTCTCGATGCCGCCGACGGAGATCAGGACCAGTTTGTCGCCGACGCGGGCGTAGAGGCGGCGCAGCACCTCAAGCGATCGGTCGGCCACCGGCGGCCCGGACAGCCCGCCCGCGCCCATGGCGTCGACCTCGGCGGCGGGGGTGGCGAGCCCGTCGCGGCGGATGGTGGTGTTGGTGGCGACGATTCCGGCCAGGCCGAGCTCCACGGCCAGGTCGGCGGCGGCGTCGACGTCCTCGTCGGACAGATCGGGGGCGATCTTCACCAGGACCGGCACGCGCACGCAGTCCAGTACCGCGCGCAGCAGCGGGCGCAGCGATTCGACGGCCTGCAGGTCGCGCAGGCCGGGGGTGTTGGGGGAGCTGACGTTGACCACGACGAAGTCGGCCAGCGGCCCGAGCAGGGTGGCGCTGGTGGCGTAGTCGTCGGCGGCGTGCTCGGCGGGGGTGATCTTGGTCTTGCCGATATTGGCGCCGATGGGGACCCCGCCCGGGCGGCGGGTGCGCAGCCGCTCGGCCGCGGCGGCCGCGCCCTGGTTGTTGAATCCCATCCGGTTGATCAGGGCGTGGTCGGCGGGCAGCCGGAACAGCCGCGGCGCCGGATTGCCCGGTTGGGCCTGCGCGGTGACGGTGCCGATCTCGGCGTAGCCGAAACCCAGTGGGCCCCAGGCATTCACGCCACCGGCGTCCTTGTCGAATCCGGCGGCCAGGCCCAGCGGGGCGGGGAAGTCCACGCCGAAGGCGGTGGTGCGCAGGATGGGGTCGTCGACGACGGTCAGCCCGGCCACCAGCCGCCGCAGCGGCGCGAAGCGGGTCGCCAGCCGCATCGCGGCGAACACCAGGTGGTGGATGCGTTCGGGGGGCAGCAGGAACATCAGCCGCAGCAGCACGGAGTACATGCCGGTCACATCCCGGTTTCCGCGACGGGGAAGGTGGTCTTGCGCCGCCGCAGCAGCACGCGCCGGCTGCCGTCGGTGTAGGCGCGGACCCGCGACAGCTCCCAGCCGCCGAATTCGGCCTGGATGGCCAGCCGCATCGACGCGGTCACCCGGTTCACCTCGGGCGGTAGTCGTAACGGCACGTATTCGTATTCCCCCTCCTCGCTGGTCTCCTCCCATTCCGCCGGGATCGACCGCCTGCGCTGCGGACGGTGCGTCGAGGCCCGAGTCATCGCTGCCCTCTCTTCCTCTCGTCCGCGCCGATCCGCTGCACGCCGTCTCCGGTCGCGGACCCCACGAACAGGTCGCCGGTGCGTTCGTCGATGGTCACCGAATTCGGCTGGCGCACCGTCGCGAAGCGTCCCACTTCCTCCGGTATACCCGTCGACAGGTCGAAGCCGGCCACTTCGTTGCTCGCGGTCAGCGTCACCCACACGGTCTCGGACCGCTGATCGTAGGCGAGCGCGTAGGGCGACGAGCCTACCGGGAAGCGCTGTCGCAGCACGAGCGGATCGGCCGTGTACACCAGCAGCGCACCACCGGCGGTGTCGGTGACCAGCAGCCGGCCGAAGTGGTCGGAGATCAGGGTGGTGGCGCCGGTGCCCGCCCGCAGCGCCAGCCCGGGCCTGCCGCGGCCCAGGTCGAGCTGGGTGAGGCTGGTCTGGGCGCGGTCGAGCACGGCGACGGCGTCTCCGGCGGCGGCGACGGCGTCGGCACCGGACAGGTCCGAGATCGTCTGCAGCACGTGGCCGTCGGCGGCCAGGATCTGCGCGCGGCCGTCGGCCAGGCCGACCGCGAGGCTGCCGTCGCCTCGCCGTGCGACCGCGCGCGCCTCACCGTCGAGCGGGGTATCGCGGATGGCGCCGGTGAGCGTGTCGATGTGCACGAGCCCGCGCCCGGCCGCGGGGAGGGCCGGGCCGGGGGCGCCGGGGGCGGGCGCCCCCGCGGGGGGGGGGGGGGGGGGGGG
>NZ_JARWQD010000328.1 GCF_029869545.1 Nocardia wallacei | reverse complement strand
CGACCGCTGACCCGCCCCGGGGCTGTAAGCGCCCTCGGGGCCGGGTATCGGTAGTGCGTCCCCGAGCTGGTAGCCCCTGGGGCCGGAGTACCGGTCGTGGGTGACCTGGGCAGTAGCCCGGGGGGGCGGGGGTTCGGTGGTGGGGGGGGGTGCGCCAACCACCGCCCCACGTGCCGATTCAGCCTGTGTCAGTTCTGGACCGACCCACTCCACTGCGTCGTGACACCAGCGACACCCACGGTCTGCGGAGCCAACTCGCCCTCCGGCAGCTTACCAACCTGAGCGGCGGCTTCGAGTGCCGCTGGGCCACCCGGCTGCATCCGGATCCAGCCCTCGACGGCCGCCTTGGCGGCGTTGGCCGCGGTCGTGTCGACGTAGGTTTCGTTGGTGATGTCGTGGAAGCCGGTGGCCGACTTCAGGTCATCGATACCCGTGGTGTGGGTGTAGGTCGTGACCTTGATCTTGTTGGCCTCGATGTACTCGAGCGATACACCACCATCGCCGGTGCCGGTCGGCGTGGAGTAGCCCACGGTTCCGACATAACCGTGCAGGTTGCTGAAGTGGTGGGTATTGGCCACGTAACCCGGCACCAGGCCACCGCCGTCGATATTGGCGCCGACCTCGGTGTGCGGGCCCTCCATCGTGACGATCGGCGCGGCCGGGGCCGACTGCAGACTCGGCGGAGCCCACCGCGGCTGCACCTGCTCCTCAGCGGGTCCGTTGTCGGTCAGGGTGTCGGTGTTGCCCTGGTCGCCCTGTCCCGGCTGCGACGGTCGCGGAGTGACCTGCGGCTGGGGCTGCGGGCGCGGCTGTTCGGGCTTGAGCTGGTCGGTCCGGCCCTCGTTCGGGCCGGGCTGCGGAACCACCGCAGGCTGCGGCTGGTCGCCCTGGCCCGGCACCGGGAGCGGAGCCACGCGCGGCGTGGTGATGCCCGGCTGCCGCGGCGCGGCCTGTGGCGGATTGTTCGGATCAGGCTTGGGAGCGTTCGGATCCGGCGGCGTGGTGACGCCCGGCTGCGGGGTGGTCACACCCGGCTGCGAGGGCGTGGTCACCCCCGGCTGGCTCGGGCCCTGCCCCTGGGGGGCCTCGTTCGGCTGCTCGCCCTCCGGTGCCTGGACCTCGTTGGTGCCCGGCTGTGCGGGGGTGGTCGGTACCGCCGGCTCTGCCGGGGCGGCGGTGGCGGGCGCTGAGGCCGAGAGGATGGTGGCCACGGCGGCCGCGGTGGCCAGCGGCAACGAGGTCGTAGCCAGCATGCGCCCCGGCTTACGATGTTTGACTGTCACGCGATCCCTTTCCCGAGCCCGGCCGTGACCTGTTGCTGTCGGCCGATCTCCAGCTCTCCCTCATCAGATGTCCGGTCCGCTCCGTCACGACCCCGGGGGCCGTTCGCGGATTTCCCGGCTCGGGAAAGGTCGTTCCCCCCGCGCGCGAAACCAACCAACCGCCCAACACTCACATCTCTGCGGGAAGTGAACCACACGAACAGATCTCAGGCAACAGGAATGGAAAAGCCTTCACAGACAGGGGAATCCCCCAGAATTCACGCCCGGATCAGCCCAGGTCGTCGTGGCGCATCAGCTGCCGCGCGGCCTCGGTGATCGACCCCGACAGCGACGGGTACACCGAGAACGTCTGTGCCAGATCGTTGACCGTCAGATTGTTCTGCACGGCCATCGCGATGGGCAGGATCAGCTCGGAGGCGATGGGGGCCACCACCACACCGCCGATCACCACGCCGGTGGCGGGGCGGCAGAAGATCTTGACGAAGCCGCGGCGCAGGCCCGACATCTTCGCCCGGGGGTTGGTGTTCAGCGGCAGCATCACCGTGCGGGCGGGCGTCTCGCCGTTATCGATAGCGGTCTGGCTGACTCCCACGGTGGCGATCTCGGGCCGGGTGAACACCGCCGAGGCGACGGTCTTGAGCCGAATCGGCTGCACGCCCTCCCCCAGCGCGTGATACATCGCGATGCGGCCCTGCATGGCGGCCACCGAGGCCAGCGGCAGCAGGCCGGTGCAGTCGCCGGCGGCGTAGATGCCCGGCACCGAGGTCCGCGACACCCGGTCCACGCGCAGGTAGCCGCCCTTGTCCAGTTCGATGCCGATGCGCTCGAGGCCGAGGTTCTGGGTGTTCGGGGTGGAGCCGACCGTCATCAGCGCGTGCGAGCCCGTGACCGTGCGCCCGTCGGCCAGCTTCACCACGATCCCGTCGGCGGTGCGCTCGACGGCGTCGGCGCGCGCCTGCTTGAACAGTTCCACGCCGCGCTCGGCCAGGGCGTCCTCGAGAACCAGCGCGGCGTCGGCGTCCTCGCTGGGCATGATGCGGTCGCGGCTGGACAGCACCTTCACCTTCACGCCCATCTCGGTGTACGCGGAGACGAATTCCGCACCGGTGACGCCGGATCCGATCACCACCAGGGTTTCCGGCAGTTCCTTCAGGTCGTAGAGCTGACGCCAGTTCAGGATTCGCTCGCCGTCGGGCTCCGCGCCGGGCAGCACCCGCGGGCTGGCGCCGGTCGCGATCAGCACCACGTCGGCCTCGATCACCCGCTCGGCGCCGTCGGCCAGGGTGGCGCGTACCAGGTGGGTGGCCAGTCCGGCGATCTGATCGATCAGCTCGCCGCGGCCGTTGAGAATGGTCACCCCCGCCGCCTGCAGCTTGGATCGGATATCGGAGGACTGCGCCTGCGCCAGCGTCTTCACCCGGGAGTTGACCTCCGACAGCCGCACCTGCGCCTGCGCGACATGCACCGTGATGCCCAGATCGCGGGCGCGGCGCAGGTCGGTGCGCACCCCCGTGGAGGCGATGAAGGTCTTGGACGGCACACAGTCCCACAGCACGCACGCACCACCGATGCCGTCGCTATCGATCACCGTGACCGTCGCGCCGTGCTGGGCTGCCACCAACGCCGCCTCGTAGCCGGCGGGGCCGCCCCCGATGATTGCAATGCGGGACATGTGTGTTACCTCCGCTACCGAGCTGTCCTACCGGGATCTCCGATACGCAATAACGTTATCGGTCCAGGTCCCGATACGTTCGACCGCATCACCGGTGAGACCGCCCCGTTGCCGGACCCACACCCGGGAGGGTTTTCGAGACTCCCGGGCGCCGAAAACCCCGCCGGAGCGAAGCGGATACCGATAACTCAGCTACCCTTTCTAGGTGCCGATATACGCCGCCTACGGGTCCAACATGGATCCCGAGCAGATGCTCAAGCGCTGTCCGCACTCCCCGGTGTACGGAACCGGTTGGTTGGAGGGGTGGCGCCTGACCTTCGCCGGCGACGACATCGGCTGGGAGGGACCGCTCGCGACGGTGGTCGAGGAGCCGGGCTCGCGTGTGTTCGTCGTGCTCTACGACGTCTCCGCCGACGACGAGGCAAGCCTGGACCGCTGGGAGGGCTCGGATTTCGGCATCCACAAGAAGATCCGCCTGCGGGTCACGCCGAATACGGGCACCGGAACCGAGCCCGTCCTGGCCTGGCTGTATGTGCTGGACGCCTACGAGGGTGGCCTGCCCTCCGCCCGCTACATCGGGGTGATCGCCGACGCCGCCGAAAAGGCCGGGGCCCCAGCCGAGTACGTCCACGCCCTACGCACCCGCAACAGCAAGAACGTAGGCCCGGGCACCTTCGGCCTCTGACCCGTTCCCGGCGCCCCACCTGCCTTTCCGGCATGTCGGGAGTGGTGGCGGCGCCGGGAATTGGCGCCGCTCAGTGGGCCTGCAGGACCAGGTTCGTCAGCGCGCGCACGCCTACTCCGAGAGCTCGCTCGTCGATGTCGAACGTCGGCTGGTGCAGGTCGAGTTGGGGGCCGTGGCCGGGCCAGACGCCCAGGCGGGCCATGGCGCCGGGCACCTCCTCGAGGTACCAGGAGAAGTCCTCGCCGCCGCCGGACTGGGGGGTGTCGGCCAGGGCGTCGGGGCCCAGGGCGCGGATGGCGTCCTCGAACATGCGGGTGGCGTGCTCGTCGTTGACCACGGGCGGCACGCCGCGCTTGTAGTTCAGCTGGTAGCGCACGCCGGTCGGCGCCAGCAGCCCCTCGACGATCTCGCGCACCATCGGCTCCAGCAGCGACCAGGTGGCGTGGTCGCCGGTGCGGACGGTGCCGGTCAGCATGCCGGTCTGCGGAATCGCGTTGGGCGCCTTGCCCGCCGACACCGCGCCCCACACCATGACGGTGCTCGTGCGCGGATCGATGCGGCGGCTCAGAATCCCGGGCAGACCGGTGATCACGGTGCCGATCGCATACACCAGATCGCTGGTCAGGTGCGGGCGCGAGGTGTGGCCGCCGGGCGAATCCAGCACCAGTTCGACGGTGTCGGCGGCGGAGGTGATGGCTCCGACCCGGACCCCGACCCGGCCCACCTCCAGCCGCGGATCGCAGTGCAGCGCGAACATCCGCGACACGTCCTCCATCGCCCCGGCCGCGACCATATCGATGGCGCCGCCGGGCATGACCTCCTCGGCGTGCTGGAACACCAGCCGCACGCCGACGGGCAGCTCGGGCACCTCGGCCAACGCCATCGCCGTGCCGAGCAGGATCGCGGTGTGCGCGTCGTGCCCGCAGGCGTGCGAGACCCCCGGCGCGGTGGAGGCGAACGGGAGACCGGTGTACTCCTGCAGCGGCAGCGCGTCCATATCGGCGCGCAGGCCGATGCGCGGCCCGTCGGGACCGATATCGCAGATGAGGCCGGTGCCGGTGGGCAGCTTCCGCGGCTCGAGCCCGGCCTTGACCAGCCAGGTCTCGACGAACTCGGTCGTGGCGAACTCGGTGCGGGACAGCTCGGGATTGGCGTGGATGTGCCGCCGCCACCCGATCAGATCCTCCGCGTGCTCGCTCAGCCAGGCATCGACCGCCTTGCGCGCGGTCGCCGTGCTCTCCGCCGAGGCGGCGCCGTTCGTGGACGGGGCACCGTTGGTCGATGCCACGTCTCCGAACTCCGCCGCCACTACCGGATCCGCCCCCCGCGCCGTACTCGGCGCGGTATCGAACCCGCCGGTTGTACTCACCGAATGTCCTCCTGTCGCTGAATGCTGCGCTCCAACAACCTGTCCCTGTGAAATTGATCGCCCGCAAGGTGTATCGCGGTACGCGCCAGCGCCGTAGCACCGTCGGTCACCGCGAGATCCGCCGACGGCGTGACGCATGCCGCGGCGAATTCCGGCTGATGTGTCACCGCCCCGCCGGCATCGATCCCGATAACCGGATGGATGCCCGGGATGACGTTCGTGACGTTGCCCATGTCGGTGCTGCCCAGCGGCCGCGCTGCCTCGAGCTCCGGCGCGAGCGGCACGCGCCCCATGCCGACGATCTGCTCGCGATAGGCACACAGTAGTGCGGGATCGGGAGTGAGCTCGGTATATGTGGGCGCAAGCGTCCGGATTTCGTGGGTGCATCCGGTCGCCAGTGCTCCCGCCTCGAAGCAGGCCGATGCGCGTCGCATCAGATCGTCGAGGGATGCGGAGTCGACTGCCCGTAGGTAGTACAGCAGTTCCGCATGTCCGGGCACTATGTTGGGGGCAACGCCGCCCGCCTTGACTATACCGTGCAGTTGCTGCCCGGGGCTCAGATGCTGGCGCAGCAATCCCAGGGCTACCTGCGCGACGGTCACCGCGTCACCGGCGTTTCGCCCCTGCTCGGGCGCGGCGCTGGCGTGTGCCTCGCGGCCGTGGAACGCGATCGAGACGTCGGCCAGCGCCAGCGACCGGGCGCCGACGATGTCGTACGGCCCGGGATGGACCATCATCACCATCGCCGCGCCGTCGAATACACCGCGCTCGAGCATCAGTACCTTGCCGCCGCCGCTCTCCTCGGCCGGGGTGCCGAACACCTTCACGGTGATTCCGCACGCATCGGCCACCTCGGCCAGGCCCAGGGCCGCACCCACCGACGACGCGGCGATGATGTTGTGCCCACAGGCGTGTCCGATCTCGGGTAACGCGTCGTACTCCGCGCAGATTCCCACCACCAGTTCCCCGCTGCCGTACGTGGCGGTGAAGGCGGTGTCCAGCCCGGCCACCGGCGCCTCGATCGCGAACCCTCGTTCCCGCAGCGGAACAAGGGTTTTCGCGACGCTTCGGGTCTCGGCGAAGGCCAGTTCGGGTTCGGCGTGGATATCGTGCGACAGCGCGATCAACTGCTCGGCGGCGGCACCGATGGCCGCGTCGGCGGCGGAAACCAGCGCATCGCGACAGACCGATCCGACTGTTCGGTCCGAGCCGCGGTCAGGTGTGGGAAACCCGGAGCTGCGTGGCATGGCACACAGTGTTGCACTGTGGGCGCGCGCTCGCCCATCGGGTTATCCGGCGGCGAATGACCGCGATGCGCTCGTCAGGCGCCGAAGGCCAGGTTCTCCGGAGTCGTCGGGGTGCTCAGTCCGGCCAGCGCCCGCCCGTGCAGCGCCCGCTTGATCACCGGCAGGTTCGGCTTGCGGTTGCCGGTGAGCGCGGCGGCGCGGGTCACGGCCGCGGCCAGCACCTTGTCCGCCTCGGCCTGCTCGTCGACGATGCCCGCGGCGATCGCGTCGGCGGCGGCGTAGCGGCGGCCGGTCGTCATCGCCTCCAGTGCCACCTGATTGGCCAGCCGCTCGGTGACCAGGGCGTTCATCGCGACGGTGAACGGCATGCCCAGGTGCACCTCGGGCAGGCACCAGTAGCCGCGATCGCCGCGCATCACCCGGAAGTCGTGCGAGGTGGCGAGCATCGCCCCGGCGCCGAAGGCGTGCCCGTTGATCGCGGCGACGGTCGGCATCGGGAAGGCCAGCAGGCGGCTGAACATCGAGTGCACGCGGTCGAGATACCAGTGCACCCGGTCGTAGTTACCGAACAGCCAGTCGGTGTCGAGGCCGTTGCTGTAGAACTTGCCGGTGGCCACGGTGACCAGGGCGGCCGGGCCCTCGCTCGCCTCGACCTCGTCCAGCAGCCCGTGAAAAGCGTCGATGAAATCGGGGTGGAAGCGGTTCTCGTTGTCGGTCTGGCCCTCGTTGCCCAGATAGAGGACGAAGACGTCCCCGTCGCGTTCCAAGTACGGCATACGCCGAGCATAAGTTACCGGCGAGTTGGGGTTACCGCCGCGCTGGCATCGGCACGCGCATGAGGTCCTCGGCCACCACCAGCTCGCCGTGGAAGAACTTGCTCGCCTCGGCCCGATGCCCCTCGAGATCGGCGTAGCGCTGCGAGAAGTGGGTGAGCACCAGCGTCCGCACGCCACCCGCCTCGGCCACCCGCGCGGCCTCGGCGGCGGTCAGGTGGCCGAACTCGTGCGCGAGCGCGGCATCGGCGTCGAGAAAGGTGGACTCGATGACCAGCATGTCGGCGTCCTGCGCCAATTCCTCGACGCCCGAACACATTCGGGTGTCCATGGCGAAGGCGAAGCGCTGGCCGCGCCGCACCGTCGAGACCTCGTCGAGGGTGACGCTGCGCCCGTCGGCCAGCCGCAGGACACCCTCGCGCTGCAGGCGGCCGACGTCCGGGCCCGCGATATCGAAGGCGGCCAACCGTTCCGGCAGGATGCGGCGCCCGTCGGGTTCGACGAGCCGGTAGCCGAAGGTCGCCACCCGATGCGACAGCGCCACCGCCTCCAGCACGAACGGGACCCGCGGCAGCGGGATCGGGCCGTCCGCGGCGACCGGATGCGCCCGCAGGCCCGGATCCGGATACCGCGGCACGATCTGGCTCAGCCGTTCGAAATAGTCGCTGTCCTCCGCGGGGAAGCAGACGTCGACCGCGTGCTCGATCCGGTCCAGGTTCAGCCTGCCGAGCACCCCGGGCAGGCCCAGGCAGTGGTCGCCGTGGAAATGGGTGATGCAGATGCCCGTGATGCTCGCCGCCGACACACCGGCGTAGAGCATCTGACGCTGGGTGCCCTCGCCCGGATCGAACAGCAGCCCGGCACCGTCCCACCGCAGCAGGTAGCCGTTGTGATTGCGCTGACGGGTAGGCACCTGGCTGGCCGTCCCCAACACGACGAGTTCACGCACGGCCTCATCCTGCCTTGCAGCACCGACTCGCGTCGCCGGACGCCACCCGGGCCTGATCGCGCCACGGCCGAATCCGGCAGGCCGGGCATTGCGGAAGCTGTCGCCCGAGTCGAGTCGACTGCGTGGGTAGCGGATCGAGAAGGACGGCCGAGCGCCCGCGGCACCACGATCGGCGGTCCGCTACGAGCGCGACTATCGTGGCCGACATGCTTGCCGATCAGGCCGCCGAGGCAATCGCCGAACGTACGGGAGTCGCGCGTCACCGGGTCGCGGTGGTGCTGGGGTCGGGCTGGCAGGAGGCGGCCGCGGAGATCGGCGATCCGACGGCGTCGGTGGCGATGGGTGAGCTGCCCGGATTCGGCGCGCCGACCGCGCAGGGCCATCAGGGGACTGTGCACTCGGTGCTGGTGAACGATTCGCCGGTGCTGCTCATGATGGGCCGCCAGCACCTGTACGAGGGCTACGAGCCCGCGCAGGTGGTGCACGGCGTGCGCGCGGCCGTCGCGGCCGGGGTGGAGACCGTGCTGCTGACGAATGCGGCCGGGGGCATCCGTCCCGGCCTGCGGGTCGGCGAGCCGGTGCTGATCGCCGACCACCTCAATCTCACCGGCCGCACGCCGCTGTCCGGCGCCACATTCGTCGACCTCGTCGACGCGTGGGATCCGGAGCTGCGCAAGCTGGCCCGGGAGGTCGACCCGAGCCTCGCCGAGGGCGTGTACGCGGGCCTGACCGGTCCGCAGTACGAAACCCCGGCCGAGATCCGCATGCTCGGCACGCTGGGCGCCGACCTGGTGGGCATGTCCACCGTGCTGGAGGCGATCGCCTGCCGCGCCGCCGGGGCGCGGCTCCTGGGCATCTCGCTGGTCACCAACCTCGCCGCCGGTGTCACGGGCGCGCCGCTGTCGCACGCCGAGGTCCTGGCCGAGGGCCACGCCGCCGCGCCGCGTCTGGGCAAGCTCCTGCGCGGCGTGCTGGAACGGCTGTAGCCCATGCCGGGCCGGACGATCGCGCGGAACCGCTTGCGCCGGACCGAAATCCACCGGCCTGCGCCAACGGCCGCTGCCGCACGGACTCCGCCGACTATGCCGGAAGGACGGTACCGCTGATGTTGCGATTCGGAACGGCCGGTCTGCGCGGACCGCTGCGGGACGGGCCCGACGGAATGAACGGGGACACGGTCGCGCGGGCGACCACCGGGCTGGCGGAGTGGCTGCGCGGGCGCTGCCTGGGCGGCGGCCTGGTGGTCGTCGGGCGCGACGCCCGGCACGGCTCCGCGGAATTCGCCGCCATCACCGCGGAAGTCCTTGCCGCGGCGGGTTTCTCGGTGCTGGCGCTGCCCCGCCCGTTGCCCACGCCGATCGTCGCGTTCGCGGTCCGCGAGCTGGGAGCCGTGGCGGGGGTGCAGATCACGGCATCGCACAATCCCGCCACCGACAACGGGTACAAGGTGTACCTGGACGGCGGCTCGCAGCTGATCCCGCCCGCCGACGCCGAGATCGAACGCTGCATAGAAGCTGTGCGCGAACCGATTCCGCGTGCCGACCCCAAGCCCACCGCGCCCGATCCCGCCAGGCTGTCGCTGTCGGTCGGCGCCTCGGCCACCGATATGGGCGAGGAGATCGTCCAGCGCTACCTGGCCCGCGTCGCCTCCCTCCCCCACGTACTCGGCGGCTCGGACAGAGTCGGGGCACCTCGAAATCCGGTGGAGCGCGGTGATCTTCGTATCGCGTTGACGCCGATGCACGGGGTGGGTGGCGAACTCGCCGTCACCGCATTGCATGCCGCGGGGTTCACCGATGTGCACGCGGTGGTCGAGCAGTTCGCGCCCGATCCGGACTTCCCGACCGTGGCCTTCCCGAATCCGGAGGAGCCGGGCGCGGCGGATCTGCTGCTGGCCCTGGCCGAGAAGGTCGATGCGGACCTCGCGATCGCGCTGGACCCCGATGCGGACCGCTGCGCGATCGGCGTGCCCGGCCCGGACGGATGGGCGCTGCTGCGCGGCGATCAGACCGGGGTGCTGCTCGCCGACTACGTGCTGCGGACCGCGCCGAAGGATGCGCTGGCGGCCACCACGATCGTGTCGTCGCGACTGCTGGGCAAGCTGGCCCCGGCCCGCGGCGCCCGCTACGCCGAGACGCTGACGGGCTTCAAATGGCTGTCGCGGGCGGGCGAGGGTCTCGTCTACGCCTACGAGGAGGCGATCGGCCACTGCGTCGATCCGGCGACCGTACGCGACAAGGACGGGATCTCCGCGGCGGTGGCGGCCGCCGATCTGGTGGCCCGGCTGCGCGCCGCCGGGCGCGGCCCGCTCGATGTCCTCGACGACTACGCCCTCGAATTCGGCCTGCACGCGGGCGATCAGGTGTCGCTGCGCCTGGCCGATCAGGCCGCGGCCGCCGAAGTCGTTGCGCGGCTGCGTGATACCCCACCCGACGCCATCGCGGGAGCCCCGGTCACCTGCACCGACATGCTCCAGGTGCGCGGGCAGATGCGCACGGACGCACTGGTCTTCGAGGGCGAATCACAACGGCTCGTGATCCGCCCCTCCGGCACCGAACCCAAGCTCAAGTGCTATCTGGAGGTCGTGGAACCGGTGCCGACACGGGCCGCGCTCGCCACCGCGAAACTATCGGCCGCGGACCGCCTGTCCGACCTCCGCAAGTACTGCGAATCACTCTGACGGGCAACGATACCCACGCTCAGCGCGGGCCGAACTGCCGGTCCCCCGCGTCGCCCAGGCCCGGCACGATGTAGGCGTCCTCGTTCAGGCCCGCATCCACGGCAGCCGTCACCAGGCGCACCGGCAGGCCGGAGTTCTCCAGCGCGGCAACGCCTTCCGGTGCCGCCACGACGCACACAGCCGTGATGTCGGTGGCGTTGCGGGCGGCCAGCAGCTCCAGGGTGTGGCGCATCGATCCGCCGGTGGCCAGCATCGGGTCCAGCACGAATACCGGCAGCCCGGACAGGTCCTCCGGGAGCGATTCCATGTACGGCACCGGCTGGTGGGTGTCCTCGTTGCGGGCGATACCGACGAACCCGACCCGCGATTCGGGAATGAGCGCGCTGGCCGCATCCACCATGCCCAGCCCGGCCCGCAGCACCGGCACCAGCAGCGGCGGCTGCGCGAGGCGTGCCCCGTCGGCGGTCGCGACCGGGGTGGCGACCTCGAACCTCGTCACCGGCGCCTCGCGCAGTGCCTCGTAGATCAGAAACCCCGTGAGGTCGCGCAACGCGGCACGGAACGCGGGGTTCGGCGTGCGCGCGTCGCGCATGGTCGTCAGCAGCGTGTCGGCCAGCGGGTGATCCACGATGTGCGTGTGCATGAGGGAACGATAAGGTCTGTACGGGTCACGGCCCGAACCTGCGAGGGAATTCTCGTCCGGGGGTGGAACCGTGCCCGTGGCGCCTGCGTCGAAGTACTCGAATGACGTAATCTGCCACCAGACCAGCACGATGGGGGATGTTGATGCACAAAGTCTCGGTCGACACCGAGGGCGTCGCCGCCTACGGTGCGACAGCCGGGGGCCTGTCCGCTGAGATGGCCGCCGCCGCGGCCAGCGCGGCCGGCGCCGACCCACTGCTGTTGGGCCCGATCTTCGGCCTGGTCGGCGGCGATTTCGTCGCCGCGTACGCGGCGGCGCACGCGGGGCACGTGGCGGGTATCAGCGAACTGTCGGCGGTGCTGGGCAGCATGGGCGTCGCGGCGACCGGCGCGGCCGTCGCCACCTCCGAGTCCGACCTCGGCAATGCCGCCGCCCTGCGCTCCACCGAGGGAGGCCGGGCGTGACGGGCGTGATCAACCTCGATGCCCTGGCGCAGCCGATCATCGACCTGCTCAGCAGCTTCGGCCACGGCGTGGTCCCCACCGGCGGCCCCTCCGACGCCCTGCGCCGGACGTCCACCACCCTGGACGGAATTCATCAGGCGGGCAGCGCCGGTATCAACCAGGTCACCAGCGCCTGGCAGGGCCAGGGCGGCGACGCCGCGATGGACAAGGCGCTGAAGGTGCAGACGTCGGCGGCCTCGATCTCCGACCGCGGGCTCAACATGGCCGACGTGGTCAATCAGGCGGCGGCCTCGGTCCAGACCGGGCAGAAGGAGCTGGACGCGATCCTGCAGTCGTTCGTGCAGTCGGTGACCGTGCTGGGCCCGGCCGTCACCACCCCGCCGGGGCTCGCGACCGTGGTCAGCTCGGCCATCGACCATCTCGGCCAGGCCCTGAACGTGGTGAGCCGCACCCGTTCCGAACTCGACACGCACACCGCGTCGATGACGGAGCTGACCCCGGCCCCGCCCACGCCCTCGGCCGCGAGCACCACCACGGCCGCGGCCTCGGCCGCCCCGATCGCCAGCGGCGTGCAGCAGGCCGGGTCGCTGCTCGGCGGCGTGGCATCCACCGGCGGCTCGATGATGAGCAGCCTGGTCAGTCCGGCTTCCATGTCCACCTCGTCCTCGCGCCCGAGCAGCGGCGGCGCCACCACACCGAACGCGCAGGCCGGAGAGACCAAGCCCGGCAGGCACGGCGGCGTCATGATCACGCTGCCCGACGGCAGCCAGGTCGAGGCGCCCAACGAGAAGGCGGCCAAGGCGGTGACCTCGGCGCTGAGCGCGACCGGCACGCCCTACGTGTGGGGCGGCAACACCCCGGGCTCCGGCCTGGACTGCAGCGGCCTCACCAAGTGGGCCTACGGCGAGGCGGGGGTCGACATCCCCCGGCTGGCCGCCGACCAGAGCGCCGGCGCCACCCCGGTGAGCCCCGGCGAACTCATGCCCGGCGACCTGGCCATCTGGGACGGCCACGTGGCCATGGTCATCGGTAACGGACAGCTCGTCGAGGCCGGTGATCCCGTACAGACCGGCCCGATTCGAACGGAGAACAGCGGAATGGGATTCCACGGCTTCTACAGGCCCACCTCATGAGCGCGCCGCAGCAGCAGATCCCCAACGTCACGGTGGCCGCCAGCACCAACCGGTCCGGCACCATCAGCGTGCGGGCCACCGACCAGGGCATGCCGGTGGAGATCAAGTTCGAGCGCAGCGAATACCGCTACGGCGCAAAGGCGTTGGCGGCGGAGATCCTGCGCCTGACCAAGCGGTCGGCGATCGTCGCCAAGGCCCGCCGGCGCGAGCTGCTGGCCGAGTCGGGCATGCCGGAGGAGATCCTGGACAAGCTCGGCCTGCCCACCCGCGCCCAGGCGGTCGACGAACTGGACCGCATGGACGATGCGGATACGGGTCCCACGAGCTGGATGCGGCCGGTCTAGGAAGGGCACACCATGAGTGCAGAGATGGACGCGCTGGTCGCGAAGGCGACCGACAAGCTGGAGGCGCTGGAGGCCGCGCTCTACGGCCTGCAGCAGGTGCGCGGCCGGTACACCGCCGAGGACGGCTCGGTCACCGTCGAGGTCGATTCGAGCGGCGCCCTGGTCGGGCTGGAACTGGCCGAGACGGTCACCTCCCGCCCGCCCGCCGAGGTCAGCCAGCTGATCATCTGGGCGTGCCAGCAGGCCGCGCAGGACGCCGGTTCCCAGCGGTCGGAGGTGGTCGGCAAGTTGAACTCCGCGTTCGTGCCGCCGGAGTCGGGAACCGCCGAATCGGGAACCGTTGGGGGGCGGGCCGAATAGTGCCGCGGGCGCTGGCTCGATAGGCTTCGGTCATGGCTTCTGGAGACATCGTCCCGATCGAGCTCGGCCTGACCGACGGCGACCTCGTTACATTGTGGGCACCGCGCTGGCGAGACGGTGACGACGAGTGGGAGGCATTCCTCGGGCACGAGGACGCGCTGTACGGCTTCGGGTCCGTGGCCGAGCTCGCCGCGTTCATCCGCACCAACGACGACAACGATCTGGTGGACCATCCGTCGTGGAAGGTCGTGGCCGGACTGTCGGCCGCCGAGCTGGAGCCGGAGGAGCAGTACGTCTTCGATCTGGTCGGCGTGCCCGAGCTGGCGGCGGGTGAGCCGGATCCGGAGACCCTCGGCGAGCTCGAGGAGACCCTCGACATGGTCCGCACCCTGGGCGAGGTGTGCGAGCTCGAGGTCGTGACGAAGTTCTTCGGCTCCCATCCCGTGCTGGGCGCGCTGCCCGCCGGGCTGAGCGCCTTCGTCGGCCGCGAGGGCGAGGAGCTGTGGGACCAGATCGGCTCGGCCATCGCCAAGGACTGGGACGCGGTGGTCGACGCCATAGATTCCGCGGTGCAGTCGCCCGATGTCGACGCCGACGCGGTGGCCGTCGCCGAGGCGGAATTACTTGCGGCCGAGGAGAATATCGTCGACGCGGAGGATGCCGCCGACACCGACGACGACGATATCGAGCAGGTCGACCTCGACGAGGACGACGACGAGGACGACGAGGAACCGACCTTCTGGCACGAGGTCGGCATCGACCCGGTCAAGATCGTCACCTCGGCCGACACGTTCTACACGCTGCGCTGCTACCTCGACGACGAGCCGGTGTTCCTCGGCAGCGAGGGCAGCATCACGGTGTTCACCTCCGAGCGCGCCCTGGCGCGCTACCTGGCCGACGATCACGAACACGACCTGGCCCGGGTGAGTACCTACGGCGAGGTGCAGACCGCGGCGACCGACGGGTCGCTGGAGGTCGAGGTCAGCGACGAGAACGTGTACGTGCTGCCGGGCCTGGCCGACGATCTCGGCGAGGGCCCCAAGTCCGTCGATATCGAGCAGCTCGACCTCGCGGTCGAATTGTTCACCGACGCAGCCGATTACGTCGGCGACGACTCGGTGGAGCAGGCGCTGGCCAAGTCGACCCCGCTGGGCTGGTACGTGTCCTACCTGCTCGAGCCCGATCCGAGCCGGATGGCTCCGAGCCCGCCCTTCACGGCCGAGGCCGAGCAGTGGCGGGCCCTGGAGCAGGCCTTCGAGAACCGGCTGGAGAAGGGCTAGCCCAGCAGTACCGCGTAACCCGGCTTGATCACCTCGTCGATGATCCGCAGGCGCTCCGGGAACGGGATGAACGCCGACTTCATCGCGTTGATGGTGAAGCGTTCCAGGTCGCTCCAGCCGTAGTCGAAGGTCTCCACCAGCTTGAGCATCTCGCGGCTCATGTCGGTGTCGCTCATCAGCCGGTTGTCGGTGTTGACGGTGACGCGGAAGCGCAGCCGGGCCAGCAGGTCGAACGGATGCTTGTCCAGCGAGGGCACCGCACCGGTCTGCACATTCGACGACGGGCACAGCTCGAGCGGAATTCGCATGTCCCGCACATAGTTTGCGACCAGCCCGAGCCGCGGTTCGGTCTCGGAATCGAAGATGTCGTCGGTGATCCGCACGCCGTGGCCGAGGCGGTCGCAGCCGCAGAACGCCACCGCCTCGTGGATGGACGGCAGCCCGAACGCCTCACCGGCGTGGATGGTCACGTGGGCGCAGTTGGCGCGCATGTACTCGAAGGCGTCGAGGTGGCGGCTGGGCGGGTATCCGGCCTCGGCACCGGCGATATCGAAGCCCCCGACGCCGCGGTCGCGGAAGCGCACCGCCAGCTCGGCGATCTCGAGCGAGCGGGCGGCGTGGCGCATGGCGGTGAGCAGGCAGACCATCCGGATCGGGGTGCCGTCGGCGGCGGCCAGCTCGGACCCCTCGGCGAAGCCGGCGAGGGCGTGCTCGACCACCTCGTCCAGCGACAGCCCGCGCTCGAGGTGCTGTTCGGGGGCGAAGCGCACCTCGGCGTACACCACGCCGTCGGCGGCCAGATCCTGGGCGCATTCGCGCGCCACCCGCCGCAGCCCCTCCGGGGTCTGCATCACCGCCACGGTGTGTTCGAAGGTTTCCAGATAGCGCTCGAGCGATCCGCTGTCGGCGGCGTCGCGGAACCACTGGCCCAAGGTTTCGGCATCATGTGCCGGGAGCTGCTCGTAGCCGCACTCGGCGGCCAGTTCGAGCACGGTCGCCGGGCGCAGCCCACCGTCGAGGTGGTCGTGCAGCACGGCCTTCGGGGCCTGGCGGATCGAGGCAAGGGTCAATGGCATCGGTCCAGTCATGTACCGACGCTATCCGTAACCGCCCGGTTCCGCAGCCGACTCCCCGTGTGTCCATCCTCTCGCTGGCATGTCGTAGCCGGAACGTCGCCCGCGTGTCGCCCCGGCAACAATTCCCGCACCCCTTACCCGTTCCCGCACCGGCTACAGGGGCCTGCAGGGGGTGCGGGAACATGCAGGGGGTGCGGGAAGTCAGGGGGCTATGCGGTCGAGGAGGGTGGGGTGGGGGGTGGTGGGGGCGGGGGCGATGGTGTACCCGTTGTGGAGGGCTTCCAGGGCGGCGGGGATGGCGTCGGGGGTGTCGGTGTGGAGGGTGAGCAGGGGGTGGCCCGCGGTGACGGAATCGCCTGGCTTGGCGTGCATTTCGATACCGGCGCCGAATTGGACCGGGTCGCCCTGGCGGGCGCGGCCCGCGCCGAGGCGCCAGGCGGCCAGGCCCACGGACATGGCGTCGAGGCGGGTCAGGGTGCCGGATCGGTCGGCGGTCACGGTCTCGGTGTGTTGCGCGCGCGGCAGCGGCGCATCGGGGTCGCCGCCCTGCCCGGCGATCATGGCTCGCCAATGGTCCATCGCGCGGCCGTCGGCCAGCGCGTCGGCGGGGTCGACATCGCGAATCCCGGCCTGCGCCAGCATTTCCCGGGCCAGCGCGAGCGTCAGCTCGACCACATCGCGCGGCCCGCCACCGGCCAGCACCTCGACGGATTCGGCCACCTCCAAGGCATTTCCGGCGGTGCGGCCGAGCGGGGTGTCCATCGCGGTCAGCAGCGCGACGGTGCGCACACCCGCATCGGTGCCCAATTCGACCATGGCCGTGGCCAATTCGCGGGCCGAGTCGAGATCCTTCATGAAGGCGCCGCCACCCACCTTGACATCGAGCACCAGCGCCGCGGTGCCCTCCGCGATCTTCTTGCTCATGATCGAGCTGGCGATCAGCGGAATCGATTCCACGGTACCGGTCACGTCGCGCAGCGCGTAGAGCCGCTTGTCGGCCGGAGCGAGATCCGCACCCGCCGCGCAGACGACGGCACCGATCTTGGGGTCGGACAACACTTCCCGCATCCGTGGCACCGAAATATCGGCCTGCCAGCCGGGAATCGATTCCAGTTTGTCCAAAGTGCCACCGGTGTGGCCCAATCCACGCCCCGACAGTTGCGGGACGGCGGCACCGCAGGCGGCCACCAGCGGCGCCAGCGGCAGCGTGATCTTGTCCCCGACCCCGCCGGTCGAGTGCTTGTCGACGGTCGGCCGCGGCAGGTCGGTGAAGTCCATCCGCCTGCCCGATTCGATCATCGCCCGCGTCCACCGCGCGATCTCCCGCCGCGTCATCCCGCGCAGCAGGATCGCCATCGCCAGCGCCGACATCTGCTCGTCGGCCACCTCGCCCCGGGTGAAAGCGTCCACCACCCAGTCGATCTGATCGTCACCGAGCTCGCCACCGTCTCGTTTCGTGGTGATCACCGATACCGCCGAATGCACACTCGCCATGGGTTCAGCCTCTCAGATGGCGGGCGACCGCGCGGCCCGCAAGGCGTGCGTGATCGGGTAAGGGGTGCGGGAACACCGATTCCCGGCCACGTCGCCGCCGACACGCGGTAGCTGCCGATGCGCTCCGGTAGCGTCGCCGTCACTGTCGGAGCGATCGAGGGGGACGCGTGAACCACACGGATCTGGACCACCGCATGACCGAGCTCGAGGGCCGAGCCATGGATATCGAAGAAGGCTTCGGCTCCTCGATCCTCACCCTGAGCCGTGATGTCCGGGGCTTGAAACTCGCCAATGGCAGGCTCTCCGACGGGATGAACGCCCTCGGAGGGGGAATGGCCCGAATGATGGTGCACATGGGCATACCCCCGATCGACCTCCCGGTCGTCGTACCACCTACCGAGCAGGAGATCGACGCGGCGTTCGAGGAGGAGATCGACGCCTCCTACGAGGCCGACTCGTGATCGGCCACCCATGACCTACTCGAATCTGGAGCGCCGGGTCACCGACGCCGAGACGTGGTTGACCGATATCGATTACAGCTACCGCGAGGCCGTGTACACGCTCACCCGCGCCGGGGTGCGCGGCCGTATCGAGCGCGAGCGGATGATCGACCACGCCAATCGATTGGGCCGCGGCATCGAATTGATCATGCGGAGGCTCGGCGTCACCGGGTGTGCGATCGGCGAGATCGCTCCCGCGAGCGCGGGCGAGGTCGACGCCCTGCTCGAGGCCGAGGCGCTGCATCCCTTCGGGCGATGTTGCACCGTCTCACCCCGGCCGCCGGAGGACGCCGCACCCGGCGGTGAGCACGAGCCATAACCCCTTGCTGGGGCCAAAACCTCACGGGCGTGCCGAAATTCACATCTCCTGTTGTCCGGCGGCCAAATCGTCGGGCCCGAAGGCATAGGGCAGCAAACTCGCCAGCGCCACCGGCCCGTCTCGATGATCCACCAGCATTTCCGCACCTCCGTGCTCATAGAGCACCTGCCGACATCGGCCGCACGGCATCAGAATCGCCCCGCGCGAGTCGCACACGGCAACCGCCAGCAACCGGCCCCCGCCGGTCGCGCAGAAGTTACCCACGAGTACACATTCGGCACAGAGGCCCAAACCGTATGAGATATTTTCCACATTGCAGCCGCTCACAATTCGGCCGTCACGGGTGAGAGCGGCCGCGCCGACCGGAAACCGCGAGTAGGGTGCATACGCATTTTGCATGACTCGGAATGCATTGCCGCGCAACGCATTCCAATCTATTTCCGGCATATCGGACCTCCGCTCGAACGAGTCGAACACGACCGTAGGAAAGCCACCGCGAGCCCGTCAATTCATCAGGCAAGGCAAACCTAACTGATTCGAATGCGACGCAACGCACGCCACGCCGAATTAGTTCCGCGAATCGCCGGGGATTAGAGTTCCAGACAGATCGGTTCAGGTTCCCGGCGGCGGGCCGGCCACCGCCTCCGGGGTGTCGGCTACGGGTACGAGCTGGTGTTTTCCAAACCCAATGGCTCGATAGCCCGTGCGCCGAAACCGCGACCGGGTCCATCAACGACGTTGGAGGCACCGCACTCTATGACCGCCACACTGGAAGCTCCGGCACAGCCGAAGCGGAAGACGCTGTACCGCGGCGACCCGGGCATGTGGTCCTGGGCGCTGCACCGGATCACCGGCGTCACGATCTTCTTCTTCCTGTTCGTCCACGTACTCGACACCGCGCTGGTGCGAGTCAGCCCGGACACCTACGACCAGGCGATCGAGACCTACAAGAACCCGCTCGTGGCCCTCATGGAAATGGGCCTGGTGGTGTGCGTGCTGTTCCACGCGCTCAACGGCATCCGCGTGATCCTGGTCGACTTCTGGTCCAAGGGCCCGCGCTACCAGCGCCAGATGCTGTGGATCGTGCTGGCCATCTGGATCCTGGTCGCGGGCGCCGGCGTCGGCCGCCAGTTCTTCTACCTGCTGACGGAGCACTGATATGACCGCGCCTGTACTCGGCAAGTCCCACGACATCCCGGCCAGCCTCGCCGCGCCGAACGCGCCGCGGCGCACCATGGGCAACAACTTCGAGAAGTACGCCTGGCTGTTCATGCGCTTCTCCGGCCTGCTGCTGGTGGTGCTGGTGCTCGGCCATATGTTCATCATGCTGATGATCGACGGCGGCGTGCAGCGGCTGAACTTCGCCTTCGTGGCCGGTCGCTGGGCGAGCCCGTTCTGGCAGTTCTGGGACCTGACCATGCTGTGGCTGGCCCAGCTGCACGGGGGCAACGGCCTGCGCACGGTCATCGACGACTACGCCCGCAAGGACTCCACCCGGTTCTGGCTCAAGGTCCTGCTGGTCGTGTCGATGATCCTGATCATGGGCGTGGGCAGCTACGTCATCTTCACCTTCGACCCCAACATCAGTTAGGAACAGGTCGCCAACAATGAGTGAATCCCGACCGATTCAGGAGCACCGGTACGACGTCGTGATCGTCGGCGCCGGTGGTGCGGGGATGCGCGCGGCGATCGAGGCCGGTCCCCGGGCCCGCACGGCCGTGCTGACCAAGCTGTACCCGACCCGCAGTCACACCGGCGCGGCGCAGGGCGGCATGTGCGCCGCGCTGGCCAACGTCGAAGAGGACAACTGGGAGTGGCACACCTTCGACACCGTCAAGGGTGGTGACTACCTGGTCGACCAGGACGCCGCGGAGATCATGGCCAAGGAGGCCATCGACGCCGTGCTCGACCTGGAGAAGATGGGCCTGCCGTTCAACCGGACCCCGGAAGGCAAGATCGACCAGCGCCGCTTCGGCGGCCACACCCGCGACCACGGCAAGGCCCCGGTCCGCCGCGCGTGCTACGCTGCCGACCGCACCGGCCACATGATCCTGCAGACGCTGTACCAGAACTGCGTCAAGCACGACGTGGAGTTCTTCAACGAGTTCTACGTGCTGGACCTGGTGATGACCGAGACCGAGCGCGGCCCGGTCGCCACCGGCGTCGTCGCCTACGAGCTGGCCACCGGCGAACTGCACGTCTTCCACGCCAAGGCGATCATCTTCGCCACCGGCGGTTCCGGCCGCATGTACAAGACCACCTCCAACGCGCACACGCTGACCGGCGACGGCATGGCGATCGTGTTCCGCAAGGGACTTCCCCTGGAGGACATGGAGTTCCACCAGTTCCACCCGACGGGCCTGGCCGGACTCGGCATCCTGATCTCCGAGGCGGTCCGCGGCGAGGGCGGCATCCTGCGCAACGTCGACGGCGAGCGGTTCATGGAGCGCTACGCCCCGACCATCAAGGACCTGGCGCCGCGCGACATCGTGGCCCGCTCGATGGTCAAGGAGGTCCTCGAGGGCCGCGGCGGCGGTCCCAACAAGGACTACGTCTTCATCGACGTGACCCACCTCGGCGAGGACGTGCTCGAGGAGAAGCTGCCCGACATCACCGAGTTCTCCCGCACCTACCTGGGCGTGGACCCGGTGAAGGAGCCGGTGCCGGTCATGCCGACCTGCCATTACGTGATGGGCGGCATCCCGACCCGCATTCGCGGCGAGGTGCTGCGCAACAACACCGACGTGGTCCCCGGCCTGTACGCCGCGGGCGAATGCGCGTGCGTGTCGGTGCACGGCTCGAACCGCCTGGGCACCAACTCGCTGCTGGACATCAACGTGTTCGGCCGCCGCTCCGGTATCGCCGCCGCCGAGTACGCCCAGCGCGCCGAGTTCGTCGAGATGCCGGAGAACCCCGCCGAATACGTGCAGGGCTGGCTGGCGAACCTGCTGTCGGAGCACGGCAACGAGCGCGTCGCCGATATCCGCACCGACCTGCAGGCGACGATGGACGCCAACGCGGCGGTGTTCCGCACCGAGGAGACGCTCAAGACGGCGCTCACCGACATCCACGCGCTCAAGGAGCGCTACGAGCACATCTCCGTGCAGGACAAGGGCCGCCGCTTCAACAGCGACCTGCTCGAGGCCGTGGAGCTGGGCTTCCTGCTGGAGCTGGCCGAGGTCACCGTGGTGGGCGCGCTCAACCGCAAGGAGTCGCGCGGCGGCCACGCCCGCGAGGACTACCCGGACCGCGACGACACCAACTTCATGCGCCACACCATGGCGTACAAGGACGTGGAGCCGGGCCAGCACGCGAAGCTGATCGCCGACATCCGCCTGGATTTCAAGCCGGTCGTGCAGACCCGCTACGAGCCGATGGAGCGTAAGTACTGATGACTGCTGTAGCCGAGGCTCCGCAGAAGCCCGCCCCCGTGCCCGACGGGTCGACCATGATCACCGTCAAGGTGGCGCGGTTCAACCCGGAGGACGACAAAGGCGCGCACTGGGATTCGTTCCAGGTGCCGGTGCTGCCGACCGACCGCTTCCTGAACGTGCTCATCTACATCAAGTCCTACCTGGACGGCACGCTCACCTTCCGGCGCTCGTGCGCGCACGGTGTCTGCGGTTCGGACGCCATGCGCATCAACGGCGTCAACCGGCTGGCGTGCAAGGTGCTGATGCGCGACATGCTGCCCAAGGGCGGCAAGACCCTCACCGTCACCGTCGAGCCCATCCGCGGCCTGCCCGTGGAGAAGGACCTCGTGGTGAACATGGAGCCGTTCTTCGACGCGTTCCGCGCGGTGAAGCCGTACCTGATCACCCACGGCAACGAGCCCACCCGCGAGCGCATCCAGAGCCAGGCCGACCGCGCCCGGTTCGACGACACCACCAAGTGCATCCTGTGCGCCTGCTGCACCACCTCGTGCCCGGTGTATTGGAACGACGGCAGCTACTTCGGCCCGGCCGCGATCGTCAACGCGCACCGCTTCATCTTCGACAGCCGCGACGAGGCCGCCCGCGAACGCCTGGACATCCTCAACGACGTCGAGGGCGTCTGGCGCTGCCGCACCACCTTCAACTGCACCGACGCCTGCCCCCGAGGCATCGAGGTCACCAAGGCCATCCAGGAGGTCAAACGCGCCCTCCTCTTCGCCCGCTGACCCGGACCGAACCCCAAGGGGGGCCGACACCTAACACCCGGAGGGGGGCGGGGGAAATGACAACAAGGTTTAAAAACAACCCCGCCGC
>NZ_JARWQD010000327.1 GCF_029869545.1 Nocardia wallacei | reverse complement strand
CCGCGATGCGACGCCCGCCCATGCCTACCCTTTCCCGCCCCCCGTGCGTGTTCCCGCAGGGGCTGCTGGGCCTCTAAAGGGGTGCGGGAACACGCTGGGGGTGCGGGAAGTTGGCTGGGGGGGTCATTGGGGGAGGTCGCGGGGGGTGGCCCGGCGGCGGAGGGCGGGGGCGACGGGCCTACCCCTCAGCAGCCCGTCGACACCGCCCCGGTCCAGGGCGCGGCGGTAGGTTTCGGCGGCCTCCGCGCAGGCGTCGATGGTGTGGTCGATGGCCTCGTCGGTGTGTGCCGCCGAGGTGACGAAGGATTGGCCCAGCACGCCGCGCTCGAGCAGTTCCTGCAGGAACAGGGTGCGGAAGGGCTGGGAGGGCCGCCCGTCGACGTCGCGGGTGGTGAAGATCAGGCAGGAGGGCCGCCCGATCACCTGCAGGTATTCGGTGATGCCGAGTTCGGCGGCGATCTTGTTCACGCCGTCGGCGAGGCGGCGCCCGGCGTGTTCCATGCGGGTGATGGGGTCGGTCTCGGCGTAGGCGCGCACCACGGCCCGGAACGCCGCGAGCGACCCGGTTTCGGGGCCGTGCGTGGTGGACATCAGGAACACCCGGTCGCGTTCGGTGCGCAGGCCGCCCAGCTCCATATGCTCCCGCCGACCGGCCAGCGCGGAGATCGGGAACCCGTTGCCCATCGCCTTGCCCCAGCAGGACAAATCCGGCGTCACCCCGTAAACCTGTTGTGCCCCACCGCAAGACCACCGGAACCCGGTGATCATCTCGTCGAACACCAGCAGCGTGCCGTGCCGGTCACACAGCGCCCGGACACCCTCGAGATACCCCGGATCCGGTTCGGCGAGGGCGGTGGCCGCCTCCATGACCACACAGGCCACCCGCTGCGAATCGAGCACCGCCGCCAGGGAATCCAGCTCGTTGTAGCGGAAGCGCAGCGTCGAGTTCGCGGTGGGAATCCCGGCGTTCATGGCGGTGGTGCCCATGAACCAGTCGTCCACGGAGAAGAACGGCTGATCGCAGATCGCCACCGCCTCACGCCCCGTGACCGCCCGCGCCAGGCGCACGGCGGCCGTCGTGGCATCCGAGCCGTTCTTGGCGAACTTCACCATGTCGGCGCCGGGCACCAGGGCCAGAAAGTCCTCGGCGGCAAGCAGTTCCAGCTCGGTGGGGCGGGAGAAACTCATGCCGTCGGCGACGGCCCGCGTCGCGGCCTGCGTCACGGGCGGATAGCCGTGCCCGAGGGTGACCGACCGCAGGCCCATGCCGTACTCGACATACTCGTTCCCGTCGCAGTCCCAGACGTGACATCCGCTGCCGCGCACCAGGATCGGCGCCATCTCCTCCGGATACTGATCCGCGCCGCGGGCGTAGGTGTGGGCGCCGCCGGGGACCACCTCGTGCAGGCGGCGCTGAACCTCGTTGCTGCGGCCGAATTGTCGCATCACGGGTGCTCCTCGTCCGGCAGCGCCACGGTCAGCGCCCACAGTGCGTGGTCGGTGTGCCGCCCGGCGGGCCCCGGATAGTTGCGCATGATTCCCTCCTTCACCAGGCCCGCCCGGGCGGCGACGGCGGCGGATTCGCGGTCGTCGGAGTCGATCTCCGTCGCGACGCGTAGCAGTCCGAGCGCGCCGAACGCGTGGCCGAGCAGCGCCCGGGTCGCGGCCGCGCGGACGGCCGCGTCGGCATGCGCGGGATCGGCCCAGATCCGCAGGCGGGCATTGCGATCGAACATGTCCAGGTCGTACAACCGGCCCTCACCCGCGTAGGTGCCGTCGATGTCGAGCACCAGCACCAGCCCGGCGGGGGAGCGCAATCCGCCGTGACTGCGGGCGATCTCGCGCCACCAGGGCGGGCGGCCGGGTTCGTCGAAGAATTCCGGGTGTCGACGGCGCGCCGCCAGCCACCCGGCACGGTCGGACAGGCGCCTGCTACGCAGCACGGCACAGCGATATCCGGGAATTTCCAGGCGCACCGCGCAGGCGCCACCCAGCCCCGTCGCCCGCCGCCACGACCGGCCGATAGCGAGCCGCAGCGCGGTGGTGAAAAGTGCTGTGGCAGAGGATAAGTGCCCACTGCGAGCCCCCTGCTGTCCGGCCGAGTCGTCGTCGGCCGACTCGGCCGAACCCCCCTTCATGGTCGGGCGCGGGGAGGTTGCCGGAATAGAGGCGGAAGTCCCTTCGGCCGCTGTGGACCCGATTCTGCGAATCCAGAACGCGGCGAATCCGCCCGGCGGCCGGTCGTCGCGGGTCAGTGCCCACAGCTCGTGGTCGCGGCGCGCCCCACCCGCGTCGAAATACCGCGTCATCAGGGCTTCTCGGGCGAAACCGAGTTCGGCCGCACCGTGTGCCGCGGCGATGTTGCCGGGCGAGATGGGAGCGACGATGCGCGCCAGGCCGAGCGTCTGGAATCCGTAGTCGATGACGAGTCCGGCGGCCACACCGCCGAATCCGTGCCTGGCGAGCCGGGAGTCGATCCAGATGCTCATCTCCGCGGTGCCCCGGCGCAGGTCGATGGAGCACAGCTCGCACTGCCCGGCGAACCGGCCGTCGATCTCGATCACCCCGGGCAGCCGTCGCCCGGCCCGCGACTCGGCCCGGCTGACGAGATACTCACGCAACCACTGCTTTTCGGTATGCCGCTCCGCCCAGTCCAATCGCGAGCTGTACCAGAAGGGTTCGATGAGCGCGCGGTCGCGCAGCCGCAGCCGCCGCCAGTGCGGATGGTCGCCGGGCCGCGGCGGCCGGACGGCGACGGTCCTGCCGCGCAGGGTCAGCGGGCCGAGCCGCGGTGCCGTGCTACTCATGATCGTGGCCGCTGTCTGCCCAGCGACGACGTGCGCACGGCGCCGTCCGTGCCGACCGACAGCCGCCAGTACCCGCCCGCCGCATCGCGCAGCACGACCCCGCCCTCGGCCCGCTCGGACAGCCAGGCGCCGCCGGGCAGCACGGCCGAGAGCACCGCGCCGTCGCGGTCCTGGATCTGCAGCACATCGGCATCGGGGCGCGCGGCCTGCGCGACCACGGTCCCGGAGAACCGCGCCCCGTGCACCCGCCCGCGGCCGATGACGTGCCAGCCCTCGGGAAACACGCGGGGATCGATATCGTCGTGCGAGCCCGAAATCAGGTTGATCGCCGTGCCTTCCGGACATCCGGCCGCGTCTATGCGCACCTCGACGGGCGGCTTGTCGAGGTCCGGATCGAACAGCACATTGGCCAGGTAGGGCTGGCGGCAGTGAATGAGTTCGAGACAGGTGGTACGCGCGGCCACCTTGCAGTTGACCATCCCGAACTGCGCGGGCCCGCCGCCGTTGCCGCCGATCGCCAGCGCGGTATCGGCCCCCTCGAACCAGACGTTGGTGAACCACCAGTCGTTGGCGGCGCCGTCGACGACCACGTGGCGGTCGGTGGTTCCCGGATCCTCGTCGGAGACGAATTCCACGTTGGACAGCGCCAATCCGGCATTGTGATCGCCGCCGGTGCCCAGCACCGAGATCCGGTTGTTGGTGAACTTGGAGGAGGTGACGTAGTTCTGGATGCACGAGGTGACCAGGCCGTACCCGAAGTTGTTGATATCGCAGTCGATGAACGCGGTGCCGCCGGTGTTGCCGTCGAGGACCACTCCGCGCTGGCGCTCGTAGCGGGGGTAGTTCTCCGACAGGTGATTTCCACGCAGGAGCACCGCGTCGAAGGAACAGCGGAAGCATTCGGTCAGCCGCACCGCGGTGGCCGCGGTGCCGGACAGGAACAAGCCGAGGCGCGCGAACCGGACGCGCTGCTTGCCGCGCAGCGTGATCAGCGTCTCGTCGCCCTCGTACACGATCGTGGTGATATCGGCGCCGTCGCCGAGAATCGTTGCGTAATCCGGCAATTCGGGCCATCGGGTGACGCGGTAGTGCCCGGCGGGCAGATACATCACCAGCGGGCGGTCGCCCACCGCGACGGCGGCGGCGAGGGCGGCCGTATCGTCGGCGTGCCCGTCGCCCACCGCGCCGAAATCGCGGATATTGCGTGCCGACGGCGCGTCGGTCACTCGCGGAGAACGAAATTCGGCGTCCGGCTGGGCCGCCGAGGAGCAGGCCGCCAGCGATCCGGCCGCCGCCGCGCCGAGCGTGACCGCCAGCAGCCGTCGCCGCCGCAGGCGATCACCGCCCCCCTCGTCCCCGGGCATCACGGGCGTCTCCGCAAGTGCCCCAGGGTTTTCCGCAGTCCGGCGGCGGGCGCCGTATAGGCGACCGTCCCCGCCGGCGCTTCGGTGCCGAACGTCGCCAGCGCGCCGCGCACCTGGGGTGCGGAGCTGGTTCGGAGTTGCACGACACCGATCGTCGCGTCACAGCGCCGGGCCAGTGCGAGCGCGTCCGCCGCCGCGGCGACCGGCGCGCCCTCGACCACGACGCGATCGAATTCGCTGCGCAGCTTGGACATGATCTCGGCGAACCGCTCGGAGGCCAGCAGATCCGGTGTGCGGGAATCGAGGACACCGAGTGGCAGCACGCTCAACCCGGCCTCGGGCCAGTCGGTCACCGCGTCGTCCAGCGGGGAAGTATGGCGCAGCAGTTCCGACAGCCCGGCCGTGGCCTTGACCGGCACCAGGCCGGAACTGCCCCGCCCGGTGGTGTCGGCATCGACGAGCACCACCCGCTCACCGGTGTCAGCGTAGGTCCGCGCCAGCCCGATCGCCACCTCGGGCCGCGAGCGATCCGACAGCGAGGTCAGCAGCACGCTCGCGGTCTCGTCACCGAGCCGGGTGCGCAGCCGCCGCAATTCGCCGGGGGCGCCGGGCCTTCCGTCGTCGATGATCGCGAGGACCGGCACGGGGGCGACCGCCGCGAGATCGCCGGAGGTCCGTAGCCGCCGGTCGAGCCGGTCTCGCGCCAGTGCGGCGAGCAGGCCGAGGATCAATCCGGCGGCCACGCCGAGCAGGAGGGTGCGCTGGGTCTGCGGCCCGCTCGGCGCGGACGGCAACTGCGCCTTGTCGACCACGGCCACGCGGGCGGCGGGTGCCGCCTCGCGCTGGATCGTCTCCAGCTGGCTGACCATGAAGCGGAACTGCGACACCACCTCGTCGGCCAGTATCCGGGCACCGTCGGCGGTGCCGTCGCGCACCGAGATCGCGATGATCATGGTGGCGGGCGGGGAGGAGGCGGCGATCCGGCCGCGCAGCTCGGCCGTCGACATCGACAGTCCGAGTTGATCTTTCACCCGCTGCGCCACAGTCTCGCTGCTCGCGAGATCGAGGTAGGACCGCACCCGCTGCTGCGCGGCCAGGCCGCCCTGATACGAGTCGTTGACCGAGGTGCCGGTCGCCATCGACACGTAGCAGGTGCTGGAGGCGGTGTAGGACACCGGTTGGCTCTGCGCGTACCCGAAGGCCACGGCCGCGCACAGCACCAGCACCGCGAGCAGGGTGAGCCACCGCCGCCGGACGATATGCCAGAAATCGATCAAACCCATTGCCCTGCCCTCGTTTTCCCGGCAACGGGCCCGGCGAGTGCCGGGCGCTGCGCCGCCTGCCGCCGATATTCGGCGATCAGTAGATATGTGACCCACACCAGCACCACGGCCTGCAGATACTTGCCGAGTGTTTCGACCGTGCCGAGCATTCCGCGTTCGAACAGCACCGGCACCTCGATCATCGCGAGCGCGAGCACCGGCAGCGCCAGATGGCGGCTGTAGAGCGCGTGTGACCAGCCGAGCAGCAGCACGAAGGTGATCGAGACGCCCAGTGCGACACCGGGATACCCGGCCAGGACATAGCCTTCGTTGATGTTCCCCTCCGCCAGCGACACCGAGACCTGTGTCATATCGACCGAGCCGCCGCGCACGGCGTCGGCCCAGGCGGCGCCGGAGCGGAACTTCTCCGCGCCGAGCAGCTGGGTGGGAATCAGGCTCTGCACGGCGTGCAGCGCCACCTCGGGCGGTGTCAGCCACGAGCGCGGGCCCGCGTATAAGGCATCGGTGGCGGCCTCCAGCCCGTCGAACCGGCGCAGCAGGCTGAGGAACGGGCGCACGAGGGCCGGATAGCCGGAATCGGCCACCGCCGCCTCGGCCTTGGCGGTATCGGTGGCCTTCAGCGACTGCAGCCAGCCGAATCCGCCGACGGCGAGGACGGTGATCGCCAGTACCGCCGCCACCTTGGCGCGTGTCCACCCGGTCATGGCGCAGCGCACCGCGATCGCCACGGCCGCCCCCACGATCGGGGTCTTCGATTGCACCGCGGCCGTCCACAGCAGCTCGCCGAATATCAGCGCGCCGATGATCAGGATCGTGGTGCGCGCGGCGGCGGTCCGCACATACACGATGAGCCCGACGGCGCCGAGCGTGGCGAGCAGCGTGATGAGATTGATGATCGGATCGGGGCTCTCCAGTTCGCCCGCGCGGCCGTTGTTTCCGGTCGCGACCGCCACGAGCCTGCCGAGCGTGCCGACGCCGTAGAGCACGACGAGGGTCCGCAGGAATATCGGGTCGTGGGCGAAATGCGCCGGTGGCAGGGCGCGTCGGCCGCTGGTGGCGGTATCGGGCCGAGTCTCGCGCCGACGGGACCAGATCGTATATGCCACAACCATTCCCGCGTACAGCCACAGCCCGAAGACCACCGGCTGCAGCACCGCCGCGATCCCGTGGTCGTAGCCGAGCTGGGCCAGCCGCGGGTCGGGAATGTTGTCGCCGTAGCGCGGTTGCGGCTGCACCCACAGCAGGACGGCCGGTCGCGCGAGGTAGGACAGTGTCCAGTACGCGACCTGCGCGATCAGGAATATCCGGATCGGTCCGGACAGCCAGAAGGCGGCGATCACCATGCTCGCCAATGCCGCTGCGACGAGGAATACTTCGGGCTGCGCGGCGCCCATCACCCCATGTCCTTCATCACCCATATGTCGCGCGGGCGGGCTGACCGTTACCCGATCGCCTCGACGATCTCGCGGGCGCGATCGACGTAGCGGTGCCGCCCGGTGGTGATCCGGCGGTGCCCGGCCGCGGCCACCTCCAACGCCCGGTCGGGGTGTCGTGCGCAGCGGTCGAGGATCTCGTGTAGTTCGGCGGGGGAGGAGAAGAGGAAACATTCGGTGTCCTCGGCCAGCAGCGCGGCGTGCTCCTCGGTCCGTTCGCCGACGAAAAGTCCACCGGCGGCGGGTATTTCGTAACTGCGGCAGGTGTGGGTGTCGCGGTTGGCGGAGTTGAGCAGCACCAGGTTCGCGGTGACCGCGGCGACGGCGACGGAGAAGTCCTCGCCGTAGACCGGCCCGCGCACCGCCGCGCCCGTGCGCCACAGCGGCGGCACCCGCCGCCATCCAGGCCCGTATACCGCCAGTGCCGCACCGTATTCGCGAGCCAGATCGACGAGCAGGCCGCGCCGGTCGGGTCGGCAGGCGCCGATGAAACCGGCCAGGAACCGGTCGCCGCCGCGCCGTGCCGCGGGCCGATGCCAGGCGGGATCGTAGGCGCTGGCGACGAAGGCGACCGAGCGCACGCCGCGCTCGCGCAGTTCCGGCACGTTGTGCCGCTTGGTGGTGACGATGAGATCCCACTCGGCCTCGTGCGCGAGGTAGTCGGCGCTGATGTTCTCCGGATTGGTGACGTCGTCGGGGCTGTAGTGCACGTGCCGGGCGGCCGGAACCGCCAGCAGCCGGGCCTGGTCCAGGTGCACCGCCTTGAAGGCGAACACCATATCGGGCGCGAAATCGGCGGCGAGCGAGTCGATCTCGTCGTGGATGCGCCGGATTCGCCACGGTGCCCGCCGGTGCGTCGCCTTCGCGTACACCCACGGCGGCGAGAGCCGGGGCGGCAGCGTGACGGCGGTGGTGTCGACCACGACCACCTCGTGCCCGGCCTGGCGGAAGCCGTCGGCCAGCGAGCGGGCATTGCTGCCGATCCAATCGTCGCCTACGAACAGAATTCTCATGATCGATCCCCCTCTTCGCGCGCCGTCACCCGACGGACGCGGTGCGCCGGGTGGCGCGTTCGGCGACGGCGAGCCAGCGCATGCGGATCAGATACCACAGCGCGACCGTGGTTTCGGCCGCGACGGTGCCGTAGACCAGGGTCCACACCGAGTGGGTGTGCACCGCGACGGCGAGCGCCCCGGCCGCGACGCAGGTGCCGAGGACGGCCCCGATGAGTACGCCCGCGGTGTCCTGGCGGACCGGCAGCACGGCCGTGGTGACCAGCGACGAGATGGTCGTGGCGGGCAGGATGAGCACCTCGACCCGCAGCAGCGGCACCGCGGCGGCGAAGGCATTGCCGAACATCACGTGCACGAGAATCGGGGCGGCCACCCAGAGGCCCAGGGTCGCGACACCGGCCGCGGCCAGGCAGGCCAGCAGCGATCGAGTCGCGTTGCGCCAGAAGGTTTCCTCCGCGCCGCGGCGCGCCATGCGCGGCAGCAGGGCGAAGCCGATCGGGTCCAGCAGCGACTGCATCGCCCGCACCAGGCGGTCGCCCGCCGAATACAGCCCGAGGGATACGGCGTCGAGCACGGCCGCGTACACCACCGCGGAACCCTGCCCGTAGCTGGTGACCAGTGCGCGCGAGGTGAGCACCGGCGCACCGATCCGCAGCACCTGGCGCACGTGGCGCGGCCGCCCGGGAATTCCGAAGGTGCGCAGCGCATCCCACCACGTGAGTGCGATGGTCAGCAGCGAGGACAGCAGCAGGCAGAGTATCGCCGTCGTGGCGGTGGGCATGCGCGGCAGCCACAGCACCAGCAGCGCCAGGTAGCCGATCCGCCCCGCGCCCTGATACAGCGTCGAGGTCCCGAACCTGCCCTGCCCGATCAGCAGCCAATCCTCCGAGATCGACCAGAGCCCACCGGCGAACAGGCCGAGCAGGATCATGTGCAGCGGCTCCGGCACCCCCATCGGCAGGCTGACCAGCAGTGCCGCGCCGAGGGCGCTCAATGTGGTGACGCGGATGGCGAGGTAGGTGCCGCGCAGGTGGTCGATGGCCGCCCCGTCGGCCGCATCGTGCACCTTGGCGGCCAGGAACGAGGTGATGCCCAGGTCCACCAGGAGCGACCCGATGAAGTACGCCGACATGCCGATCGCGAGCAACCCGACGCCGTGCGGGCCGATGAGGCGGGCGATGAGCGGCAGCGTGATCACCGTGATGACGTACTGGCCGTATTTGCCGAAGCTGACGTAGCCGATATCGCGCAGGATCGCGATCCGGCCGTGCTGCATCGGACGCCGCCCGCGGACGCCGCCGGGGCTTCGGTCGTTCTCCGCGGAATCAGCCATGCCGCAACCGCTTTCGCGCAACCGAGGTGAGTAGCGCGGCGACCGTGCGGGCGGTCTCCTCGATGCCGAACCGCCGCGCCCGGATGCGGGCGGCGTCGGCGAACCTGCGGCGCAGTCCGGCATCGCCGATGAGCCGGTCCAGGGCGGCGGTGAGCTGGCCGCGATCCCCTGCCGCCACGAGTAGGCCGCTGATCTCCGGTTCGACGATTTCCGCGGGCCCGCCGGGGCCGGTCGCCACGACCGCGCAGCCCGCGCGCATCCCCTCGACCACGACCTGGCCGAACGGTTCCGGGAGCACGGAGCAGTGCGCGAGGATATCGGCCTGTGCGAGCAGGCTTTCCGGATCGTCGACGTGGCCGGTGAAGGTGACCGGTAGCGCGAGTTCGGCGGTCAGGCGTCCGAGTTCGGCTCGGTACGGTTCCTCGTCGAAGAACGCGCCGCCGATCAGCAGGATCCGATGCGGCCGGATCGCCGTGTCCGCGACCGCCCGGAGAAACAGGTCCTGTCCCTTCCACGGGGCGAGCCGCCCGACGACGGCGATCACCGTCTCCCGCGGCGGGCGCTGGGCGGGACGAGCCGCGGGCGGGCGCGGTTCGAGACCGGGGTGGGCGACGGCGACGGGTTTGCGCCCGGTGCGCAGCGTGGCGCGGGTGGTGTGGCTGTTGGCGATGTACCCGTCCGCGACGATCCGGCCGAGCACGCGGATCAGCGGGGCGAGGCCGCGGCCGAAGTAGTCCGGCGTGATCCGGTCGTGCACCTGCCAGATCAGCGGAATCCGGGCTCGACGAGCCGCGACCGCGCCCATGAGCAGCGCTTTCGTGCTCTCCGCGACCAGCACCGAGGCCTCCGTTCCGCGTGCCGTGGCGCCCAGCGCCCAGCCCACGCGCAGCAGGGCGATCGCGCCGGTGACCAGGCGGCGCGCATCGGCCTTTCCGATGGTCATCGCGCGGCTGTCGAAAGTGTTGCGTAACAAATGGGTTTCGATGCCCCGCGCGCGCATTCGCTCGAGCATCGGACCGTCGGCGGTGTAGACGGCGGCGACATCCATGTGCGAGCGCAGCGCCGAAACCAGCCGCAGCGTGGCCAGTTCGGCGCCGGACGGTGCCGCGGTATGCGCCACGAAGAGGGCCTTCACGGTCCGGCCAGTTCGCGGTAGAGGGTGATGTGGTGGCGGGCGGCGGCGTCCCAGGAGAACGATTCGGCGTGCGCACGGCATTGTTTCGCGGTAGGGACTACGCCGTCGAGGGCGGCGGCGAGGCGCTGGGCGAGGGCGTCCGGGGCGCCGGGCGGCACGATCAGCGAGGGGTCGAGCCCCCGGACCGAATCGGGCAGCCCGCCGCAGTCCGAGACGATCGGCGCCCGCCCGGCCGCCAGGGATTCGAGGGCGATGAGACCGAAGCCCTCCAGCGCGATCGACGGAACCACCGTGCAGTGCGCGCGGGCGTAGAGTGCCGCGAGCCGCTCGTCGCTGACGCGCCCGGCGAAGTCGATGGACGGCTGACCGGCGGCAAGGGCGCGCAATTCCGTTGCCGCGCTGCCGGTTCCGGCGATGGTGAGGCGCGCGCCGGGATGCCGGTCCACGACGGCGGGCCAGGCGCGGAGCAGCGTGTCCAGGCCCATGCGGCGCTCCAGTCGCCGGACGCACAGCACCAGGGGCGCCGATTCGGCGGGGAGATCGGACAACGTGAACCGATCGAGGTCGACGCCCGGTGCGATGACGGCGACGCGGTCCGCGGGCACTCGGTAATCGGAGATCAGGACATCGCGAAACCGGCCCGACAGTACGACGAACCGGTCCGCCCGCGCATAACGGAGGCGCTCGAGCAGGTACTTCGCGCGCACGCTGCGGTCCGGCGCTCCCGCCATCCGGCTCTCCTGCGCCCACGGACCGTGGAAGTGGACGACCAGCGGCCCGGCGGCCGGGGGACCGTAGAGGCAGAAGTGCCGGTCGAGGAGGGCGCCGCGCGGTGGGCGGTCGAGGAAGGCGCGGCCCGCGCGCCGCAGGGTAGTCCCGCCGGTGGGTCCCCAACAGCGTCCGCCCGGCGGCGGATCGCCGAAAGCCGTTGCGGTGACCGAGATCTCGGTCCTACGGGCCAGCGCCGCATACAGATCGGTGAAATACCGGTTCAGCCCGCCCGGCGCCGCGCGAAACCACTCCGCCCCGGTCATACGAACCAGTAACGGCCCCATCACCACACCCCCGCATTCCATTCGCCGTCGATCACGCTCGCGATCGCCCTACCCCCGCTGCCGAGTCTATTCGAATCCCCCCACCACAGTCGCCCAACCACAACCCCCCGTCCAACATGCCCGGCCCACCCCCATCCCCGACGTACGCATGCCCTCTCCCATTCCCGGCGCGCGCATGCCCTCTCGTTCCCGGTGCGCGCTTTTGGCCGGGATCGGCGGTCAGCGAGGTACGTCGGGGATGGGGGTGGGCCGGGCATGTTGGACGGGGGGTTGTGGTTGGGCGACTGTGGTGGGGGGATTCGAATAGACTCGGCAGCGGGGGT
>NZ_JARWQD010000326.1 GCF_029869545.1 Nocardia wallacei | reverse complement strand
CCGCACCTGACCGCCACGCTGCGCTGAGCTTCGGTCCGCGGACCGAACGGGCAAGAGCCCCCCGGCTTTTAGGTAGCCCGATATAGAGTCGCAAGGGGGGTTAGATAAGCGGCGAAACCCCAAAGCCCCGCGGCTTTGCGGCTCCCCCGCATATCAAACCCCCCATCCCACTCTATATCCGGCCACCTAAACGCGGTGCGGCTCTTGCCCGTTCGGTCCGCGGACCGAAGCTCAGCGCAGCGTGGCGGTCAGGTGCGGGTAGCCCTTCTTCGGGTGCTTCAGCGACAGGTCCCAGCCGCCGTCGGCCTGGTCGGCGTAGACGTTGACCGTGGACGGCAGCAGGACCGGCTTGCCGAACTTCACCGAGTAGGTGGTCTGTGCCGGGACACGCCCCTCGATGACGCCGAGAATCGCTGCGGCCGACCACATTCCGTGCGCGATCGAGCGCGGGAAGCCGAAGGCCTTGGCGCCCAACGCCGACATGTGGATCGGGTTGCGGTCACCGGAGGCCGCGGCATAGCGGTGGATCATCGCCTGATCCACGCGCAGCGTACGCAGCGGCGGCGGGGGCACCTCGTCCGGCTTGGGCTCCGGCTTCGGACCGCCCGACAGCGACGTGCGCTGCTGGTGCAGGAACGTGGTGACCTGCCGCCACACCTGCTCCCGGCCGACGCTGATCTCACTGATCGCGTCGACCAGCAGGCCCTTCGGGTGCTCGCGCAGGTTCTCCACGTGGGTGCGGATGTCCAGCGGCTCGCTCACCGAGATCTCGCGGGTGCGCTCGATCAGATTCTCCGCGTGCACCGCGCCCACCGCGACGAACGGGAAGTCGCGCGCGACAACCAGCTGCATGGCCAGCGGGAAGGTGAGCACGAAGGGATAGGTCAGCGGCAGCGCGTCGCCGAAGCGCAGCCCGGTCGCGTGACAGTACGCGGCGAGATGGTCGACATCGACCTTTATGCCGCTCAATTCCACTGCGCGATCGGGGATCTGCGACTTGCGCGCCGTCAGCAGCGGAACGGCCCCCAGGGCGGCCTTCAGGTAGAGGCTGCCCGTCTTGGGTGGCTCGTTCAGCGAAATGGTCTTGGTCATGATGCTCCGATCAGGCGCCGATGAGGCTCTGGCCGCAGACGCGGACGACGTTGCCGGTCACCGCGTTCGACGCCGGGCTGGCGAAGTAGGCGATGGTCTCGGCGACGTCGACGGTCTGGCCGCCCTGCGACAGCGAGCTCATCAACCGGCCCGCCTCGCGGGTGCCCAGCGGGATGGCGGCGGTCATGGCCGTCTCGATGAAGCCGGGGGCGACGGCGTTGATGGTGACGCCCTTCTCGCCCAGCTTCGGGGCCTCGGCGTCGACCATGCCGATGACACCGGCCTTGGAGGCGCCGTAATTGGTCTGGCCGCGGTTGCCCGCGATACCGGCGATGGAGGACACGTCGATCACGCGGCCGCCCTGCTTCAGCGCACCCTTGGACACCAGGGACTCGGTAATGCGGTGCGGCGCGGCGAGATTCACGTTGAGCACCGAGTTCCAGCGGCCCTCGTCCATATTGGCGAGCAGCTTGTCGCGGGTGATGCCGGCGTTGTGCACGATGATGTCGATGCCGCCGAAGCGCTCGGTGGCGAATTCGGCGATCTTGTCCGCGGCGTCGGCGGCGGTGACGTCGACCGCGAGGGCGGTGCCGCCGACCTTGTTGGCGGTCTCCGACAGCGCCTCGCCGGCGGCGGGGATATCGGCGACGATCACCTTGGCGCCGTCGCGGGCGAAGACCTCGGCGATGGTGGCGCCGATGCCGCGCGCCGCGCCGGTGACCACGGCGACCTTACCGTCGAGCGGCTTGTCCCAGTTGATGTCGGCGGCGGCGTTGTCGTCCTTGCCGACCCGGAACACCTGGCCGTCGACGAAGGCCGACTTGCCGGACAGGATGAAGCGCAGGGTGGACTCCAGGCCGGTCGCCGCGGCGGCCGCCTCGGGGTGCAGGTACACCAGGTTGGCGGTGGCGCCGCGCAGCAGCTCCTTGCCGACGCTGCGGGTGAAGCCCTCCAGCGCCCGCTGCGCGATCTGCGGCTCGACGCCCGAGGCCAGTTCGGGAGTGGTGCCGATGACCAGCACCCGACCCGACGGCGCGATCGAGCGCATCGCGGGCTGGAAGAACTCGAACAGCTGCTCGAGCTCCTCGATGGAACCGAGGCCGGTGGCGTCGAACACCAGCGCGCCGAACTTCACGCCCGGTGTGGGGGAATCCACGAAGGTGTAGTCCGACAGCAGGTTCCGGGTGGCGTCGGCGACGCGGCCCTTGCCGCCCACCAGCACCGGGCCGGGCAGCGCCGGTTCGCCCGGGGTGTAGCGACGCAGGTGCTCCGGCTTCGGCAGTCCCAGCTTGCTCGCCAGGAACGCGCCGGGGGCCGAGTGAATGAACGATCCGTAGAGGTTGGGAGCGCCCTTACTCTTGCTGGCTGCCACTGTTCCTACCTTTTCTCGTGTCGAATGTGGATGCGTCGACCTTCGGTTGCCTGCCGCCCCGAGCGTTGTTGCGCACATCTACGGGGTACGGTGTCGACAACGAACTTACTCCAGAGTAAGTTTAATGTAAACCGACAGCGTAGGGGCATCGGTGCAGAGCCGAATTCCGGCCACGCCCGAGCGCCGGACAATCCCGACGAGAGTGTGGAGACTCGAGTGACTACCAAAGCCCGTTCGGCGAAGGCCGCCGCTTCCAACAGCGGCGGGACCAAGCACACCAAGCAGACCCGCCCGGTCGCGGTCCTCGGCGGCAATCGCATCCCGTTCGCGCGCTCCGACGGCCGCTACGCGCACGCCTCCAACCAGGACATGTTCACCGCCGCACTGAACGGCCTGGTCAGCCGCTACGGGCTGCAGGGCGAGCGGCTGGGCATGGTGGTCGGCGGCGCGGTGCTCAAGCGCGTCGGCGAGCACGGCATGATCCGCGAGAGCGTGCTCGGCAGCGAGCTGTCGCCCTACACCCCGGCCCACGACCTGCAGCTGGCCTGCGGCACCGGCCTGCAGTCGATCGTCACCGTCGGCGATGCGATCGCGCTGGGCCGCATCGAGGCCGGGGTGGGCGGCGGCACCGACACCACCTCCGACGCGCCGATCGGCGTGAGCGAGTCGATGCGCGAGTGGATGCTCGACGCCAACCGCGCCAAGAAGAACTCCGACTACGTGAAGCTGGTCGGCCGGCTGCGTCCCTCGATGGTGGGCATCGAGATCCCGCGCAACGCCGAGCCGCGCACCGGGCTGTCGATGGGCGAACACGCCGCCATCACGGCCAAGGAGTTCGGCATCGCCCGCGAGGCGCAGGACGAGCTGGCCTACCTGTCGCACCGCAATATGGCCGCCGCCTACGACCGCGGCTTCTTCGACGACCTGATCACGCCGTTCCTGGGCCTGACCCGCGACGACAACCTGCGCCCGGGCTCCACCATCGAGAAGCTGTCGACGCTGAAGCCGGTGTTCGGCAACAAGCTCGGCGACGCCACCATGACCGCCGGTAACTCCACCCCGCTCACCGACGGCGCCTCCGCGGTGCTGCTGGGCAGCGAGGAGTGGGCCGCCGAGCGCAACCTGAAGCCGCTGGCCTACCTGGTCGACAGCGAGGTCGGCGCGGTCGACTACATCTGGGGCCCCGACGGCCTGCTGATGGCGCCGACCTACGCGGTGCCGCGCCTGCTCGCCCGCAACGGCCTCACCCTGCAGGACTTCGACTACTACGAGATCCACGAGGCGTTCGCCTCGGTGGTGCTCGCGACCCTGCAGGCGTGGGAGTCCGACCAGTACTGCAAGGAGCGGCTGGGCCTGGACGGCGCGCTCGGCTCGATCGACCGTTCGAAGCTCAACGTCAACGGGTCCTCGCTGGCCGCCGGTCACCCGTTCGCCGCCACCGGCGGCCGCATCATCGCCTCCACCGCGAAGCAGCTGGCGGAGAAGGGCTCCGGCCGCGCCCTGATCTCCATCTGCGCCGCCGGCGGCCAGGGCGTCGTGGCCATCCTGGAGCGCTGAGCCCGCGGCTCCACGAGGGGGGGGGGCCCGGGGGCGCACCCCGGGCGCCGCCCCCGCGCGCCCCCCCCCCCCCCCCCCGGGGGGGGGGGGGGGGGGGGGGGGGGGGGGGGGGGGGGGGGGGGGGGGGGGGGGGGCCAAAAACGGGGCCACGCGGGGGGGGACGGGGGGGGGGGCGCCCCGGGG
>NZ_JARWQD010000325.1 GCF_029869545.1 Nocardia wallacei | reverse complement strand
GTCGCCGACGGTGCCGCCGCCCTGCGCGACCTCCCCTGGGTGCGGCTGACGGCCGACCGCGTCGAACGCTGGCTCGGCCACCGGACCGGTTCGCCCGCACCGCAAGTCGTGGTGCTCGACCCACCCCGCGCGGGCGCGGGCAAGGACGTGATCGCCGCCATGACCGCCAACGCCCCGGCCCGCATCATCCACATCGGCTGCGACCCAGCCTCTTTCGCCCGCGACATCGCCCTCTACCGCACCGCGGGCTACCACCCCACCCACCTCCGCGCCTTCGACGCCTTCCCCACCACCCACCACGTCGAATGCCTCGCCCTCCTCGAACGTACCTGACCCAACTCCCGCAAGGGGTGCGTGAATGCCCCAAGCCCGCGGGGTGCGTTCGCGGGCAGGGCGGGCCGTCCTGTGGCGCACCGGCTCTTGTCGCACCCTCTGCGTGTTCTCGCACCCCTTGCAGGGGCCTGGAGGGGGTGCGGGAATGCGTAGGGGGTGCGGGAGTTGGGTCAGTCGAGGAGCCAGGTGGCGCGGAGGGTGGCGGTGAGGGGGGATTCGCCGTATTCGATGGGGACGGGGGAGGAGGCGGACATGGCGACTGTGCGGAATTCGGGGGTGGTGGCGGGAGTGGGCGGGGGGGTGGTGTTCTCGGTGATCTCGAGGACGGGGCCGAGGCTGCGGGAGGCGCGGGCGGCGTATTGGGCGGCCTTGGCGTGGGCGTCGTCCCAGGCCGCGTCGCGGGCGCGGGTCAGCAGGGCCTCGGTGTCGGCGAAGGTGAGGCTGAGACCGCCGAGCCGCACGTCGTCGCCACCGGCATCGACGGCGTGGGCGATGACCGTGGCCGGGTCGGGGTCGCCGGAGTCGGCCCGATCGGTGCGCAGCGAGACGGTGAGCGAGGTGGTCGCCACGTAGCCGGTGACGCGGGCGCCGCCCTCCTCGGTCCAGACGGTTTCGGTGCGCACCGACAGGCCGCTGGTGCCGATGTCGGCCGAGCGCACGCCGTCGGCGCGCAGCGCCTCGGTGACGGCGGTGGTCCGCGACCCGGCTTGCCCGTAGGCGAGGGAGACCGTGCTCGCGCGGGTTTCCACGGAGATCGACACCTGCATCGTGTCGGGTGTGCCGGTGACGGTGCCGTGGCCGAAGGTGGTGACGGTGGCGGGGCGGGCGTCGGTCATCTGGGCCTTCCTGCGGGTCGGATCCGGTTCGTGACACGAGCTGTGCCCTCGATCCTGCCCGCTCTCCCGAGCCCTGCCCAGCAGCGCGGCCTATCGGCGTCGCGCTGGGCCGCCCCGACAGCACCACCGCGTTGGTGTCGAAGGCGAGTCGATAGTGGCTGCGATGTCGGCCTGGCTTCGAGTGCACGACAGTTGGGTGGGGAGCCGTCTCCTCGGCGGGTGCGATGTATGCCCGGATGTGGGTGTGGTGGCACTCACGGGCGTGGCGGATTTCTTGTGAGAGTGGTTGTGGCACAGTGGCATGTCCTAATGTTCGCGGGAACCCCTATGTCGCGGATCACATGGTTTAGGGGTGTCGCGGACGGGGTTTGCATTCTGGTCATCAGGGGTCTGGACGGCTCCGTAGACTGTCTGAAACAGACGAGCCATCCAGAGGGAGAAAGCGGTGGGAGTTCTTTCCCGGATCGATACGCCCGAGGACCTGCGCCGGCTGACGGTACCGGAGCTCGAGGAGCTGGCGGAGGAGATCCGCGAGTTCCTGGTCCGCAAGGTCGCGGTGACGGGCGGTCACCTGGGACCGAACCTCGGCGTCGTGGAGTTGACGATCGCGCTGCACCGGATCTTCGATTCGCCGGCCGATCCGATCATCTTCGACACCGGCCACCAAGCCTACGTGCACAAGATGCTGACCGGCCGCCAGGACGGTTTCGACTCGCTGCGCAAGCGGGGCGGGCTGTCGGGCTACCCGAGCCGGTCCGAGAGCGCGCACGACTGGGTGGAGTCCTCGCACGCCTCCGCCGCGCTGTCCTACGCCGACGGCCTGGCGAAGGCGTTCGCGCTGACCAAGCAGCGCCGGCACGTGGTCGCCGTGGTCGGCGACGGCGCGCTCACCGGCGGCATGTGCTGGGAGGCGCTGAACAATATCGCCGCCGGTCCCGACCGCTCGCTCATCGTCGTGGTCAACGACAACGGGCGCTCGTACTCGCCGACCATCGGCGGGCTCGCCGACCGGCTCGGCGCGCTGCGCATGCAGCCCGCCTACGAGCAGGCGCTCGACGCCACCAAGCGATTCGTGCAGGGCATCCCGCGCGTCGGCGGATCGGCGTACTCGATGCTGCACGCCCTCAAAGCGGGGATAAAGGACGCGGTGGCGCCGCAGGAGCTGTTCAGCGACCTGGGCCTGAAGTACGTGGGCCCGGTCGACGGGCACGACACCGGCGCGCTGGAGGCGGCCCTGCGCCGGGCCAAGGACTTCGGCGGCCCGGCCATCGTGCACGTGGTCACGCAGAAGGGGCGCGGCTATCAGCCCGCCGAGGACCACGAGGCCGACCAGATGCATTCCATCGGCGCCATCGACCCGGAGACCGGGCAGCCGCGCGGCGGCAAGTCCGTGGGCTGGACCTCGGTGTTCTCCGACGAGCTGATCCGCCAGGGCGAACAGCGCGACGATATCGTCGCGATCACCGCCGCCATGCCGGGTCCGACGGGCCTGACCCCGTTCGGCAGGCGCTTCCCGGACCGCATGTTCGACGTCGGCATCGCCGAGCAGCACGCCATGACCTCCGCGGCCGGGCTGGCGCTGGGCGGGCTGCATCCGGTGGTGGCGATCTACTCCACCTTCCTCAACCGTGCCTTCGATCAGCTCCTGATGGATGTGGCGCTGCTGCGGCTGCCGGTGACCCTGGTCCTCGACCGGGCCGGTATCACCGGTGACGACGGTGCCAGCCACAACGGCATGTGGGATCTGTCGGTGCTGGGCATCGTGCCCGGGATCCGCGTGGCCGCCCCGCGCGATGCGGTGACGCTGCGCGAGGAACTGGCCGAGGCGCTGGCGGTCACCGAGGGCCCGACCGCGCTGCGGTTCCCGAAGGGTGCCGTCCCCGACGACATCTCGGCGGTGGAGCGGCTGGACGGCGTGGACGTGCTGCGCATGCCCGAGGGTGGCGCGGCGCAGACCGTGCGCGGCGATGTGCTGATGGTCGCGGTGGGCCCGTTCGCGCAGACCGCGGTGCAGGCCGCGGATCTGCTGACCGCGGAGGGGATTTCGGTCACGGTGGTGGACCCGCGCTGGGTGCTGCCGGTCTCCGACACCATCGTCAAACTGGCCGAGAACTACCGCATGGTGGTGACGCTGGAGGACGGCGGCATGCACGGCGGCGTCGGCTGCACGGTGTCCTCGCGCCTGCGGGGCGCCGGTATGGATGTGCCGACGCGGGATCTCGGTGTGCCGCAACAGTTCCTGGACCACAGCTCGCGCGCGCAGATCCATCAGGAGCTGGGGCTCACGCCGGAGGACATCGCGCGGCGGGTCACCGGCTGGCTGGCGGGAGTCTGAGCACCCGCACGCCCTCCCCGCCATCCTGGCGCGCTTTTGGCCGGGACTGAAACCGGTTACAGTTTTCTCAGTCGTCGCCGGTAGGAGTCCGCATGTCGTTCGTGCTCGTCGAGAAACCCCGTCCGCAGATCGCGCTGGTCACCCTGAACCGGCCGGAGCGCATGAACGCGATGGCCTTCGACGTGATGGTCCCGCTGCGCGAGACGCTGGAGTCGGTGGCCACCGACAACGACGTGCGCGTCGTGGTGCTCACCGGCGCCGGGCACGGCTTCTGCTCGGGCGCCGATCTGCAGGGCGCGGGCCGGATTCCCGGCGTCGACGGCCTGACCAAGACCAGCGTGGCCCGTCGCTCCATGGACCTGCTCAACAACGTGATGCTCACGATCCGCCGCATGCACCAGCCGGTCATCAGCGCCGTCAACGGCGCCGCCATCGGTGGCGGGTTCTGCCTGGCCGTCGGCACCGATATCCGGATCGCCTCGCAGGACGCGTATTTCCGCGCGGCGGGCATCAACAACGGCCTGACCTCCGCCGAACTCGGCATAAGCTATCTGCTGCCCCGTGCGATCGGAACCACCCGCGCCTTCGAGATCATGCTCACCGGCCGCGATGTCGACGCCGTCGAGGCCGAACGCCTCGGCATCGTGTCGCGAGTCGTCCCCGCCGACAAGCTCCTCGACACGTGTTACGACACCGCCGAACAGATCATTCGCTGGAGCCGTGTGGGCGCGGAACTCACCAAACGGATGCTGTGGAGCGGCCTGGAAGCGGGCAGCTTCGAATCGCATATGCAGCACGAGGGCATGTCGCAGCTGTATGTGCGGTTGACCACCGAGAACTTCGACGAGGCGATTCGTGCCCGGCGGGATCGGCGCCCACCCGTGTACGAGGACTGACCGGCGGCTAGTCGAACAGCGCCGCCGCCAGCGGCGGGACCGCCAGTTCACGCTGCCAGGGGCGGGCGCCGCCCGACTTCAGGAAGTCGTCGATCGCCCGGACCGGATCGTCGGGAGCCGCGTCGGAGCGGAATTCCGGCAGGCCGTCCCAGCACAGTCGGCGCAGCAGGTCGGGGGTGAGCAGGTTCTCCACCGGGATCGCGTGCTCCTCGGACAGCTCGGTCATCGCCGCGCGGGCCCGCGCCAGCCGGGCGGCGGCGGCCGGATCCCGCCGCTCCCAGCGATTCACCGGCGGCGGTCCGTCGTAGGGCTGCGCGAGCGTGGGCAGCTCCGAATCCGGCAGCGCCCGAGCGCGTTCCACCGCGGCCAGCCATTCCCGCGAGTGCCGGCGCTGGCGCGGTCCGCCGAAGATCGGCAGCGCACGCAGCTGCCCGACCGATTTCGGATCGGCCTGCGCGGCAGCGATGATCGCCGAATCCGGCAGCACCCGGGCGGGCGCCACATCGCGATGGCGGGCCAATTGGTCACGGGCGGACCACAGTTCGCGCACCACGGCGAGCTGCCGGGCCCGGCGCAGCGTGTGAATGCCGGAGGTGCGGCGCCAGCGGTCGGCCTTCGGCGGGGCCGGTTCGGTGGTGCGCACGTGTTCGAATTCCTGTGCCGCCCAGTCGGTCTTGCCCTGTTCGCCGAGGGCGGCGGCGACCTCGTCGCGTAACTCCAGCAGCAGCTCCACATCGAGGGCCGCGTAGTTGAGCCAGTCGTCGGGCAGCGGGCGGGTCGACCAGTCGGCGGCCCCGTGCCCCTTGCGTAGCTCGCGGCCCAGCAGCTTCTCGACCATGGCGGCCAGGCCGACGCGTTCGAAACCGGCCAGCCGCCCGCCCAATTCGGTATCGAACAGCAGCTTCGGCCGTAGGCCCAGCTCGGCCAGCCCGGGCAGGTCCTGGTCGGCGGAATGCAGCACCCACTCGAGGTCGTTGATCGTCTCCGCCAGCGGGGCCAGCGCCCCGTCGTCCAGCGGGATCGGATCGATGAGGAAGGTGCCGGACCCGTTGCGCCGCAACTGGATCAAATAGGCGCGATTGGAATAGCGGAAACCCGACGCGCGCTCGGCATCGACGGCCAGCGGCCCCGTTCCGGCGGCGAGGCGGGCCGCGGCGTCGGCGACGGCACCGGCCGTGTCCAGCACCGGCGGCACACCCTCGGCGGGCGCCAGCAACGGGACGGCGGCGTCGTCGTTCCCCCCAATCCCACTCGCGGGATTCTCTGATTCGTCGGCAACGGGCATAGCCCCGAACTTTACGCGGCGGTCAGAACTGGTCGTCGGCAATCTGCGGACCCGGCCGCAAATGGGTGACGCCCGCCGGTGGCAAACCGGCCGCATAGGCCAGGACCTCGCAGAAAGCCTCCACGTGCGGTCCGAGTTCGGTGGAGCCCACCGTCCACGAGGCCCGCAGCTCCAGCTGATAGGCGCGCGGCGGTCCGGCGATATCGCCGTAACGGACCGAACTCGTGGAGGTGACCGTGCCACCCAGCGCAGTGAACGGTTCGCCCCGCGATTCCAGCGCGTCCACCAGCCAGCTCCAGGCGACCTCCGGCAGCAGCGGATCGCCGGCGAGGGCGGCGTCGATATCGGCCTGGATGTAGGCCACGAGGCGGAACACCCCGTTCCATGCCTCGTGGCCGTTCGGGTCGTGTAGCAGGATCAACCGCCCGAACGCGTCGCCCTCCGAGTCGACCGGAACCACATTCGTGTCCGGAGGTTTGACTTCGGCCCCGATGGCGTATGAATAAGGTGCCAGGCGTTGCGGCGGCCGGATCGGTGCAAGCTCGATCCGGGGGTGCACGGAAGCGGTGCCCATCGCATCGACCGCGGCGCGAAATTGGGCTGGTTCGCTGTCGGGGCCCGGGGTCGGTGCGGCGCCGTCGCGGAAGTCGAGCGGTGTCACGAATGAGACGGTAGACCTCAACGGCCCGGCGCGGTCGGAGGCGCGCCGCTGCGTGCATTCTGGCGTTCGCAGTGATGGTGCGGGCCGGTCGTATCCCCGGGCGTGGCGCGTTACCCGGACCGCGTGGCGGAGGACGATCGCGGGCCCGCATACGATGGCGGTGATGAGCACTCCAACTCGCCGCCGGTTGTCCGATGCGCCGTTCCTCGCTGCCGCCACCGGTGGCACGCCGAGCCGGCGCCCCGTCTGGTTCATGCGTCAGGCCGGCCGGTCGCTGCCCGAGTACCGCGAGCTGCGCGCCGGGGTGGGGATGCTGGAGTCCTGCTTCGATCCGGAGCTGGTGTGCGAGATCACCATGCAGCCGATCCGCCGCCACGGCGTGGATGCGGCGATCCTGTTCTCCGACATCGTCGTTCCGCTCAAGGCGGCCGGGATCGACCTCGATATCGTGCCCGGGACCGGGCCGGTGGTGGCGCGTCCGGTGCGCACCGTCGACGATGTGCGCGGCCTGCCGCGGCTGCGGCGCGAGGAGGTGGGCGCGGTCACCCAGGGCGTGCGGCTGCTGCTCGACGAACTCGGCGACACCCCGCTCATCGGATTCGCCGGTGCCCCTTTCACTCTCGCCTCCTATCTGGTCGAGGGCGGGCCGAGTCGGCACCACGAGCGCACCAAGGCGCTGATGCTCGGCGACCCGGGCACCTGGCATCAGCTGCTGGGGGTGCTCACCGATATCACCATCGAATTCCTGCGCGCGCAGCTGGCCGCGGGCGTGGATGCGGTGCAGCTGTTCGATTCCTGGGCGGGCGCGCTGTCGCTGGCGCAGTACCGGGAATTCGTGCTGCCGCATTCGGAGCGCGTCTTCGCCGAGCTGGCCACCGCGGGTGTGCCGCGCATCCACTTCGGTGTGGGCACCGGGGAGCTGCTGGGCGCGATGGCCGAGGCCGGTGCCGATGTGGTCGGCGTCGACTGGCGGGTGCCGCTGCAGGACGCGATCCGCCGCGTCGGCGCCGGAAAGGCGTTGCAGGGCAACCTGGATCCGGCGGTGCTGTTCGCCGGTTCGGAGGTCGTCGAGCGCGAGGTGCGCCGCATCGCGCACGAGGCCGACGAGGCGATCGCGATGGGCGCGGCGGGGCACATCTTCAATCTCGGCCACGGCGTGCTCCCCGAGACCGATCCGGGCGTGATCACCGAGACGGTGGCCCTGATCCACAGCCTCCCCACACCTCTGTGACCAGGAGAGTTCGATGCGGGTGGCGGTGGTCGGCGGCGGGATCAGCGGCTTGGTGGCCGCGTACCGACTGCGGCGGGCGCTCGGCGCCTCCCTCGAGCTGACGCTGGTGGAGCGGTCCGACCGGATCGGCGGGATTCTTCGCACCGACGATATCGCCGGTGATCCGGTGGACCTGGGGGCGGAGGCGTTCGTGGGGCGGCGACCCGAAATCCCCGCGCTCCTGGCGGAATTGGGCCTGTCCGAGCAGCTGGTGTATCCGGCGGGGAAGCGGCCGCTGATCTGGTCGGGCGGGGCGGCGCACCCGCTGCCGGAGCGCACGCTGATGGGCATCCCGTCCGGGCCCGAGGCGGTCACCGGCCTGGTGGACGAGGCGACGCTGGCGCGGATCGCCGCCGAGCCCGACCGGCCGCTGGACTGGGTGCGCGGGGGAGACGTCTCGGTCGGCGCCCTGGTGGGTGATCGGTTCGGCGAGCAGGTGGTGCGGCGCAGCGTGGACCCGATGCTCGGCGGAGTGTATGCGGGACTGGCGAATTCGATCGGCGTGCGCGCCGCGCTGCCGACGCTGGCCGCCGCCTTGGATGCCGGTGCGCCGAATCTGTCCCGGGCGGTCGCCGACGCGCTGCCGCCCCCGTCGACCGCCCCCGTCTTCGGCGGTATTCGCGACGGCTACCGGGTGCTGCTGGAGGCCCTGCTGTCCGCGGCGCAGGCGAAGGTGGAAACCGCTACGGCGGCAACGGGTCTGACCCGCACCGCCACGGGCTGGCGGCTGGACCCGGTGGGGGAGGTGGACGCCGTGATCCTGGCGGCGCCCGCCCCGGTCGCGGCCGGGCTGCTGCGCGAGGTCGCACCGCGGGCCGCGGCGGCCGCCGCGGGAATCGACCTGTCCTCGTCGGCGGTGGTCGCGCTGGCGCTGCCCGCGCGGACCGCACTGCCCGACAACTCGGGCATACTCGTGGCCACCGGGGAACCGTTGCGCGCCAAGGCATTCACGCTGTCCAGCCGCAAGTGGCCGCATCTGGCGCGGCGCGAGGTCGCCCTGGTCCGCGCCTCCTTCGGCCGCTTCGGCAACGACTCCCCGCTGTCCTGGCCGGACACCGACCTGATCGCGGCCGCCGCGGCGGATCTGTCGACGGTCACCGGCCTCGAGATCGCACCGCTCACCGCGCGGGTGCAGCGCTGGCGCGGCGGGCTCCCGCAATACACACCCGGCCATATCGATCGCGTCGCCGCCATCGAGGCGGGCGTCGCCGACCTGCCCGGGCTGGCCGTCGCGGGCGCCTACCTGCACGGTGTCGGCGTGCCCGCCTGCGCCGCCTCCGGAACCGCCGCGGCCGAGCGGATTCTGACACACCGGGCGTGAGCGCACGGGGTGCGGCTGTGCGGGAGGCGAATCCGCGGTGGCAGGATGGGGGCATGGCGCGACTCGATTACCAGGCCCTCAACTCCACCATCCGGTATCTGATGTTCTCGGCGTTCCAGGTGGAGCCGGGGGCGCTGGGGGAGGACCGGGAGGCGGTGATCAAGGAGACGCGGGCGTTCTTCGACTCGCTGGACGAGCGCGGTGTGGTGGTGCGCGGGCTGTACGACGTGGCCGGGATGCGGGCCGACGCCGACTTCATGATCTGGACGCACGCCGAGACCATCGAGCAGCTGCAGGCCGCCTACGCGGACTTCCGCCGCACCACCGAACTCGGCCGCGTCAGCGCCCCGGTCTGGAGCAATGCCGCGCTGCACCGCCCGGCCGAGTTCAACAAGAGCCACATCCCGGCGTTCCTCGCCGGTGAGGAGCCCGGCAACTACATCTGCGTCTACCCGTTCGTGCGGTCCTACGAGTGGTACCTGCTGCCCGACGAGGAACGCCGCAAGATGCTCGCCGACCACGGCAAGGCCGCCCGCGGCTACCCGGACGTGCGCGCCAACACGGTCTCGTCGTTCGCCCTCGGCGACTACGAGTGGATCCTCGCCTTCGAGGCGCCCGAACTGCACCGCATCGTCGACCTGATGCGCGACCTGCGCGCCACCGAGGCCCGCCTGCACGTCCGCGAGGAGGTCCCGTTCTTCACCGGCCCCCGGGTGGATGTGGAGAAGCTGATCCCCGCCCTGCCGTAGGACAGGCGCCGATCGTGCGGATGTAATTCCGCGCCCCGGATTTTCGGGTCATGCGCGGAGCGCCGGTGGGGCCGTAAGGTTCAGCCGTCGTCTCCGCGTGTTGCGTTGTCCGAGGGGTGCAGGCGCAGCGCGATGGAGTTGATGCAGTACCGCTTGTCGGTCGGTGTCGGATAGCCCTCACCCTCGAAGACGTGGCCGAGGTGGCTGTGGCAGGTGGCGCACAGCACCTCGACGCGCCGCATGCCCAGCGAGTCGTCCGCGCGCAGCACCACCGCGTCGGAGTCGGCGGGATCGAAGAACGAGGGCCAGCCGCAGTGCGAGTGGAATTTCTCGGCGCTGCGGAACAACTCGGCGCCGCACGCCCGGCACGAGTACACCCCGGTGGTCTCGGTATCGGTGTACTCGCCGGTGAACGCGCGCTCGGTGGCGGCGTCGCGCAGCACCGCGTATTCCTGCGGCGTCAGCCGGGCCCGCCACTCCTGCGGCGTGAGCTGGATCTTCGGCGTGGGCACGCCGGTCTCGGAATCCATAGCGCTCAGCCTAATCATGCGGCAGCGAGGTCGCCGCCTCCGCCACGGCGTCGACGCGGTATGGGTGCCGCTATGTGAGTGCGCCCGCCTGCGATTGCGCCTGCGCGCCGGTCGGTTTCCCGTTGTCGGCCTCGCCCGCGGGAACGTCGTTGCCGTTGTGACGGGACTCCGGCGCCGTATCGCCCGGAGTGTCCGGCCGCGCGGCGTTCTCCGGCAGCAGGAATACCGGATCGATGCCCGAGGCCAGCCGCCCCTCGCGCCGCGCGGCCAGGTACCGGTCGCCGAGCACGCAGAACACCACGAGCAGCAGCATGCTCCAGCCGAGCGTGACGCGCAGGTACTCCAGGGTGCGCCCGGTGCTCTGCCAGTGGTCGAGCAGCCACTTGTCGTAGGTCATGAACCCGAAGATCGCGAGCCACGCGGGCCAGTTGCGCAGCACCGAATTGCGCAGCACCACCGACATCAGGAACGGGAACAGCATCATCGAGTAGTACTGCTGGCCCAGCGACGTCCACACGAACTCGGTGGTGAGCAGCACGCCCGAGGCGGTCAGGATGAAGAACAGCTCGTCGTGCAGGTAGTAGCGGTACAGCAGCCACAGCGAGATCAGCACGACGACCGCCAGCGCGATGCGGATGGTCCAGGTCAGCCACGAGTCCAGGCCCCAGTACGCGGCGCTGCCCGGTATCGAGCTGTTGAAGTAGTCGCGCGCCTGCAGCGAATAGGGCAGGGTCCGGCGGACGTAGTCCATCGGATCCTTGATCAACGGCCAGGCGACGGCCATCAGCACGATCGGCACGCCCAGCGCGGTGATGAACACCTTCCACTGCCGCCGCGCCAGCGGTATCAGCAGCAGCGGGGCCAGCGTGGGCTTCACCGCGATCGTCAAGCCCATGACGAATCCGGCCCACAGGTCCCGGCGCTGCAGCAGCAGGTGGATGAAGATGACCTCGGCCAGCAGGATGCAGCCGTTGACATTGCCGAAGCCCAGCGTGTTGATCACGGTCTCGGAGGCGAACATCAGCAGCAGCGTCAGCGGCGCGGCATAGGAGCGCACGCTGAGCTTGAACAGCTTCAACAGCAGATACCAGGCGGCGATGATCGCCACGGCGTTCAGCGCGACGAAGCACCACTTCGACTTCTCGGGGTCGATCAGCGCCAGCGGTGCGACCAGCAGCGTGCCGCTGGGGGGGTACAGGTAGTGCGGGTCGACGAGATCGAAGTTCTCGCCGTAGATGGACCGCCCGTTCAGAAACGCCAGCGACGCCTTGTACACCGGCGCGAAGTCGTCGGTGATGTTGAAGTTGGTGCCCTCGACGAATATCTGATGCAACACGGTCATGACCGCGAACGGCCACAGTGCGAAGTTCAGGACCTCGGAGGTGGTTCGAGCGGTGCGTGGCTCGAGCTGTCGAAGGAACACTGGGGCACGGTACACCGGAATCCCCGCGAAGGGTTGGCTCGACCCGGTGTTCGGCGCCGTGTCCGTGTCGCGAACCTCGGCGCGGCCGGGCTCAGGCGGGGCAGGCGGTGCCGTCCTGCGGGAGCCTCGCATCCTTCAGATAGTCGACGAGGTACTGCTGGGCGCAGCCGGTGTGGGTGAAGACGGGATGCCCCCAGCCCTGCCATTCGACGGTGGCGACGCGGGCTCCGGCGGCGCCGAGCGCGCCGGTGACGGCGGGCCGCCCGTCGCCGCCCACCACCGGGTCGGCGGCGGTGCCCAGCACCAGCACCGGTCCGGGGTACTTCTGCGGCAGCTGGGCGGCGTTGGGCACCGGCCACGCGGTGCAGGCCATCAGCTCGGTCGCGGCGGCCCTGCCGAAGACGGGATACTGTGCGCCCCAGGTGTTCTCGAGTTCCTTGGCGCGGGTGGGCGTGGCGGGCTGCTGGTTGTCGCTGCATCGCGCGACGAACTGGCCGTCCGCGGCGGTGGCCGCCGCTTCGCGCAGCACCAGATTGCCGATCGGCCCCCGGTCCCCGCGCCCGGCCGCGGCCAGCGCGTCGGCGAGTTCCCGGACGCGACCGGCCTGATCGGCGCGCGGGTCGCCGAGGAATCCGGAGATGGTGGTGAGCAGCGCGTTCGCGGACAGGTCGCCGAGTTCGCCGCGGCCCGCGCGGTTCACCAGATCCGTGACGGCGCCGCGCGGATCCGGCCCCAGCGCGCAGCCGACCCCGGCGCAGCGCTGCGCGAAACCGGTCAGCGCGGCCTCGGCCCCCTTGACGCGCTGTTCGGCCCGGCCCACGGCGTCGGCGTTGACCGCCTCCGGCGAGTCGAGGGCCAGGCGGGACAGATGGTCGCCGTATTTGCTGGCGTAGCTGAGCGCCACCCGGGCGCCGTTGCCGGTGCCGATCAGCGCGATCCGGTCCACCTGCCACTGCTTGCGCAGCTGCTCGATGTCGTCGGCGGCGTGCGCGGCGTCGAAGGTGCCCTGATACGGCTGCAGGAAATCCTGGCAGGCGATGGTGGCGTCCTGGCTGAGCTTGGCCACGATATCGACGGGATCGCCGCCGCCGGGGGCGAATTGACCGTTGTCGGCGAGCGCGCGCCGGATGTCGTCGGTCATGCAGTCGATCGGCTGCGAGCTGCCCATGCCGCGCCGGTCCACCGCGACGATCGGATGCGCGCCGAGCACCGCGGAGGCCGGGCCCGCGGCCAGGCCCGCCAGGGTGGCGGAGGAGGAGCGGTCGTCACCGGAGGTCAGCACCATCGGCGCGGCGTCGGCGGGGGTCTGCTGCAGCCGGGCCCGCACCGCGCCGTTGCGGAAGGTCCCGAGAATGGAGCCGCCGGCGTCGATCGGCGTCGAATATTCGGCGCATTCGAAGATCAGGCCGGGCGGTGGTGTGCCCAGACCCAGCAGGTTGAACGTCGGCACCGCGCATTCGCGCCAGTTGAGGTCGGTCTTGGGCTGCTGCAGTGCCGGGGGCGCGGGCGGCGCGGACGTGCTCGGGCGGGCGGGCCCACCGGCCTCGTGCGGTCGTTCCACCGCGACCGCGGGCCGCTCCGAGGGCCCCGCGCCACAGGCGGCGGTGAGGAGAACCGTCAGCGATGACGTTGCCAGCAGGGCGGCCCGGATCCAGCGCATGCGATACAGCCTGCCAGGTCGATCGCGTCGTTTCAGCTCTGGGTGTGTGCCCGCTCCCATCGGGTCAGCAGGGTGCCGTCGTCGTCGGCCAGCACGTGGCGCAGCGCCATCGGGGTCGGCAAGGCATTGGGAGACACCGCGATTCGGCCCGCCGTACCGCCGACGAGCAGGGGCGACACGGTGAGGCAGAGTTCGTCGGCGGCACCGGCGGAGATCAGTTCGCCGAACAGCGACGGCCCGCCCTCGCACAGCACCCGCAGCAGCCCGCGGGTGGCCAGCGCGGCGCGCAGATCGGCCGCGGTGACGGTGGTGTCCCCGGCCTCGACGACCTCCGCCCCCGCGTCGGCGAGCAGCTCCTTGCGATCGGCGGGCGCGGCGGCGGTGGTGAGCACGAGCGGCGGGCGGACGGTGTCGGTGAACAGCTTGCCCGCCGGATCCAGGGCCGCGCTCGCGGTGACCACCGCGATGGACGGCGGTGTGCCGTCGGGCGCGCCGCCGAGCCCGTGCCGGTGCAGCCGGATGCGGCGGCGGGCGTCGGTGCGGGCGCCGCCGTAGTTCTCGGCCCGCGCGGTACCCGCGCCGACGACGATCACATCGGCCAGATCGCGCAGGATCGCGAAGACGTCGTGGTCGGCGCCGGTCCCGAGGGCGCCCGAGCGCCCGTCCACGGTGACGGCGCCGTCGACGCTGGCGACGAAGTTGGCTCGGATCCACGGGGATTCGAGCCGCGCCGGATAGGCGTACAGGCGCACCAGGTCGTCGGGGCTCAGGGCTGTGAACTGGATCGCATTGGGAGCACGCTGCATAAGAACCGATCACACCACGTCAGTACGCTACTCGGGTGCAACAACGCCTCGTCGATCGTCATCCGGAGGTTCCGGCCGATCAGCTCATCGCCCAGATGGTGCCGCCGCCCACATTCGACGAGGTGAGTTTCGCCTCCTACATTCCCGATCCGAAGGAGCCGACCCAGGCCGCGGCCGTGCGGCGGGCCGAGCAGTTCGCCGGGCAGGTGGCCAAGATTCACGCCGCGGCGGGCAAGAAGGGCCTGTTCGGGAAGAAGAAGCAGGTCGACGGCGCGGGCCTGTACCTCGACGGCGGCTTCGGCGTCGGCAAGACGCACCTGCTGGCCTCGATCTATCACGCCGCGCCCGCGCCGAAGTCGTTCGGGACGTTCGGCGAGGTGACCAATCTCGTCGGCGCGCTGGGCTTCACGAATGCGGTGGAGCGGCTGTCGGGCAACAGCGTGCTGTGCATCGACGAGTTCGAGCTCGATGATCCCGGCGACACCATGCTGGTCTCGCGGCTGCTGACCGAGCTCACCGCGCGCGGGGTGTCGGTGGCGGCGACCTCGAACACGCTGCCGGATCAGCTGGGGGAGGGCCGCTTCGCGGCGCAGGACTTCCTGCGCGAGATCCGCAAGCTGGGGTCGCTGTTCGACGCCGTCCGCGTCGACGGCCCCGACTATCGCCACCGCGACCTGCCCCCGGCGCCGGAGCCGACCGCGCCCGAGCTGCTGGCCGAGAAGGCCGGGGCGACAGCGGGTTCCACGCTCGACGACTTCGACGCGCTGCTGCAGCATCTGAGCACGCTGCATCCGTCCCGGTACGGGGCGCTGATCTCGGGGGTGTCCGCGGTGTTCGTCTCGGGCGTGCACACGATCACCGATCAGGCGGTGGCGCTGCGCATGGTGGTGCTGACCGACCGGCTCTACGACGCGGGCATTCCGGTCACCGTGTCGGGGGTGAAGCTGGATCGGATCTTCTCCGAGGAGATGCTCGGCGGCGGCTACCGCAAGAAGTATCTGCGTGCGATCTCGCGCCTGCTGGCGCTGTCCCGCTTCCAGGTCCCCGCCTGACCGACCGACCACTCGGTGTAGCGTGGAATCGCCGACAGCGACCGGTCGGCGGAGGGCGGCGAGCCCGGTGGGTTCGTGACGTGAGCGCCCCGAACCTGCCGTGACCGACGAGCCGACCCAGCGGCCGTCGGGCCGAGATTGAGGAGCTGTCGTGGTTCGACGTTCGATGCGCGGGACCGCGGCCGTTGCCGCGGCCGCGACCATTGCCTTCGGCCCCGCGGTGGGCACCGCGATCGCCGTCGACCCGCCCGCCGCGCCCGCGTCGGTCACCGTCGATACCGCCGACCGCTCGCTGCACCTGCAGGGCGTGCAGAACGCCCGGGACATCGGCGGCTACCGCACCATCGACGGCCGCGTGGTCGACACCGGGCTGGTCTTCCGCAGCGGTGAGCTCAGCAAGGCCACCGACGCCGACCTGGCCGCCCTGACCGATCGCGGGCTGAAGTTCGACGACGATCTGCGCACCGGCTACGAGCGCGCCTTCGCGCCGGACCGGGTGCCCGCGGGCGCGACGCTGCACATCGACGACGTGATCGGCCAGGCCCCGCCGCAGGTCATGGCCTCGACGCTGGTGGCGGGCACGGATCTGTACCGCGCCTTCGTCACCGCGCCGGGCGCCAACGAGGGTTTCGCGTCGATCCTGCACGACATCATCGACACCGACGACGGCTCCGTGCTGTTCCATTGCACCGCGGGCAAGGACCGCACCGGCTGGATGGCCGCGGTACTGCTGACCATCCTCGGCGTCGACCGCGACACGGTGAACTACGACTTCCTGCTGTCGAACCACTACCGCAACGCCGGGGACAACGACCCACTCAACGGCGTCGTCCTGCCCGCCCTCGACGCCGCCTTCGACCAGGTCGACCAGACCTACGGCAGCTTCGACAACTACGTCCGCGACGGCCTGAAGCTGTCCGACGACGACATCGCCGCCCTGAAGGCGAAGATGCTGAGCTGATCGCTCGTTCGAGGCGTCGAAATGTGTTGACACGCTTGCCGTCCCTCGCTACATTTGCTCGCGGTATGGGAACTTTGTTGATCCTTCTGTAGTCGAATCCGGCGCGTAGAGCTTTGCTCCGCGTCGATCCCCGCACACATCACGCCTTGGTGGCGATCTCTGCTGTGCGGGTCCCATCGACTCCCGGCCCGGCCGGGGACAGGAGGATCGCATGCCCACTGCCGCTCAACTCACCCTTTCCGATATCACCAAGCGCTATGACGGGCGGCCGGTGCTCGATCGCGTCTCGCTGACGGTGAAACCCGGCGAGAAGGTCGGGGTCGTCGGCGACAACGGCGCCGGTAAGTCGACTCTGCTGCGGCTGCTCGCCGGACGGGAATGCCCCGACAACGGCGAGGTTATCGTGCAGGCGCCCGGCGGCGTCGGATATCTGCCGCAAACCCTCGGCATGCCGGACACCGCTACCGTCGCCGCGGCCATCGATCGGGCGCTCGCCGACCTGCGTGCGCTGGAACGGCAGCTCCGCCGCGCCGAATCCGAGTTGGAATCCCTTGCCGCACTCGGAGATTCGGCGGCGGTGGACAGCCGCCTGGCCGACTACGGCGAGCTGATCGCCCGGTTCGAGGCCCGCGGCGGCTACCGGGCCGACCAGCGGATGGACGCCGCGCTGTCCGCGCTCGGCCTGCCCGGACTGGCTCGCACCCGACCGCTGGGCTCCCTGTCCGGCGGCGAGCGATCCCGGCTGGCGCTGGCCGGGACCCTCGCCGCCGCACCGGAACTGCTGCTGCTCGACGAGCCCACCAACGACCTCGACGATCAGGCCGTGACGTGGCTGGAACAGCAGCTGCGCGAGCACCGCGGCACCGTCGTCGCGGTCACCCACGACCGGGTGTTCCTGGAGCGGATCACCTCGACGGTGCTCGAGGTCGAGGCCGGGCGCATCACCCGCCACGGCAACGGGTACGCGGGCTATCAGGCCGCCAAGGCAGCCGAAAGACGCAGGCAGCAGCTGGAATTCGAGCAATGGAGGGAGGAACTGGCACGCAACCGGCGGCTGGCCGAATCGAATGTGGTTCGGCTCGAGTCGATTCCGCGCAAACTGCCGCTCGCGGTGTTCGGGCACGGCTCCTTCCGCACCCGCACCCGCGGGCACGGCGCGGTGGTCCGCATCCGCAACGCCAAGGAGCGCGTGCGCAGGCTGACCGCCGAACCCGTTGCGCCGCCACCGGATCCGTTGCGGTTCGCCGCGGCACCGCAGCGGGCGTCCGAGATCGAGGACGGGCCGGTGGCGCGGCTGTGCGGCGTCGTGGTCGGTGACCGCCTGCGCGTCGGCGAGCTGTGCATCGCACCGGGCGACCGGCTGCTGGTCACCGGGCCGAACGGGGCCGGGAAGACGACCCTGATGCGGCTGCTGGCCGGGGAACTGGCGCCGGACGCGGGCACGGTGTCGGTGCGCGGCCGCGTCGGCCACCTGCGCCAGCAGCAGACGCCGTGGCCCGCGCGGCAGACCGTGCTCGGCGCGTTCGCCGACGGCCGCGGTCACCCCGACGACCGGGCCGAGGAGCTGCTGTCGCTGGGCCTGTTCCGTCCCGCCGAACTCGGGCTGCGCATCGGCGAGCTGTCCTATGGGCAGCGCCGCCGCATCGAATTGGCCCGGCTGGTGCGCGAGCCCGCCGACCTGCTGCTGCTCGACGAGCCGACCAACCACCTGTCCCCGGCGCTGGTCGAACAGCTGGAGCAGGCGCTGACCGGGTATACCGGTGCGCTGGTGGTGGTCACCCACGATCGCCGGCTGCGGTCGCGGTTCACCGGACCGCGCGTCGAGGTGCGCGACGGCGCGGTTCAGAGCTCCTTGTGCAGGACGTAGTCGTGACAGGTCCGGGAGCCGACGGCGGTGGTCTTCGTGCCGATGGTGCGGAAGCCGTGCTTGGCGTAGAAGCGCTGGGCACGCTCGTTGTCCTGGTTGACGCCGAGCCACACACCGGTGTATCCGCCGTGCCGGGCGGTGGGGGCGGGCGGCGGGGGCGCCGGCCCGCGCCCCCCCCCCCCCGGGGGGGGGGGGGGGCCCGGGGTGGGGGTGTTGTTGGGGGCCCCGCGGGGGGGGG
>NZ_JARWQD010000324.1 GCF_029869545.1 Nocardia wallacei | reverse complement strand
TTCGAGGGCGAGGTCGTCGAAGCGGTAGAGGGCGGGTTCGCAGTGCAGGCGGGCGACCATGTCGAGGAGTTGGTGGGCTTGGTCGGCGGCGGTGGGGATGGTGTCGGTGCCGGTGGTGACGACGGTGGCGGTGATGGGCACGCGCGCGGCGTGCGCGAGGGCGCCGACGAGTTCGTCGAGGCCGCCGTCGCCGGTGGTGTCGGCGGGGATGAGCAGGGTGCCCCCGTCGATGGACAGCAGCGACAGGGCGGTGTCGCCGCACCGCGTGGCGACCGCGGCTTGCACACGCCGAAGTTTGCGGCGCGCAACCACTTTCGCGTCCAGTACCGGATTCGATTCGTCCGGATGCGGTGGGATCGACAGCGCGAGAACCCGGTAGCTGTCGGCGATCTCGATGCCGCATTCGCGCGCCATGGTGGAGGTGGGGTGGCCGCCGAGCAGTGCGGAGGTGAGGGTGTGTACGGCGGTGTGGTGTTCGGAGACAACGGATTTGAGCTCGCGCACGTAGGCCATGGATACGGCCGTGGTCATGGTGTCGAGCATTCCCACGACGCGTTCGGCGCCGCCGATGAGGGCCTGGTAATCGGCGAGGGTGATGGTCATGGTGCCGTCACCCGCCTTGCGCTGGCGCGCGGCCGTACCGGATACCACCAGCTCGAGACCGATCTTGAAGCCCTCGTGGATGGCGTGGTGGATGGTGTCGATCGGCACCCCCTCGCGCGCCCATTGCGCTGCGGCGTCCTTCAGCCGTTCGATCTTGTCGGGGATGTCCTTGCCGTCGAGCATGCTGACCGCGAACTCGAGGTTCATGCGGGTGATGGTGGTGACGTCGCCGTGGATGGCGTCGCCGGGCAGGGTCCCGCACGGCGCGACGTTCTCGACGAAATGACCGACCATCTGCCGCGACAGCGCCCACACATCCTTCAGCGGCGACGAAATCGGGGCTCCGGCAATGATGAGTCCCGGCTGGGCCGAGCCGTCCACGGTCATCGCTGACTCCTTCCGCATCGAGTTGTGTGATGCGGCGGTTAACACTAACGGCGCCGAGGTTCCGTTCCGACGATTCGCGGATGATCTGTGCGAATGCGGAAGCGGTCTTCCGGGTCACTGTGACGCATCACAAGCGGCGGGCCGGTCAGTGCCAGAGGCTGCGGCAGGGCAGCGGCCGCATGCCGGGGCGCACCTTCGTGTCGATGGTGACCGCCAGTCCCGAATGCACCGCGGCCGACGCGAATTCCCACGCCTCGGCGCGGGTGGCGGCGTATTCGAGCACCAGTTCGTCGCCGGGATCCGGGCCGTCGAAGTAGACGGTGACACGCCTGGTCGGCGCCTCCGTGACGGTGTCGGGAGTGTACATGGCCGTGCTCCTTCGATCCTGCGCCGATGCCGGTGGGGAGCGGGCAGCGACGCCGAGTTCGAAGGTACGTTCGTGTAACCCGGGATCAACAGTTTTTCCGGTGATTTCGTCTCGCAACACAGCCTCATATCCGAGGCGCTTGTGAGTTGTCAGGACATGACCCCCCGAGAGGCACTCGGTCACGGGTCCGATTAAGGTTTGCGGCCATGGGGAACAACGCATTCCGGCGTGCGATGGGTGCCTGCGCCGGCAGCTTGCTCTTGCTGGCGGGCGCGGTCGGGGCCGCATCCGCGCAGCCGATCCTTCCGGCGGCGGATCCGGATCCGTTCTACAGTGCGCCGGCCGATGTCGCCGACCACGAGGCGGGTGACGTGCTCGGCATCCGGGCGTTGCCGCCGCTGGCGATCTTCCCGGACGTCGATGCGTGGCTGGTCAAGTTCCGGTCGACGAACTCGCAGGGCGACCCGATCGCGGCGACGACCACCGTGCTCGCCCCGCGCAAGCGGGCGGTGGACGGGCCGCTGCTGTCGTATCAGAGCATCATCAACGGGCTCGGCACCGAATGCTCGATCTCGCACACGCTCTACACCAGCGACCCGAACCTGATGGTGCGCGAGGCGCCCGCCTACAACGTGGTGCTGCAGCGCGGCTGGACCATCGCGCTGCCCGATCACCTCGGCCCTCAATTCGCCTACGGCGCAGCGAAATTGGGCGGCCAGATCACCCTGGACGGGATCCGGGCGGTGCAGCGGGTCAAGCAGCTGCGGCTCGAGCGCAGCCCGGTGACGATGGCCGGGTACTCCGGTGGCGGGATGGCGACGGCCTGGGCGGCCGCGCTCGCCCCGACCTACGCCCCGGACCTGCGCATCGCGGGTGCCGCGGCGGGTGGTGTGCCGATGAACCTGGTGAAGATGCTGGAGGGGCTCGGCTACGGCTCGCATCCGGTGTTCGGCCTGGCCTTCGCCGCCGGGCTCGGGCTCGAGCGCGAGTATCCGGACCGTTTCCCGATCTCCGAGCAGCTCAACGACCAGGGCCTGACCATGGGCCGCCGGATCGCCAACGGCTGCACCAACGATCTGCTCGCCGCGGGCGCCGGGCGCGGGGCGCTCGACTTCGCGAAGACCACCAAGATGACCGAGGACCCCGACGCCCGCCGGGTGATCGAGGAGAACAGCCTGGAGCTGTTCGACGGTGTGCCGAATATGCCTGTGTTCGAATGGCATTCGCCGATCGACGGCCTGGTGCCGATCGACTCGATCGTGAACACCAACCGCCGCTGGTGCGCGGCGGGGGTGCGCGTGCAGTCCGAGGCGATTCCGGTGCCCGATCACCTGACCGCCGCGGTGCTCGGCCTGCCGCAGGTCATGGGCTGGATGGACGCCCGGATGCGCGGTGAGCCCGCCCCGAGCAACTGCTGAGGGGCGGACTCGGCCCGGTCCGGTCAGATCCGCGCGACCGCCTGCGTGATCTCGGTGTCCCCCGAGATCAGCTCCAGGGTCTTGCCGAAAGTGCCGGGTGCGCCGAGAGTTTCGGCCAGGACGGCGGCCACGTCGGCGCGCGGGATCGCGCCGTATTCGCCCGGGGCCTCGACGAGGGTGACCCGGCCGGTGCCGGATTCGTCGGTGAGGCGGCCGGGACGGACGATGGTCCAGTCCAGGTCGCGGGCCCGCAGGTCCGCCTCGGCCTGGGTCTTGGCGTCGATGTAGGCGGCCCACACCGCGTCGCGGTCGGGCGCCGGGGGCTTGCCCGCGCCCATCGTCGAGATCTGGACGAACCGCGTGGCCTTCGCCCGCTGTGCCGCCTCCGCCAGCAGCACCGAACCGTCGCGGTCGACGGTGTATTTGCGTTCCACGGTGCTGCCCGGCCCGGCCCCGGCGGCGAAGAGCACGGTGTCGGCGCCGTCCAGCACGGCGGCGACCTCGTCGGCGGTGGAGTTCTCCAGGTCGAGCACGACCGGCCGCGCACCGGTCGCGGCGACCTCGTCGGAATGGGCGGGGTTGCGGATGAGGCTGGTCACCTCGTCGCCCCGCGCGGCGAGCAGTGCCGCCAGCAGTACCGCGATCTTGCCGTGTCCGCCCGCGATGACGATGCGCATGGCCCTCCGTTCGCTTGGTCCGTATGGTCCGCAGCGGTGTGAGCTGCGGCGATCGATTGCCACAGCAATCCTACGGAGCCATTCATTCCCGGACGGGGAGGCGGCGGTCCGCATCGTTCGACGCCTCGCAGCACACGCGGCGACGTCCCGACGCGGGTCTCGACACAGCGGCGATGCCGAGGGTGAACGAGTCGCCCGGAGGCACAAGGGAATCCGCGCCCGGCCCGCCCCGGTATCGAACCGGACTCGTGATGCGCACGAAACGGACAAAACGCGATGTCGGGTGAGCCCGCGCCGGTAACCTCGAGTGACTCGACTCGGCGTGCCCGGGAGTCTTGGGGCCGGGCACGTGTGGCGGAGGTCGGGTGCGAGCTCACAGTGGGGGTGAGTCATGCGTGGCTGGCGCGTCCTCGTGGCCGGAGTGCTGATCGTGTGCGGGCCGACGGCGGCCGTCGCGCAGGGGCAGCCGCCGGTGTCCGGTCCGATCCTCCCGGGCCTGCCCGGCCCGCCGGCGATGCCGCAACCGAATGTGCCCGCGGCCCCGCCGGTTTCGCTGCCGCAGAGCCTCGACCTGCCGGATCTGCAGCGCTGGATCAATACGGTGGTCCCGCCGCCGCCGATCGCCACGCCCGCGATGCCCGCGGTCTCGGGGTCGGAGGTGCCAGCCGATCTGGCGCGCCTGCAACAGGCCGTGATGCCCTCGCCCGTCGGCGATCCGATGTTCGACACCTGGCCCGAGCACCTGGAGAGCTACGCGCCGGGCGATGTGATCGAGGCCCGCGACATCACCGCCACCGCGGCCTCGCTGGTGCTGGTCCCGGTGCGGCAGGTGCTGCAGCTGAAGTACCGCACCACCGACGCCCACGGCGCCCCGTCGTACGCGACCGCGTCGCTGGCGATACCCGCCGCGGCGTGGTCCGGTCCGGGGGCCCGCCCGGTGCTGGTGAACAACCTGCCGATCGATGCGCTGGGCCGCGAATGCACCGCGGGTTACACGCTGGCGCACGGCTATTCGTTCGACGCCAGCACCACCGATTTCATCCCGCCGACGACCCAGCTGGCGCTGCTGCGCGGTTACGCCGTGCTGATTCCCGACCACGAGGGTCCGCGCATGGCCTACGCCGAACCGTTCGTCGCCGGGCACGCGGTGCTGGATTCCATTCGCGCCGTGCGCAATCGGCTGCCCGCCGAATACGGCGACAGCCACTACGCCATGCACGGCTACTCCGGCGGCGCGATCGCCACCCGCGGCGCGGTCGCGCTGATCGACTCCTACTCACCGGAACTGGCGACGGCGATCACCGGCGCCGCGCTCGGCGGGGTCCCGGCCGACTACGAACTGCTGGGGCGCAGCATGAACGCCAACCTCGCCTCCGGCGTCTTTCTCGCCGCGACCTTCGGTGTCGCCCGGGAACGCCCGGAGATGCTGGCCCGCATGAACAATCTCGCCCGCTGGGCGGCCACCTCGCCGCTGAAGGACACCTGCGCGGGCGTCTTCGCGCTGCCCGGCGTGCTGATGCTGCCGATCGACCTCGCCTCCGACATCCCGGATCCGCTGCGCAGCGCCGTCGCCACCGAGATCTACGAGGTGACGCGCATGCGGGGCATGAAATCGGCGGTGCCGCTGTATATCTACAACGGCGAGCAGGAATGGTGGATCCCGGCCGAGGGTGCCCGCAACCTGTACCGGGAGCAGTGCGAGCTGGGCGCGGTCGCGGTATACCGCAGCGTTCCGGGCGAACATATTCTCGCGGCCGGTCTGGGCTATCCGGAGGCGCTGCACTGGGTCGATCAGCGGCTGCAGGGCGTTCCCGCACCGTCCGAGTGCTGAAATTCTCCGTCAATTCCGGCGGGCGAATTTGTGTGCCGCCCCTAGGGTTCCGGCCCGGCCTTCATGAATCGTCATCGGATTTCCGCTGTTTCGGGCTCGTCGCGATTCCGTAGCCGTACCGTGATATGACGCGGCGCCGGTGTTTGCGCGGTCGGCGCCGCGTCTGGCATCGGCGCGCCGTACCTCGAACAGGAAGGAGGCGCCGGTTCGGTCGCCGGGTCAGCCACCGCCGGGCGGTAGCCCCGAGTAACAACCAGACCGCCCGCGGCGCACCGCCGTACCGCCGCAGACGGACTTCCAACCCCCTCCGTCGCGCGGTGCGTGTGCGCAGCAGTGGATCCACCCGCCGGGCGCGACCTCACCCCTGGCGCCCGGCGGGTACGCACCCCGCGGTCACGACCCTTTGGAGCGCCCGATGACATCATCCGCACCGGTCCTGAGCTCGCCGACCGTGCGTCCGGCCGAGCATGCCGAGCCCGCGGCGCCGGGTGAGGTGGCCGCACGGCTGGCCGAATACTTCCGCCGCGAACGCCCCGCGCCCGAGACGAGTACCAACAGCGCGGAACTGACCGCGGGCGTGCGGGACTGCCTGGCGCTGGCGCTGGGCGTGCTGTCCGCGCCCGGACCGCAGGACGCGGCCCGGCTGGCGGAGCTGGTCGGGCGGGCGGCCGCGTGGGCCCGCGAGGGCATCGATCTGGACACCGTGCTGCGGACCTATCACGAGACGGTCCGGCACGGCTTCGACGACATCGTCGGCGAACTGCGGTGCGGCCCGGCGGAACTGCTGTCGGGCACCGAGCAGGTGCTGCGGCTGCTGGAGACGGTCACGGTCGCCACCTCGTCGGCCTATCTCGACGAGCACCGGCTGGCCGCCCGCCATCATCAAACGGCCGCACAGACTCTCGTGACGGCGCTGCTGAGCGGGCACGGCCGCGAGGCGCTCGAACGCCGCACCGGGATCACGGTGGCGGACCGGTATCAGGTGGTGGCGCTGTCGATTCCACCGCATCCGGGCGAGCGGGACCCGCGCTCGAACGTGGAGGGCGTCGCCCGGCGCAAGCTGCGGCGGCTGCAGAGCGCCCTGGCGCCGGTGCTGGGGTCGCGGGCGCTGTCGCTGCTGTCGGTGGACGGCGGCACGATCCTGGTGCCGGTGGAGGAGTCGCCCGCGCTCACCGGCGGGCTCGCGATGACCGCCGACACCCTCGACGTGCTGTCGGCGGCGGCCTCGGTGCCGCTGACGGCGACCGTGGTGTCCGGTGCCACCGAATCCATTCCGGAGCTTGCCGAGCAGGCCGGGGAGCTGCTGACGCTGGTGCGCACGCTGGGGCGCCCGCCCGGCCTGTACCGGATGGCCGATGTCGCGGTCGAATTCCAGATGACCCGCCCCGGCCCGGCGCGCGAACATCTCGCGGCGGCGCTGCAGCCGCTGGCGGCGCACCCCGAACTGCTGGAAACCCTGCGGGCGTTCCTCGATTCCGGGCTCGACCGCCGGGCTACCGCGCAGCGGCTGGGCATACATCCCAACAGCGTGTCGCACCGGCAGCGGCGCATCGAGCGGCTCGCCGGGATCGACCTGTCGCATCCGGAGGGCATCTCGCGGGCGAGCCTCGCGCTGCTGGCCTACGAGCTCGCGGCCGTGACCGGCTGAGCCGACACCCGTTCATGCCGCGGGACCGAAGGGCGCCAGTAGCAGGGGCGGCAGCCCGTCGGGTGTGAGGGTTCCGGTCAGGGGGACGCCCGCGTCGGCGAATATTCCGGTGGCCCTGGGCATGTGGTCGGCGGAGGTGACCAGCACCGCGTCGCCGGTCCCGATCGCCCGCATCAGGACCGCGGAGTTGGCGGCATTCTCGCGGGTGTCGGCGGCGGCCGGTTCGAGGTGGATGCGCTCGGGGGCGATGCCGCGCTCGATCAGCCAGCGGGCCATGGCATCCGCCTCGGTGACGCCGCCGCGCGGATTGCCGCCGGTGACGATGATCGGCGACTGCGGCGAGATGACGGCCTGCACGAATCCGGCCTCCAGGCGCTGGATCAGCTCGGGCCGCATGCGCCCGTCGGGTTCCAGCCCGTACCCGAGGACGACGATGGCGGTGCCGGGGCCGCGCGGCGTGGGGAGCGGCTGACCGGTCGGGCTGGTGCCCGCCGCGCCGAGCTGGCCGAGCACCGCGCCGAGGGCGTCGGCGATCGGATCGCCCAGTGCGGCAGGGGAATTCATGAGTATCCCGGCGGCGACGGCGGTACCGGCGAGCAGGCGGGTGCAGGATCGCAACAGTGGGATCGTGGTGTGCGGCATCGGAGACTCCGTGATCGGAACGGCCGGGCGTCGGCGGGGGAGGGGAGTAATGCACGAATGATGCGCCCCGTTGCCGTGATTGGATCGTGATAAGTTGTACTGCTGGAGAATTCACGGTGTTCGTGCGCCGAGAATTGTGCTGTCGACAGCGAAATGCCCGGCGTCTGGGAAATGTCGTGGTTGTGCACTTTCACTGCCGCCCGGCGCGCCGCTCGTGAGGTTTCGAAGAGCCGGGGGCAGTTCGTATCCAGTGCCTGTTTGCCGGACCTAGCGTGTGATCGCGGTTCCGTGCGGGACGGAATTCATCGTCCCCGCACCGGAACTGGAGAACGCTGTGGTTCTGCAGGAAGGCATGGAATGAGACGAAGTACCCGCCGCCGGCCGTTGAGTGCCGCGGTGCTCGTAGGAGTCTCGCTGCTCGCAGTGGGTTTCGGAACCGTCGGGGCCGCAGCCGAGCCCGCGCAGGCGCCGATCGAGCAGCCGACACAACAGCAACTGGCCGACTACATCGCGCAGGGCCTGAAGGACCCCGCCGCGAAGCCGATCGTCGACAGCGGCAGCGCCGGCAGTTCCGGGTCGGCGTGCACGTCGGGCAGCGGCGCCGGGTCGGGTAACGGGTCCGGCGACTGCTACGGCGGATCCGGTTCGAGTTCCGGCTCGTCGGGCGGGCACGCCTCGGACACGGTCGGCTACGGCCCGGAGATGTCGTCGTTCCTGGCGGCGTTCGGCTACAGCCTGCTGAACCCGGATGTGGGGCCGCCCGGCACCAACGACTGGAACTGCAAGCCGGGCGACGGCCGCAAGCCGGTGGTGCTGGTGCACGGCACCTGGGTGAACGCGTACAACAGCTTCGCCTACATGAGCAAGCCCATCACCGACGCCGGATACTGCACCTTCACGTTCAACTACGGACGCTCCAACCTGCTCGAGGGCGGCGGCCTGGGCTCGGTGCTGCCGGGCGTCAGCGCCACCGGCTACATCCAGGAGTCGGCCAAGCAGCTGTCGGCATTCGTCGACCGGGTGCTCGCGGCGACCGGCGCCCAGGAGGTCGACCTCATCGGCTACTCGCTGGGCGGGGCGATGTCCAACTGGTACACCAAGAAGGAGGGCGGCGCCGACAAGGTCGACAAGCTGATCACCTTCGGGGCGACCCACCACGGGACCAGCCTGGACGGCATCGGCGCGCTGGGCCGGGCGATCAACAACTTCGGCATCGACATCCTGGGCCTGATCGAGATCTTCGTCGGGCACGCCGGGATCCAGCAGACCATCGGCTCCGATTTCGTCAACGAGCTCAACGCGAACGGTGACACCGTGCCCGGGGTGAACTACACGGTCGTGGGGTCCCGCTACGACGAGGTGACCAACCCGTACGACCTGACCTTCCTGAAGGCGGGACCGGGGGCGACGGTGCGCAACATCACCCTGCAGGAAGGGTGCGAGCAGGACCTGTCCGACCACCTGACGATGATGTACTCGCCGCGGGCCCTGTCGATCGCGCTCAACGCGCTCGACCCCTCGCATCCGCTGCAGTGCACCTTCAACCCGTGGCTGCTGGGAGGTGGCGGCAAACTCTGACGACCCACGAGCGGGTGTCCGGTGCGGCGCGAGAGCCCTGATTCCCTGGCGCGCCGCACCCGGACGCCACCCGCCGTAGCGTCCGCGCGGGATGGGCACGCCGGCCCAGCTCCGTATCCCGCACACGGCGATCCATACGGCGGTATCTGCCCGCCGGGCGGTGGAGATACCCACATCGCCCGGCGGGCACCTGCCTGTCGGAACCAGAACAGGAGATTCGAAGATGATCCGAAAACTACTGCGCGGCTGCGTGATACCCGCCGTAGTGATCGCGGCCGGCGCCATGCTGGGGGCGGCGCCGGCCGCGTCGGACGCCCCGGACGGTTCGGCGATCACCGGCACCTGGCCGGTGGACGGCCGCACGGTGCAGCTGCGGGTGCACTCCGCGGCGATGAACACCGACATCATGGTGAACGTGCAGCGGCCCGCCGACGCCGGTGCGCCCGCCCCCGTGCTCTACCTGCTCAATGGCGGTGGCGGAGGCCAGGATTCGGCGACCTGGCAGCGCAACACCGACGTGCTGGGCTTCCTGTCGGAGAAGCAGACCTACGTGGTGCAGCCGATCGGCGGCAAGTGGAGCTACTACACCGACTGGCGCGCCCCGGACCCGAAACTCGGTGTGTACAAATGGAAGACGTTCCTCACCGAGGAGCTGCCGCCGCTGATCGACGCCGAATTCGCCACGACCGGTGCCAATGCCGTTGCGGGACTGTCGACGTCGGGGACGTCGGTGCTGCAGCTGCCCATCGCCAAGCCGGGGCTGTACAAGGCGGTGGCCGCCTACAGCGGCTGCGCCCAGATCAGTGATCCGCTCGGGCGGCAGTTCGTGAAGCTGTCGGTGGAGGCATGGGGCGGCGGCAACACGGTCAATATGTACGGCCCCGACAACGACCCGATGTGGGCCGCCAATGATCCGTACCTGCACGCCGAGCAGCTGCGCGGCCTGGCGCTGTATGTCTCCAGCGGCACGGGTGCGCCCGGCGTGTACGACAAGTACGAGGGCAAGTACATGCAGCCCGGGCCCCGCGGCTTCTTCAACCAGCTGCTGATCGGCGGCGTCATCGAGGCGGCGGTGAACCACTGCACCCGGAATCTGCAGGGCAAGCTGGGTGAGCTCGGGATCCCGGCGACCTTCGAGTTCGCGCCGACCGGCACGCATTCGTGGGGGTACTGGCAGGACGCGCTGAAGAACTCGTGGCCCGTACTGGCCTCCGGGCTCGGCGTGCCCGCGTAGGGCATCCTCGATCCCGGTCCCCGGGCCTCCACGGGAACGTGGCGGGTTGGTCGTAGACTTCCGTCGTATAGCCGAGCCGGTGTCGCGCAGGGGCGGCGCCGGGGAATGTCGAACGTCGACGTTTCGAACGAGAGCGACAAGGCGGTCGGAGCGGTGCAGATGAGCTGGGCAGAGCGAGTAGCGGCGAGCGGTGGTGCGCGGTGACGGCCGCCGCCCTGGAGGCCGAGGCCGTCCCCGAGCCCGGGGTGCTGCGGTCGGCGCTGGAGAAGTTCGGCTTCTCCGAGTTCCGGCGCACGGCAACCATCGGGACCGTGCTGGGCACGTCGGTGACACGCCGGGTGCTGCGGGGCGGTCTGCGGCGGTCGCGGCGGCGGCGCGCGATGGCCGACGGCATGGTCGACGGGTTCGAGGTGCTGGGCCCGATGTTCGTCAAGCTCGGCCAGCTGATCGCGTCCTCACCGGCGGCGTTCCCGGCCGAGCTGGCCGACGCCTGCCTGCGCTGCCTCGACGATGTCCCGCCGTTCCCGGCCGTCGACGCGCGCGCCATCATCGAGGCCGATCTCGGGCGGCCGATCGCGGAGCTGTTCCGCGAGTTCGACGACGAGCCGCTGTCGGCGGCGTCGGTGGCGCAGGTGCACGGCTGCGTGCTGGCCGACGGCCGCCCCGCCGTGGTGAAGGTGCAGCGCCCCGATATCGCGCGCCGCATGATCGTCGACCTGCGCGCGGCCTACCGGCTGGCCGGGGTCATGGAGCGGCGGTCGGAGAACGCGCGGGTCGCCAACGCCCAGGGCGTGGTGCGCGACCTGTACGAGACCACGGTCGCCGAGCTGGACTTCCGCAACGAGGCCGACAATCAGACCCGCGCCCGCGCGCACCTGCGGGCCTTCGGCGACAACACGCATGTCGTTGTGCCCGAGGTGTATTGGGACTACTGCGGGCCGCGGGTGCTGTGCATGGAGCGCATGCGCGGCATGCCGCTGGACCGCTTCGACGATATCCGCGCCGTGCACCCCGATCCGGAACTGCTGATCCGGCGGCTGGTGAAGGCGTGGGTGGAAAGCGTCGTCGTGCACGGCATGTTCCACGGCGACGTGCACGCCGGTAATCTCTGGCTGCTCGACGACGGACGCGCCGCCATGCTCGATTTCGGCATCGTCGGCACGATGACCCCGCAGTGGCGCGACTTCGTGCGGGCGTTGTTTCACGCCAGCGCCATCGACGGCGACTTCCGCCCGGTCGCGCGGGCGCTGCGCGAACTCGACCTGGTCGAGGGCGAGGCCGGGGACGATGCCACCATCGGCCGCCAGCTGGCGACCGCGCTGGCTCCGGTGCTGTCGGGCAAGCTGGCCAAGCTCGATATGGGGAAGGTCGCCGCGCGGCTGGTCGAATTCGGCAAGCGCCGCGGCGCGTCCGGGCCCGAGCAGCTCATCCTGATGGGTAAGCAGCTCGGGTACTTCGAGCGGTACGCGGTGGCGCTGGCGCCGGGCTGGCGGCTGGGCCAGGACCTGTTCCTGTTCCGCAACATCTTCCCGGACGAGGTGGCGGCGAAGGCGGCCGAACAGGGACTGGAACTCCCGGCCGACTGAGCTAGTTGTACTGACCTGAGAGGTTCGCAACGCGGCTGGCTGGCGGGTGGCCTGCGAGTGCGGTGTGGCCGCGGTGGTGATTGTAGGTGTGTAGCCAGGTCGTGAAGGCTGTGCATCGTTCGGAGTCGCTGCGGTAGAGCCGGGCGT
>NZ_JARWQD010000323.1 GCF_029869545.1 Nocardia wallacei | reverse complement strand
CCCCAACCCCCGGTGCCGCCGCAACCTCCGCAGCCACCCGTGCCGCCGGTGCCGCCGGAGCCGCCGGTGCCGCCGCAGCCTCCGGAGCCCCCGCAGCCTCCGCGTCCGCCCGAGCCTCCGCGCCCTCCGGTACCTCCGCGGCCACCCATCCCGCAACCTCCGGAACCGCCGGTGCCGCCGCAGCCTCCGGAGCCTCCGCGCCCTCCGGAACCACCTGTGCCGCCGCAACCTCCGCATCCGCCGGTGCCACCCCAGCCCCCGGTGCCGCCCGTGCCGCCGGAACCCCCGCAACCACCCGTGCCGCCGCAACCCCCGCAGCCGCCGGAGCAGCCACAGCCACCGGTGCCCCCGCAACCGCCTGTGCCGCCGGAACTACCTGTGCCGCCGCCGCAGCTGCCGGTTCCGCCTGTACCGCCGGAGTCGCCGGTTCCACCGGGCCCGCCCGGGCCCCCGCACCCGCCCGTGCCGCCGGAATCCCCGGCCCCGCCGCAGCCGCCGCGACCTCCGGCGCCGCCACATCCACCGGTGCCGCCGGGTCTTCCGGAGCTGCCGCACCCGCCGGGTGCGCCATACCCGCCTGCGCCCGAGCCGCCGCAGGCTCCGGGACAGACGGATCCGCCTGTGCCGCCGGGTTATCCGGTGCCGCCGTATCTGCCGGGCGCGGCGCCGGAGGGTGCGCCGGGCCCTGTGCCTCCCGCACCGCCAGGTGCTCTCGAGTCGCCTACTCCGCCGTGGTCGACGGAGTCTTCGGGGCCGCCGCAGTTCCAGGCACCGCAACCTCCGGGTAGCTCGCAACCGCAGGGCATGCCGGTTCCACCGGGGTCCGGATCTCCGCTCGGGGCGGAGCCACTGGCTCCGGGGGTATCCCCGTCACCGTGGTCTCCCGAGTACCCGAATCCGTCTGTGCCACCGGACGGTTCGACGCCGCCGGGTATGCCTGCGTCCGAGCCTCCGATACATCCGCAGCAACCGCCCGGTGCGCCGCAGTCTCCGGGCGGCCAGCCGCCTGCACCGCCGATTGCGTTGCCGCCGAGCGGGTCCGGCGGTGCCGTGGATCCGAGCTGGTCCCGGGCGCCTGGATCCGGGATGCCCGTGCCGGACAGCCCACCACCGAACGGTGGTCACGGAGGGGCACCCGAGTCCGCCGAATCGCATCGAATGCCGTCGGGCCCAGCGGATTCCGGGGCGAGCCACGCACGCGGCACCGATGACCGCCCCGGCCCGGGCGCGTCCGCCATGCCGAATCCGCTGGGCAATGGCGGGCACGACACCACTGGGGCTCCGGGTGAGCACCATCCGCCGTCCGGCCCACTACCGGATTCGACAGCCGGTGCACCGCACCGGGATTCGAGTGCACCGCCGGTGATGCCGCCGCCGGGGCCGCCCGGGATGCCCGCGCCGCCCGCGGGTAACGGTAAGCGGCGGCGGATGTTCACCAGTGCGCCGAAGCCGGTCGGGGCGGAGATTCTGGTGCAGGCATACGGCGGCTTCGGGGAGCTGGCGCAGTTCCGTCCGGCCACCGGTGGGTTGCAGCCCGCCGCGCTGGCCATGCAGGCGCCGGGCGGCGTGTTCGGGGAGCTGGACGGGGTGTCGGTGGTGTTCTATCGCGGCGCCGACGGGCTGGCGCTGCGGGTTGGTGATCGGCTCGTCGACCTCGAATCGAGCATGGTGTCGGTGACCTGGGAACCGTTGGCGGAACAGCGGATTCGATTCGCGGTCACCGTCGCGGGCACGCTCGCGTGCGAGTTGCGGTACCGTGCCGTCCCGGCCGAGCGGGACGTGGGCCTGCTGATCCGCGACGTCTGCGCGGACCCGGACCGGCGCGAGCGTATCTTCGCCCGATGAGGGCACGAACGACCGGAACACAGCGAAGGAGGAACGGTGCGCGAGGAACGTCCGTCCGATGACGAACTGCGACGCAATTTCGAACAGGAGCTGGAATCGGTCTCCACGGGCGGCGGCCTGACCTCCGAATCGGGCCTCGACACCGAGACCGAGGAGGCCCTGTGGGCCATCGCCGACGCCCACCCGGACATCCCCGACGACCTGATCGCCGCGGCCCGTCGCGCCTTCGCGGGCCAGCTGGACGGCTCGCACGCCGCCGCCCGCCAGGCGGCCCTGGCCCGCAAGCTGGAACAATTCGACCGGCGCGGATAACCCGTGGCACCGGATGTCACCGGCGCTTTCCCGGCCGGTCACCGAGAGTTCGCCCACGCTGACGAAGCTGGTCGCGATACCGTTGCAGCGGCGACCGGAGGTCCCGCAGGAAACCTCGAGGAGGCATCGTGCGCCTGAATCCCCCCACCCGGGCCGAACTGCGCCGCAACTTCGAGGAGGAGCTCACCTCGGTGTGCGACGGCGGCGGACTGTCGTCGGATACCGGCCTGGACATGGAGACCGAGGCGGCCCTGTGGGATATCGCGCGGGCCTACCCGGACGTCTCCGACGCCCTGGTGGCCGCGGCCCACCGCGCCTTCGCCGGTCAATTGGACGGCTCCAACCACGCCGCCAGCCGCGCCCGGATGGAGCAGATGTTCGAGGAGCACCGCCGCGGCAGGGACAGCGGCGACGCGGGAAGCTGAGTCCGGAAGCCGTTGCAGCGCAGCGTATTTCAGATCTCCCAGCGATACCCGTACCCGCGGATGGTGGTGATCAGGCCCGGCCGGTCGAGCTTGGAGCGCAGCGAGGCCATATGGACGTCGAGCGCCCGCGAGACCGCCAGGAAGGCGTCACCCCAGATGCGGTCCATCAGCTGCTGCCTGCTGACCGCCGATCCGGGCTGCTCCACCAGAATGCGCAACAGCTCGAATTCCTTGTGTGTCAACGTGATCGGTGATCCACCCACGTGTACCTCCCGGGCCGCCAGATCCACTCGCACGTCCCGGGAGACCACGACCTCCGGAGCGGGTGCGGCGCGCACGGCGGTCCGCCGGGTGACCACCTCCAGCCTGGCGATCAGCTCGGCGATGCGCGGCGGCTTGACGAGGTAGTCGTCGGCCCCGGCGTGCAGACCGCGCACGATCGAGCGCTCGTCGTCGCGTGCGGTGAGGATCACCACGGGGACGGAGCTGACCCGGCGGAGCTGCCGCAGCACCTGCAGCCCGTCCATATCCGGCAGGCCGAGGTCCAGGATGATGACGTCGTAACCGCGGTGTGCGAGCAGGATGTCGGCCCCGCGCCGCTCGAGTTCGGCCTCGTGCCCGCGGGCCTGGAGCGCCTCGATCAGCGCCTCCCCGACACCCTCATCGTCTTCGACCACCGCGAGCCTCACATGCCGATCCTTGCAAACCGCAGGGTCCATGCGCAGCTCCTTGTGGCGACGGCCGCGCGGCGGGCGGCCGCCGGATCTTTAACATTCCCTTGAGCTTTCCCTGTTCGTAACCGATTTCTAAGCCTCCGTTGGGATGCCAGAATCGATGCAGGATGAGGATGGGGAAAATGCACACCGAGTGGTCGGTTCGGTTCGGCGATGTTACGGTTGTTCGACCGACCCTCGATAAGGACATGAACGATGTCTGAACGATTCGGTGGGGTGTGCAGGTTCGGGCCGGGGTGCGGCACCGCCGGCATGGCAGGAAGGGTGCGTGATGGGGACCCAGCGTTGGCATTTGGACCCGGAATCCTTCGGGAAGGCCGCAGATAAGACGCAACATGTCGCCGACCGGATCAGCGAGGTCTGGTCGACGTTGGAGTCCGGAGCCAATGCCCTGGGTAGCCCCTGGGGCACGTGCCGGACCGGTGAGCAGTTCAGCAAGGGCGAGAACGGCAACGGCTACGTGAAGACCCAGGAGAACGTGGGGAAGGGCCTGGTCGGCGAGAAGGGCATGGTCGACAATGTCGGCAGCCTGGCCGACGGGCAGCGCAAGACCGGTCGGCAGGTGCGTGAACAGCTCGAGGACGACAACCGCCGCCGCTTCCGGTCGAACGGGTAGCGGGCCATGTCGGGACGATTCGGTCCGGACGAATTCCCGGACCTGATGGACGATATTCAGGACACCCTGCAGACCATTGCCCGATTGCAACGGGAGCGGACGGCACTCGTGGGCAAGGCGTCCGTGCGGCGCGGCCGGGTCTCCGCGGTGGTGAATGCCGACAGCGTGCTGGTCGATCTGAAGTTCGGCCGCGACGTGGAGGATCTCGATTATCCGGAGCTGGCCCGCGCGGTGGTCGAGGCCGTGCAGGAGGCGTCCGCGGACGTGAACCGCAAGTCGCGCGAATTGATGTCGCCGCTCGATGCGCAGCGGGCGCGGTTGCCGAAGCTGTCCGATATGGTCCCGGGCATGCCGGACCTGCGCGAACAGGTCCCGCCGCCGGAGCGCGCACCCGTCACCAAACCCGGCGCGCAGGAGATTTTCGGCGACGCCGACGATACCGGGCGCCCGATGACCTTCGACAACGTCGAGGTCGTCGAGAAGCGCGATTCCCGAGAGTCAGGAATCACCGATTCCGGCTGGTGATCGGGGATGAACGCCTATGGAGTTGATGAGCGTCCTCGGCTGGGTCGCCGGGTCGGAATGGCCCAATGGCGATCCCGCCAAGATGCGCGCGCTCGCGCAGCTCTGGCGTAATGCGGCCAAGGAACTCGAGGAGATCGAAAGGGATATCGACGCGGCCAAGAAAGCCGCGCTCGACGCGTACCCGGAAGGGGAGGCCCGGGATCAGATCGCGGGTGCGTTCGATTCCCTGCGCGACGGAAACGGAAAGGCGCTCGACGATCCCGAGAACGGATCCGTAGCCAGGCTGGCGCACGACTTCGCCAATATCGCCGACGGTGCCGACAGCACGGGTGACGAAATCGAATCCGGCCAGTGGATGGTGATTTCGTCCCTGGGCCTGCTGGCGATCGAGATCGCCGCGTGCTGGGCGTTCCCGCCGACCGCCCCCGCCGCGGAGGCGGCCGCGATCGCCGGTACCCGTTTGGCGATTCGTATGTTCATTTCCCGTGTGCGCGTGCGGATTTCGGAATGGGTCGCTACCAAGATATCGAATGTCGTGCTCCGTTTCGTGATGCGGCACGTCATGATCAACACCCTTATCGGGGCGGGCCAGGACGCCGCGATTCAGGCCATTCAGATCGCCCAGGGGCATCGCAAGGGCGGATTCGATATGGATCGGTTCCTGGTGACCACGGTGTCGTCGGGAATCGGCGGCGCCGCGGGCGGCAAGTTCGGCGAGGCCATCGGCGGCAGGCTCGCCGATAATGCGATGAGCCCGTTCCTCAAGGACGTCATCGCCGCGAAGGCGGGCGGGCTGATGGGCGGCGGCGCCGGGTGGGTCGCCGGGCTGGGCACGCAGTTCGGGCTGGACCTGGCCCACGGCAAGGGCTGGGACGAGGCCACGAAGAATCTGGGCCGGGGGATCGAGAACTTCGACCCGCGCATGCTGACCGGCGGCGTCGCCAGCGGATCGATCTCCGGCATGTTCAAGGGATCGATCACCCGCCATTACGGCATGTCGGAGCACTGGGGGATGGGCCAGGACGCGGGCGTCTACTCCAACGCGCCGCGGGTCGGTGGCGACGGTGCGGATTACGGGGCCGCCGGTGCCCACGCGCCGACCGGGGTGGGTGGCTCCGACGGCGCATCGCCCCGGGCGGGCCTGGCCGGTTCCGAGGATGGTTCCGGCGCCTCGAGCCGACCGGCGGGGTCCGACGGCTCGTCGGTGCGGACGGAGAGTCCGCCGAGCGAGGGCGACGGCGGGCCCCCGCGATCGGCGAGCGATGACGGTGGCTCATCGAGGACCGAAAGCCCTTCCGGCACAGGCGAACATGGCTCCACGCGCCCGGCCGCCGCGGGTGCCGACCACGCAGAGAATGGTCGGCCGCACGCCGGTGGTTCACAGGATCCGGGTCGTGCGCATGCGGGTGTGGATGGTGGCCCGTCCGACCCCGTCCGATCCCAGGCCGGGAGCGACAGTGCCGCAACGGATTCCGGTCGGCCGAGCGCCGGGAATGACGGTACTGCAACAGATTCCGGTCGACTGGGCGCTGAAAACGATGGTGCCGCAACGGACTCCGGACGATCCGGTACCGGGATTGATGGTGCGACGGATACCGGGGGCACGGACGGCGCCGATCGAAGTGCGGGCCTGCCTGCCCACGCCCCGGTCGCCGATCACGGCGGTGCGCCGATGCGGTCGGACCCCGGCGTCACGCCCGCACGATCGGAGTCCGGAACACCCCCGGCGCGACCGGATTCCGGTGGTTCCTCGCCCCTGCGATCGGACACCCCGGGCAGCAGCGACGCGAGCCGTCCCGGTGGCGAATCGTCCGCGCGTGCGGGCGATGTGCGCCCCGGTGGTGAGTCGTCCGCGCGTGCGGGCGATGTGCGTCCCGGCGGCGAACAGTCCCGGGCGGGCGCGCCGGACGCGCGCCCGGCGGATCGGGCGCCGATGTCGTCGCGCGCGGGCGCGGCGGAGCCGAATGCCGTTCGGGCACAAGCCGATCCGGCATCGCGACTACGGGCCGAATCCAGTGGTGAGGAAGCGCCGCGCGCATCGAGCCGCGCCGCCGACCCAGCAGGCGAACCGGTACACGTGCGTCCGGAGGGGAACGAGAGCAGCCCTGTCCGTAGGGAACCCGACTCGGACATCCGGGACAAGTCCTCAGCCGCCCCGGATCGCACCGCCGATGTACCCGACAGGTCGCAGGTCCGCACGGACCGCGATGCGGGCATAGCGGAGGAGCCGCCCGCGCGCCCGTCTCGCACCGCGGATGGCGAGCAGGAGCCGCCCGGGCGACCGCCCCGCACCGGTGACGGTGAGCAGGAGCCGCATGCGCGCCCGCCTCGTGCCGCGGAAGGTGGGGAGGAGCCGCCCGTGCGGCCGTCTCGCGCTGAGCAGCGGTCGGATGGGGGTCCCGAGCGCACTGGTGGCTCCGACAAGTCGGTTGACCCGAATGGTGTGGCCCGGCGTGGGGAGGCTGTCGATCGTTCGGAATCCGATGTGCCGGAACAGCGTCGGGCGCGGCGGGATGTGGGGGAGGGTGACCAGGCGCTGCGGCCGTATGGTGAAGACCCGCGGTCTCGTGAGGAGTCGGTCCGGCAGGACGAGGTGCGGGACGAATCGAAACTCGTTCGCGCCGATGACGATTCGTCTGCGAACCGTGATCAGGATGCGGCGCTGCTGATTCCCGCCGTCCACGCGGATCCTCCCGTGCACACGAGACCGTCGGGCGCGGATGCGGGGGACGGTGCCGCTCCGCCGCGGCAGCTTCCCGATGGCGGAAGGTCCGCCCCGCGCGGCGACGACGATCGGGGCCGCTGCGGCCTGCTGTCGTTGCGTGCGCTGATGGACCGGTTCCCCGGCCGCCCCTTCCGGCTGCCCGACCGCGAGGTCGGCGCCGAGGGGATGAGCACCCGCGAACTGGTCGCGGCCGCCGGTGGCAGGCTGCGCAACTTCGCGGGCGGGCACGCCGAGATCGCGAGCCTGCTGCGATCGATGAAGGACGGCGCCACCGCGCTGGTGGTCGACACGTATCGGGGCCCGACCGACAGGCACGGAGTAGGCGCCCACGCGTATCTGCTGGTGCGCGCGGGCGATCGGATCGTCGTCCACGACGTGGCGCGCGGCGCCGAGCACGGTTTCCCGCCACGATTGACCCGGGAGCTGGCGCGCAGCCAGGCGATCGTGTTCGACCACAACGGGCGCCCGGTCGACCGCATCAGCAACCGCGCGCGTACCTGGATGATGCGCGACGGCGCCGAGTCCGCGGCCGCGGCACGCGAGGGCGCGCTCCGATTCGATCTGAATTCGGAGCGCACGCGCGCGGTGATGTCGCAGACCCAGTTGGGCCGCGAAATCCTCGAAGCCCTGGGCGATTCCGAGCAGAGCGCGCGGGCTCGGGAATTCCTGGCGGCCACCGAACGCGGCCGGGAACTGCTGCAATCGCTCGGGGAACCCGTGCCCGAGACGTTCCGGCCCCTCGGCGACGATGCCGGTGGCCGCTGCGGTGTCGGCGCTCTGGCCGAGCTGATCCGGATGTACAGCGGCGCAGACGATTCCGTACCGCCCGGGCGGATGGTGATCGACGAGAACGGTGAGCTGATCCGGCCGCCCGGCCACGACACCGACATCCGGATGCCGGGGCGGGTGATCGACGAGCGGGGCATGAGCGAGGCCGAACTCGTCGCGGCCGCGGGCGGCAAGCTGACCGCCTACGCCGATCACACCGCCATCGCCAACGAATTGCGCCGGTTGGGCGACAGATCGTCGGCGCTGGTCGTCGACACGTACACCATGGCGGACCGGAAGACCGGAATCGGTGCGCACGCCTACCTCATGGTGAACGAGGGCGGCCGCATCGTGATCCGGGACGCGACCGCCCCCACCGAACCCGGCTCCGCGGTGCGCGTCCCGCCGGAACTCGACGGCAAGCCGCGGGCGATCGTGTTCGACGGCCGCGGCCGCGCGCTCGAGCGGGTGGACGAGGCGACCCGGCGGTACCTGGCGCAGCAGGAATTCGATCCCGACGCCGCCGGACGGATCGGGCGGTCCCTCGACGCCGGACCCGATCAGGTCCGGGAGCTGTTGCGGCAGACCAGAATCGGGCGCGAGGTGCTCGAGGAACTGGACCGGCTCCCGGTGCACGATCGGTTCGACAGCGAACACGGCGACGGTATCCGGGGCGGCTTCTTCGACGGCCACAACCACGACCTGGTCGTGCTGACCTCCGGCTACGACCATGCGCAGCAAGCGCTCACGATGGCGCACGAGGTCGTGCACGGCCGACGTTTCCACGACGGCACCACGATGTCCGACCGGGAACGGTCGATGTCGCGCGACGAGTACATCCGCGCCATGGTCGCCGAGGAGACCGACTGCTTCACGCGCCAGGCACAATTGGCCAAGGAACTGCGCGACCTGGGACACAAGGTCCCTGACCAGCCCGGCGAACGCACCTACGACAGGGCCTACGCCGACGAAGTCGATCGGCTCACCCGCAATTCCCCCGAGTTGCCACCGGACGCGGTGCGCGAGCGAGCACACGAGGCCGGACTTCGCGAGGCGCACAACGACATCGCGACCATGAAGGGCAGCGACGGTAAGACCTACGTCGACTTCTACGGCAAACGCTGGGATACGGTGCACGGACTTCCCGAGTCGTTCACACCGCACCAGGCGATGCCGCCGGAGGTCGCGAACCGCCTGCGCGGGGAAGCGCTGCACCGCACCTTCGACGTGATCCGGTCGGACCGCATGATCGAGGCGCTCGAGCGCCGGTGCGACGACCTCGGGATCCCGTTCGGGGAGACACCGGAGATCCGCGACCACGTGCTGCGGCGGCTGGCCGAGCTGGACGGGAAGATCACCGATCCCGCCACCCCCGCCGACCGGCTGCCCGGACTGCGCCGCGAACAGCATCGGCTGCGCGAGCTGTCGGACCTGGCCGACCAGTGGAACAATCTCGACTCCCGCCTTGCCGACAGCGCGCACAGCCTGCACGAGCGCGCCGCCGCCGAACAGGTGCGGGCGATCGCGCGCGTCACCCCGGGCGCCCGGGTGCTGTCCGATCATGTGGTGCGCCTCGCCGGACCACCGGAGAAACTGCTGGTGGTGGCCCGTCCGGGCGAGTTCGAGGCGGCGCTGTCGCACCCGCGGGTGGCGCCGGAGGCCGCCCGGCTCGGCCCCGATCTTGTCCGGCACCTGCCCACCGCGGTGGACGGCCAGGGCCGTGCCCGGCTGACGACCGACGCGCACGCGCCGCCCGTGCGTCCCGGCGAGGTGGTGCCGCTGGATGCCGCGGCCAAGGCGACGACGGAACGTCTGACCCGCATCCGCGCCGAGTTGGCGGGAACCGAGGTCGGAAGGTGGGCTCTGGACGCCCTGCGCGACGTGGATGTCGTCCACACCGCCGAGCCCGGGCACCAGGGGTATCAGCCGTACCGGAACCGGCTCGTGCTGGATGTCGGGCTCTCCGATGCCGAACATATGGCCGCGCTGGTGCATCATGCCATCCACGCGGCGGCGGGGCGCGGACACGACACCCCCTTGGGCGTACACGAGCGGGTCGTACCGCGCGGCGGTGAGAGGCCGAGCCGCGCCGCCTACATCGACCGGATGCTCGCCGAGGAGACACGCGCGCATGCGATGGAAATCGTTGCCGCGCTACAGCTTCGGGCGGCCGGTCACGATGTGCCGGAACCGACCGGCACCCGCGCCTACACCGAGGAGTTCGCCCGGGCGCGCGCGGAGCTGATCGCGAATGCGGGCCTGGAGGATCGGCCGACACCGCGGACGCTGGACCCGGTGCTGGACCGGATGGCCAACGAGTCCGCCCTCGCGGCGCTGCGCTCGGAGATCGAAAGCCATGCGCCGCACGGGGAGTCGTATCGGGACGCCTACGGCAGGGCGTGGGACGAGGCGAACGGGAAGCGGACGTTCGAGGAGGTGCTGCGCGACGCGCGCAACTCCGATGTGCGGTCGGTGGAGCCGCTCGGTGAGAACATCGCGGTGCAGGGTGTGCGCAAGGTGGAACTGATCACCTTCGAGAACGGCACCCAGATCGTCCGGAAGACGATGATCAACACCCGGATGGCGCAGGCGGAGGTGCTGTCGTCACAGGTCGGTCGCGCGTTGTACGCCGACTTCCCGCGGGCGACCGCCGAGGGCAAGGTGGTCTACAGCGAGCCCGCCTCGACTCTCCTGCTGGAGCTGCTGGCGCGGCCGGGAGTCGGCCACATCGGGGTCGGATTGCATGACGCGCTGACGGGCCTGCGCGGCACCGACCGCCTGGTGACCGAGCCGGACGGAAAGCTCTCCTGGACAAGCCATCACCGCACCTTCGAGACCGACGCCCTCATGGCCGAGATGGTGAGCCGGTACGCGGAACGCTTCCTGCGCGTGCGGGAGGACGGCGGAATCGAGTTCATCGACCACGACCTGAACGCCTCGGAGGTGGCGCTCCTGCGCGAGCGGCTGGCCGAACTGCGGCCGGAGTTCGCGAAGTGGGAGCGCGAGCACTGGCACGACGTGATCATGCGGCGCTTCGCGGAGATCGAATCGCATGTGCGCCCGGGCGAGGCTTCGGAAGGCGAATCCGCCTCGCCCCGTTCTCATTCCACGGAGATGTCGGGGCCGGGGCACGATGCGTCGGCACGTCCCCGCCAGGGTCGTCCGCAGGAGGGTGACGGCTCGCGGCCGGGATCGTCCGGCGGGCCCGAACGGCCACCCGCCCACAGGCCCGGTCCGGTTCGCGGTGTTGTGGAGGATCCGGCCGGGTCGCGTCCGGAACCGGGCGCCGCGGAGTCCCGTCAGGCGGCACCCGCGCTGGTAGCGGACGGGCGTCCGGAGGCGGCCCCCGAGGCCCATCGGTCCGCAGGACATGCCTCGCAACCCCGGATACCCGGTGGCGGCCTGCGTTTCCCGGGCGAACTGCGCGGCCTGTCCGGTGCCGAGCCGAGCCGAATAGATGCCGGAGCGCATCGAGATCCCTTGTGGGACACCGCGCGTGGAGTGCCGGAGGCGGCGGGTCGTGCCGCCGCTGACGGGTCGGTAACCGACGGATCGCACAGCGCGCGGACCGAATCGCCGACGGCGCCCGCGGAGCGCGCGCCGGGCGGCGGCCCGAGCCGGTGGGAGCTGGCGCCAGCGGCGGAGGAGAACAGGGGGCGCTGCGGCGAATGGTCGCTGCGCGAACTGCTGCGGATGTTCGGTGAACGGTCCGGCATCCGCGCTCCGCAGCGGCCGGTCGGGTTCGAGGGGATGTCGCGCGAGGAACTGGTCGCCGACGCGGGCGGGTACCTGCGGCCGTTCGACGACCACGGGCAGATCGCGGATCGGCTGCGGGAGTTGGGAATTGGATCCGCCGCGCTGGTCGTGGACATGTACGGCGGCCCGACCGACCGCTACGGGGTGGGCGGGCACGCCTATTTGCTGGTGAACAGCGGTGACGGGATCGTCGTACGGGACCTGGCCAACGGTTTCGACCACAACGACCTGTCCGCGCTGGCGCGTGCGGGTAGCACCGAGGCGATCCTGTTCGACCGCAACGGCGCTCCGGTCGAGCGGGTGGACCCGGCGACGCGGGAGCGGCTGTCGCAGCAGGCGCTGCGTGATATCGGGAGCCCGGACCGGGTGGGCGTCGGCCGCTCGCTGGATTCGGCGCCGGAGCAGGTGCGGGAGTTGTTGCGGCAGACCAGAACCGGCCGCGAGATACTCGCGCTGTCGGAATTGATGCCGGTGCGGGAGCTGTTCGAACCGGCCAGTCGCGGCGAGTACCTCGAGGGGCAGTTCCGCCCCGACGAGCATGCCGCGGTCGTATTCACCTCCGGCCACAATCACGTGCGGCAGGCACTGACCCTGGTGCACGAGCTGATTCACGCCGCCCACTTCGTCGACGGCCGTTCCCCGGACCCCAAGACCATGCGGCGCGAGGACTACATCCGCGCGGGCATAGACGAGGAATTCGCGTGCTTCCAGCGCGAAATGCGCTTCGCCCAGGAACTTCGGGCCCTCGAGGGCTACGAGGGACAGTACGTGGTGGAGGCCAATGCGCTGGAGGCCAAGTACAACGAGCGATTCGGCATCGAGCTGATCCGGCTCAGTGCCGATCCCGCGCTGTCGCAGAGCGAGGCCCGGGAGCGAGCGGACGCGCTCGCGCTGGCGGCCGCCCGCAGGCACCTCGAGCACTACCAGTGGGCCGACGGCACCTATCGCGATACCTACGCGCGGTACTGGGACGAAGCCAATCCCGGTGGCGTGCTGTCGAAACCGGATCCCGGGCACGAACCGGCGGACCCGGAGGTGGCCCGCGCCATCCACCTCGACGTGCTGCACTGGCAGCTGGAAGTCAAACGGGCCTGGGAGATCTCGGATCGGCTCGACGCACTTGCCGAGGCGCACAACGATCATGCCGAGACCGGGCGCCTCGACGCCGACGCCGACCACCCCGAGCTGCTGCGCCAGGTCGAGCGGGAGCTGAATGCGGTGCGGGACAAGCTGTCCGACCCGGATGCCGATCCGGCCCGCCGAGCGGAGCTGCGGCGCGTGCAGCGACGGCTGTACGACGTGGGCGACCTGGCCGACATCCGGGAGAACATCCACGCCGAGATCGACGAGCGCAAGGACGTCGCGCACCGGCGGGCCGTCGCCGACGTACTCGCCGCCCGCGCAGGGCAATTCCCGCAGGCACGCACGATCGCCGACCTCGCCGCGCTGGTGCCCGGCGAACCGGATCGGCTGATCGTTCCGGCGAAACCGGGTGGCCACGCGGCGGTGCTGGCCGATCCGCGCGTCGCCGAGGTCGTGCGGCGGATCGGCGCCGATCGGATCGAGTACGTCAACGTCGAGGTCGACCGGAACGCGCGGATCGATACCCAGACCGTCCGCACACCGGACGAGCCCGTGACCCCGCACGCGCCGGTGGAACCGCGCCACTTCGCGCGATCGGCCGACGAGGCACGGATGGCGGCGATCCGGGATCGACTGGAGCCGTTGGACATCGGCGCCTGGGTCTATCGGATGTTCGACGAGCGCGGCGTGCTCGTGCTGCACACCCTCGACGGCGACCACGGCTACCAGCCGTCGCTGCGGCGGCTCGTGCTGGAGGCGGGCCTGTCGGACGGCGAGATCGCGGCCGCGCTGGTGCATCACGCCATCCACATCGAGATGGCCGAGTACCGGGCGACACCGGGCGCCGTGCACGAGCGCATGACCCGGCTGCGGTCCGATTACGTCGAGATGATGCTGGGCGAGGAGGCATGGGCCCACGCCTGGGAGATCTTCGCTGCCGAAAAGCTGCGCGCCGAGGGCGGATTCGACCTGCCGCCGCTGGTGGGGGAGCGCAGCTTCCTGGATGGCTACGAGGCCGCGGTCGAGCGCGCCCGAGACCGCGGTATCACCGATCCCTCCGAACTGGAGGACATCGGATTCCGGGCCGGAATCGAGGCGTTCGGGCCGGAGCTGGAACTGTATGCGCCGCACGGTGAGACCTACCGGGAGATCTACGGCCGCGCCTGGGACGAGGCGAATGTCCCGCCCGGCGCCCGCCCGGAGACGCCGCCGCACGATGCGAATCCCGGTGCGGGAGAGCCCGCCGCCCCGAAGCTGGGCCTGCGCCCGGCGGGACCGGCGGACGCGGTGCCGGATCAGGTGCGGGAGATCCTGCGGCAGACCGGGATCGGGCGGGAGACACTCGAGGCGCTGGATCGGCTGCCGCTGCGCGAGCGGTTCCAGCAGGAGAATCCGCTCGGCCACGCCGGTCACTTCTCCGACCGCGACCATGCCGTCGTCGTATTCACCTCCGGCAACAGCCATGTGCGCCAGGCCCTCACGATGGTGCACGAACTGATGCACGGCCGCCGCTTCCTCGACGGCGACACCGCCTACGGGTGGGAGAAGTTCATGACGCGCGAGGATTACGTGCGCGCCATGGTCGCCGAGGAAACCGATTGCTTCCTGCATCAGATGCGCTTCTCCGAACAGCTGCGCGCGCTCGGGTACCGGGTCGATCCCGAGCCCGCCGAGCGGGCCTACCACCAGGCGTACGCGCAGGCGCTGGCCGATCGGGACGCGTCGCCGGATGCGGCCACGCACGCGCGGGCGCACGCGGCCGGGGTGGAGGCGGCACGCGTCGCCGTCGAGGAGTCCTATTACGGGGATTACTACCGCAGCCGCTGGGCCGCCGTGCGCAACGACGGTGAGCCGGTTCCCGTGTATCAGTCGATGACGCCCGAGGTGGCGCAGCGGATACGGGCGGAGGCGCTGCGCCACACCAACGATGCGCTGCGCGCGCAGGAGATGGGTGCCGATCTGGCCCGTCGCGGCGTGACCTCCGGCGATATCCTCGCCGTCCGCGATCGGCTGCTACCGCGGCTGACGGCCCTGGACGCGCGGCTGTTCGATCCGTCCACCCCGCCGCCCGAGGCCGCCGAACTGCGGCGCGAACAGCACCGGCTGCGCGAATCGCTGGACCTGGCCGACCGGCGCAACAACCTGCTCGCCGGGCTGGAGGACGACGCGAAGGCATTGCACGACTTGGCGGTTCGTGACCAGGTGGAGACGATCGCGCGGGTGAATCCGGGCGCCGACCGCCTGTCCGGCCACGTGGTGAGAGTGCCGGGACCGCCCGAACGGCTGATCGTGGTGGCGCCGCGCGGCGAGCACCAGCAGGCGCTGGCGCACCCGCGGGTCGCCGAGGAGCTGGCGCGCCTGGGCGCCGACCGGGTGGAACATCATCTGCTCGAGGTGGACGGCCGGGGCAATGTCGGCCTGACCAGGCTCCATGAGCCGCAGGCGCCCGGCGACCGCACCCCGCCGGTGGTGCCGCTGGACGCGGTGGCCGCGGCGACCACCGAGCGGCTGACCCGAATTCGGGCGGAACTCGCACGCACGCCGGTGGGGGAGTGGGCGCTGCGGGCCTTGGCGGATACCGAGATCGTGCACACGGCCGATCCCGCCGAACAGGGCTATCGACCGGCCGGGAACCGGTTGGTGCTCGATATCGGGCTGTCCGACGGCGAGCATCTGGCCGCGCTCGTGCACCATGCGATTCACGCGCAGGTGGCGCGGGGCCAGGAGACACCGTTCGGGCGGCTCGAACGGCTGACCCCGCTGGTGCAGTCGAGTATCGCCCGCGCCGAATTCATCGATCGTGCGCTCTACGAGGAGACGCGCGCGCACGCGATGGAAATCATTGCGGTGCACCAGCTTCGGGCCGCCGGGCACGATGTGCCGGAGCCGGTCGGCGCCCGCGCGTACGCCGAGGCGTTCCATCGGGCGCTGGCCGGGGAGATGGGCCACCGCGGCTACGGCGCCGCCCGCGAGATACCCGTGCGGGAGCGGGCGGAGCTGGAGCGCATCGCGACCGCGGCCGCGCTGGCGGCCCTGCGCCCGGAGGTCGAGGCGCATCGGCCACCCGGCGGCAGCTACCGCGACGCCTACGGCCTGGCCTCCGACGAGGCCCGCGGCGTGCGTCAGCCCGACCCACTCGAGGAGGACACCCCGACCGGCCCGGTCCTGCGCCGCGGCCCGCGCCCACAGCCCGACGGTTCGGCATTGCGCGGCCCGGAAACCGATGCCGGGCTGGAGGATACGCCGACTCGAAGGCTGCGGCCTGATGGTTCGGTGGTGCGTGGTCCGGAAACCGATGGCGGGCTGGAGGATACGCCGACTCGTGGGTTGTGGCCCGACGGTTCGGCGGTGCGCGGTCCGGAAACCGATGGCGGGGTGGCGGATTCGCCGACTCGGAGGTTGCGGACCGAGCGCGGTGATCTCGGGGATATGCCGACTCGGCCGATCCGTCGTCGGGATGGCGGACCGCAGGATCCGGGTGCCGCGTTGCCGCCCCTGGTCTTTCGGAAGGTATCCGGGGCGGGCCGGGCGGTGTTGCCGGAATCGGCTGTGGGACACGCGATTTGGGCGCGTGATGCAGCGTGGAACACGGCGCTCGGTGCCCCTGAGCACGCCCTCGGCAAACCGGCCGAGCCGACGGCCCGGGACGGCGCGCTGGATCGGGCCGTGCCGCGGCCGCCGGTGGAACCCGTCCCGGCACCCCGGCCCGTCGATTCGGCCGTGCGCGACAACGATGTTCGCGGCCGCTGCGGTGAGTTGTCGCTGGGCGAGCTGTTGCGGCGATTCGGCGAGCGGTCGGGTATCCGGTTGCCGGAGCGGCTCGTCGGGTTCGAGGGCATGGCGCGGGGCGAACTGGAGGCGGCCGCGGGTGGGCGGCTGCACGGATTCGCCGATCACGGAGCCGTCGCGGACCGGTTGCGGCAGTTGGGCGATGGCGCCGCCGCGCTGATCGTGGACATGTACCACGGCCCCATGGACCGGCACGGTGTGGGCGGCCACGCCTACCTCATGGTGAACGAGGGCGACCGCATCGTGCTGCGCGATCCGTCGGCCCGGACCGATCCCACGGACCTGTCGCGGCTGTCGCGCGGAGTGCGCAGCACGGAGGCGATCCTGTTCGATCGCGACGGCCGCCCGATCGACCGGATCGACGATGCGACGCGCGACCACATGCGGCGGGAGGCGGGCGAACGGCTCGGGCATCCGGAGTGGGAGGGCGTCGGCCGCGCCCTGGACGGCGTGCCGGATCAGGTGCGAGAGTTGTTGCGCAGCACCGTGTCCGGCCGGAAGGCGCTCGAATCGCTGGAGCGGCTACCGGTGCGCGAGCACTTCGCGGCGATACCGGAGGACGGCTCCCGCGGCGGCGAGTTCCATCCTGGCATAAGGGAACTGACGGTCTACACCTCCGGTCGCGAGCACCTGCAGCAGGCTGTGACGATGGTGCACGAGATCGTGCACGCCGAATACTTCGCGGCGGGCCGCAATATCGCCGATCCGCTGTCGATGCGGCGCGAGGACTACATCCGCGCCCGGGTGGCCGAGGAGACCGATGCCATCCTGCGCGGGGCGGAACTGGCCGACGAGTTGCGTGCCCGCGGCTATCACATCCCGCTGCGGGACACCGAGATCGTCTATCGGGACGCGTATCGGCAGGCGCTGGCGCAGTTCGGCAACTTCGCCCCGGACCGGGCGCACGCGCTGGCCCGGCAGTCGGCTTTCGAGACGGCCAGCCTGCAGGTTCGCACGTTCAAGTGGGCGAACGGCAGTTCCTACGGCCGGTATTACGGCGAGGGCTGGGACAAGATGCGGGCGGAGGCCGACGCCCAGGCCGCCCGGCACCAGCCCGGGCCGCGGGCCCCCGCCCCGCCGCCCCGGTACGAGGCGCTGTCGCGGGATGCCTGGCATGCGATACGCAGGACGGTGCTGCATCAGCAGCACGACACGGCGCGGGTGCAGGCGCTGGCCGAGCAGCTCTGGGCGCGCGCGACCGAGCGCGGCCTGACCTGGGGGACCACGGCCGAACTGCGGGCACAGTTGGTACGCGAGCTGTCCCGGCTGGACGCGGAGCTTCCCGCCGCCGGTGCGGACCGGGCCGTCGAGGTGCGGCGCGAACAGCACCGGCTGCGGGAGCTGTCGGATCTGACCGACGCCTACGACGCCTACGAGGTCCGGGCGCGATGGGATCGGGTGAAGGCGATGCACGACATCGCCGTGGCCGATCTGACGACCCGGCTGCTGCGGGAAAACCCTGGCGCGCAACGCATCTCCGGCAATGCGCTGCTGACCGCCGGATCGCCCAGGAAGCTGATCGTGCTGGGCGCGCCGATCGAGCAGCGCGCGGCGCTGACCGATCGCCGGATCGTGGAGGTGCATCGGGCCGCCGACGAGGTCGAGTTCCGGGCGGTGCGGGTCGACAACCAGGGCGGGGTCACGATGTGGCCCGAGCCGCGGCTGCAGAATTCGGCGGCGCCGCCGCACCTTTCGCCCGCGGACCTCGTCGGCACCGCGACCCGGCAGCGGATGGACGTCATTCGCGCCGGGCTGGCACAGACCCGCGTCGGCGAATGGGCGCTGCGGGTGCTGCGCGACGTCGAGATCGTGCATACCGCCGACCCGGCGAACGAGGGCTTCAAGCCGTCGCTGAAGCAGATCGTGCTCGACGTCGGGAAACCCGACGGACAGCACATGGCCGGCCTGGTGCACCACGCGATTCACGTGGATCTGGCGCGTGGACGAGTGACACCCGGGGCCCTGCACGAGCGGCTGACGCTGCAGCGCGAGTCCTACATCAACCGGATGATCGGCGAGGAGACCCGCGCGCACGCGATGGAAATCGTTGCGGTGCTGCAACTTCGGGCGGCGGGCTTCGATATCCCGGAGCCCGTGGGCATGCGCGCCTACCTCGACGCCTATGTCGCCACGCGCGAATCCCTGATCGAGCAGCAGGGCCGCCCGGTGCCGCCCGCGGCGATGGCGGAACTGGATCGGCGCGCCAACGACGCCGCGCTCGCCGCGCTGCGCCCGGAGATCGAATCCTATGCGCCGCACGGCGAGTCGTACCGCGACACTTACGGCGCGGCCTGGGACGCCGTGCACGGCATCCAGTCGTTCGGCGACCGCGTGATCTCCGCGCAGCGCATCGGTGAGCAGTCGGCGCGGCCGCTGTCCGGACGGTCCGCTGTGCCCGCCCTCGCGCGCGGCGAGCACGTCGTCTACAAGAACGGCCTGGAGCTGGTGCGCAAGACGTACTTCTCCTCTCGGGACGCGCAGGCGGAGGCGCTGTCGTCGGTGCTGGGCCGGGCACTCGGTGTCCAGTTGCCGCGGGCGCACGTCGAGGACACCACGGTATTCCTGGAGCCGCCGAGCGGCGCACTGCGAATCGAGTTGTCCCGGGAGGGATTCGGCTTCGCCGGTCTGGGCCTGCACGACGTCCTGACGGGGGTGGCCGGTCCGGAACGGCAGCGGCTGGTGGCCGACTCGGACGGCGCGGTGAGCTGGAGCAGTCACCACACCGCGTTCGAGAACCGGACGCTCACGCCCGACAATGTCAGCCGGTTCGCCGAGCGGTTCCTCCGCGTCCGCCCCGACGGCCGGGTCGAATTCATCGGCAACGACATGCTCCGGTCGGATGTCGCGGCCTATCGCGAGCGGGTCGCGAAGCTGCGCCCGGAGTTCGCGCGGTTCGGCCGCGAGGACTGGCACGACCTGGTGATGGACCGGCTCGCGGAGATCGAGGCGCACGCCCGTCCCCATGCCGCGCCGCGCGGTGCCGAGGAACTGACTCCGATCGATGACCCGACGCGCGGTCGCTGCGGGGAGCTGTCGCTGCGCGAACTGCTGCGAATGTTCGGCGACGGCACCGGCATTCGGCTGCCGGGGCGCACGGTCGGCCTGGAGGGCATGTCCCGCGGTGAGCTGGTGGCCGCCGCCGGTGGGCGGATGCACGAGTTCCACAGCCACCAGGCGATCGTGGACCGGCTGCGGGTGCTGGGCGACGGCTCCGCCGCGCTGGTGGTCGACACCCACCGCGGGCCGAGCGACCGCTACGGTGTCGGTGGGCACGCCTACCTGCTGGTGAACGAGGGTGACGGCCGGATCGTCGTGCAGGATCCGTCGCTGCGTATGCAGCACGAGGAGCTGTCGCTGCTGCCGCGTGACGGGCGGCCCGAGGCGATCCTGTTCGATCCGGACGGAAACCCGGTCGATCGGGTCGACGAGGTGACGCGCGACCGCCTGGCCCGCGATGCCGCCGAGGCGCTGGGCACGCCGCAGTGGTCGGGTGTCGGGCGTTCGCTGGATGCCGTTCCGGACCAGGTGCGAGAGCTGGTGCGCCAGACCGCATCCGGACGCCGGATACTCGAACTGGCGGAGCTGCTGCCCGTGCGGCAGCGGTTCGAATACGAGTTCACCGGCGCCGAGAGCGGCGTCGCCGGTCGGTTCGGGCATCGCGACCTGGCCGCCGTCGTCTTCACCGCCGACTCCGGGCATGTGCAGCAGGCGCTGACCATGGTGCACGAGCTGGTGCACGCCGCGCATTTCGTGGACGGCCGCAAACACGACCCGCTGCGCATGTCGCGCGAGGCGTACATCCGGGCCGCGGTGGACGAGGAGATCGCCTGCTTCGTGCACGAGATGCGGTTCGCCCGGGAGCTGCGCGCGCTCGGATACGACGTGCGCGCCATCGAATTCGAGGCGAAATTCACCGAGCGCTACCGGATCGAGGTGGTCCGGCTCAGTGCCGATCCGGAGCTGTCGCGGGAGCAGGTGCACGCCCGGGCCGAGGAGGTCGCGCTGCGGGTGGCCGCCCGCTTCCGCGAATTCGTCAGGAACGCGGACGGATTCAACTATCACGACTATTACGACAATGCCTGGACGAGCGCCCGCGAGACCGCCGCGCTGTGGAACCCGGAACCCGCGCAACCGCTTTCGCGGCCCGCCGAACGGCTTCGCCTGGAGGCGATGCGCTGGCATCGCGCCATCCTCGAGTCGGAGGAGTTCGCCCACGAGTTCCTGCAGAGCCCCGACGCGGCGACCGTCCGCTTCGATCCCGACGCCCCGGAGGTCTCGGCGCAGATCGCCGCGAAGGTCGCCGAATTGGATGTGCGGCTCGCCGATTCGTCGGTCACGCCGGAACAGGCGGCCGCGTTGCGGCGCGAACAGCACCGGCTGAACGAGCTGGCGGACCGGTGGCACAACGTCGACGCGCGATCCGAGGCCGGACGGCAGGCGGTGCACGACCTCGCGATCACCGACCTGGTGGCGGCCGCCGTGCGCGACCACCCGGGTGCCATCGTGCTCGGCGAACAGGCGGTGCTGATTCCGGGATCGCCGGAGCGGCTTATCGTTCCGGCGATCCCGGGGGAGCATCAGCGGGTGCTGGCGCGGCCCGCGATCGCCGAACAGGTGGCGCGGCTGGGAGCGGACCGTGTCGAGTACGTGAACGTCCAGGTCGACAGCGAAGGCAACGTCCACCGGACCGATATCGCCGAACCGGATCCGGCACGACCCCGGGCGGCGGTGGACCTGCGGGATGTGGCCGGAGCGGCGAGCCGCGAGCGCATGGCGCGCATTCGGGATCGGTGGCGGCCCTTGCCGATCGGCGAGCGCCTCGACCGGGCGCTGACCGGTGTCGAGATCGTGCACACCGCGGATCCTGCCGAGCAGGGGTACCGCCCGGCGGCCCGCCGCCTGGTCCTCGACGCGGGTCTGACCGACGCCGAAACCGTTGTGGCGCTGATCCATCACACGGTCCATATCGAGGCGGCCGCCGCGCGGGAGACGCCGGGCGGCTCCCGGGAGCGGCTGACCACCTCGCGCTCGGACTACGTCGACCTGATGATCGACGAGGAAGTGCGGGCGCATGCGGCGGAAATCGATGCGGTGCAGCAGCTGCGCGAGGCCGGGCTGGAGATCGCGGAACTGCCGGGCGAGGCCGCGTACCGCGACGCCGTACGGGAGGCGATTCGCGACGCGACCGGCCGGGGTGTCCCGCAGCGGGAGCACGCCGGTATCGGGCGTGCGGCCGGTCTGGCGGCCCTGCGCGCGGAGGTAGAACAGCATGCCCCGCACGGTGATACGTACGCGGACACGTACGGCCGCTCGTGGAGCGAGGCGAACAACGAGCACACGCTGAGCCTCGATGCCCTGCTGTCGGGCCGCACGGATGTAACGGCGATGTTCGATGCGCAAGTGGCACACGGGCTTTCCGCGGAGCCCTTCGCCGCCCGGGTCACCGACGCGCTGGACTCCGGTGAGCGAACGGTGACGCTGCTCGCCGCCGATGCGGCCGAGCCGCCGCCCGGTGTGCACCGTGCGATGCCGGGTGTCGAGCAGGTGGAGCTGGTCACCTATCACGATGGCACCGAACTGATCCGGGTGACACTGCACGACGCGCGCGACGTCGATGCCGCCGTGCTGGCGGCGCGGGCGGGACACGCGTTCAGCGAGGACATTTCGGACGCCTTCGGGGAGGGCAACCGGGTGTTCCTGGAGCGGCTGCTGCCCATCTCGGAGTCCGATCTGTCCGGCGACTACCTCATGTCGCACCGGCTCGGACTGCACGGCGGCCTGGTCGGTGGCCCGAAATCCGAACGCTGGGTGCTGGATCCGGACGGGCAGATCATCGCAACGCTCAACCCCGGGGCCTTCGACTCCGACGGATTCACGCGGGATGCCGTCGGCACGCTCGAGGAAGCGTTCTTGCGTGTCCGGCCGGATGGTGGCGTCGAGGTGGTGGACCACGACATTCCGGGTGCGCGGCTCACGCCGATCCGGGACGCGCTGCAGGCGCTGCGCCCGGAGTTCGAGGCCCGCGGGCGCGCGCAGTGGCACGACCAGATGATGCGGCGTCTCGGCGAATTCGAGGCGCATGCGCGTCCCGAGGAGTCGGGACCGGCCGCGGATATCGCTCCCCGGATCGTGGAGTCACCGGCCCGAGCCGCGCAACCGGATGTACCGCGCGGTGCCGATCGCCTGCCGAAACTGTCCGGCAGTGTGGAGGTTTCGACGCTCCGGCCGGTGACCGAGCCCAGGCTTCCCGGCCCTGCCCTCGAATGGACGGCCCCCGCACCGGACCCGCGCGGTGCGTCGCACAGTGAGGCGGCCCTCGACTACGGCACGCCGTGGCGAGATACAAATGCCGAAGCGCCCGTGGCCGGTCCGGCGCGCGTACACACCGACAGCGACGACGGCTCCCGCCCGCCCGAGCCCGACTCGGCGCGCCCGCATGCCGACGGCGACGACGGCTCTCGCCCGCCCGAGCCCGCCCCGGGCCGGGCCGAGCCCCGCATCGGGCGCACGTGGGACCCGGTGCCCGAGCAGCTGCGAGACCTGTTGTCGCAGACCGAGACCGGCCGCGACATCCTGCGCGTGCTCGACAACGGGATGATCCGCGACCGGCTGGAGGCGGCGACCGAGGCGGGCCTGCACGGTGAATTCACCGCCGGTGACCTGACCGCCACCGTCTACACCGCCGGGCGTGATCACCTGGCGCAGGCGCTGGCGCTGGCCCACGAGATCGTGCACGCCGAGCACTTCCTCGAGGGGCGGACGGCGCTGGTGGACGACCGGATCGAGACCATGCGGGAAGGCGAATTCATCGACGCCATGCTCGCCGAAGAGGTCGAATGCTTTGTCCGCGAGGCGAAGCTGGCACGCGAGCTACAGGCGCTCGGCTACGACGCGCAGACCGTGCCCGCCGATGTCGCTGTGGCATACAGCGATAGATACGAGCGCGCCCTCGACTACCTGAGCGAAGATCCGGACCTGAGCCCGGAGCAGGTGCGCGCCCAGGCCGAGGCCGAGGCGGAGCGGGCCGTCCGCAATATCGTCGAGTTCTACCCCGACCTGGAGGGCAAGACCTACCTGCAGCTCGCGGCCGAGATCTGGCAGGACGCGCATCCCGAAGCCTCCGAAGGGGATTCGGCACCGACGGACGATGCCGAGGCCGCCGGGCACGGTGCGGCGTATCGGCCCGCCGATCCCGCGGTCGCCGAGCGGCTGCGCGTGGAGGCGCTGCACCGGCATGCCGACAGCCTGAAGTTGCAGGCGCTCGACCAGGAGATAAACGGTAGGGCGGAGCGGCACGGTCTGGATACCGTGCAGGATCATCGGGCGCTGCGCCAGGAGGTGGCGCAGCGGATTGCCGAGTGCGACACCGAACTTGCCGATCCGGCCACCCCACCCGAGCGCCGCGCCGAACTCCGCCGCGTCCAGCACGAGCTGCGTGAACTGGTCGACCAGCGCGTCGATTTCGAGAACCGGCGCTCCCGACTGTATGTCGCCAACGATGCGGTGAATTCCCTCGCGGTGCGCGACGTCCTCGAGGCGAGGCTGCGCGAAGATCCGGACGCGGAGCTGGTGGACGACCGCGCGGTGTGGCTGCCGGGACCGCCCGAGCGGCTGGTGATTCCCGCCGCCCGCGGCGATCACCACGAACTGCTCCTGCGCGAGGAGATCGCGGACGAGGTGGATTACCTCGGCCCCGAACACGTGGACTACCTTGCCGTGGAGGTGGACGGGATCGGCCGCATCCACCTGGATGTCGTTGCGGACCTGGGTGATCCGGTCACCCGGCCGCCGGGCACGTTCCCCGTGGATATGGCGGGTTCGGCGTCGGCGCAGCGGCTGCGCGGCGTTCACGAGGCGCTGGCGCGGACTCCCGTGGGTGAGTGGGCCACCGGCATGCTGCGCGGCGTGGAGATCGTCCACACCGCGGATCCGGCGGCCCAGGGGTATCAGCCGTACCGCAACCGGCTGGTGCTGGATGTCGGGATGTCCGATGCCGAGCACATGGCGGCGCTGGTGCACCACGCGATCCACGTCGAGACCGCCCGCGATCGCGCCGTCCGCGGCGTGGCGCGCGACCTGATGATGCTGGACCGCGACGCCTACGTCGACCGCATGCTCGCCGAGGAGACGCGCGCGCACGCGATGGAAATCGTTGCGGCGCTGCAACTGCGGAATGCGGGGCACGACGTTCCGGAACCGGTCGGCACCCGCGAGTACACCGACACCTTCTACGAGGCACGGGCCCAGGCACGGCGCAATGCCGGGCTGGCCGACCGCCCGATCCCCGCCGAACTCGCGCCGGTGCTGGACCGCATCGCCAACGACGCCGCCCTGGACGCGCTGCGTCAACAGGTGAAAGACCATGCGCCCCACGATGTCTCGCACACCGACTTCTACCGCCGGGCGTGGGACGACGCGCACGCGAAGGTCCGCGACGACGATCCGCCGCGCCCGCCACGCCCCGACCCCGGCGACGGATCACGCCCCGCGGATGGCCGCTCGGCCAAGCTCCGCGCCCCCGATCCCGCCTGGGAGGCGCGCCGCGAGGCGGAGCGTGCTGCGGCGTTTGGTCCTGCGTGGGAGGCGCGCCGCGAGGCCGAACGTGCTGCGGGGCTTGGAGATTCGGACGATGTGGGCGATAGTCGGATCGATGGGCTGCGGACCCTCGATGCGCGGGCTCTGCTCGACGAGCTGAATCGTGGCCGCTGCGGCGAGTTGACGCTGCGCGAGCTGCTGGCGATGTTCGGCCCCGAATCGGGGATTCGACTGCCGGATCGGATCATCGGCCCGGAGGGCATGACCCGCGGCGAGCTGATCGCCGACGCGGGCGGGTGGCTGCGCGAATTCACCGACCACGAGGCGATCGCGGCGCAGCTGCGCGAGCTGGGGCCCGGATCGGCCGCGCTCGTGGTCGACATGTACGCGGGCCCCACCGATCGCCACGGCGTGGGCGGCCACGCATATCTGCTCGTACACGAGCGCGACGGCCGAATCGCCGTCCGCGACATCGCCGCCGGTGAGGAACACGCTGACCTGTCCCGCCTGTCCCGCGGAGTCCGCAGCACCGAGGCCATCCTGTTCGACAGCACCGGCCGCCCTGTCGACCGAGTCGCCGAAACCACCCGCCGCCACCTGGCCCAGGAGGCCCGGGCAGACCTGGCCGCCTCCCGCCGCGAGACCGTGGGCCAAGCCCGCGACGGCGATTCGGACCCGGAGGCGCACGAGGCCGCTGCCGCGAAGGCACGCGACAGCAGTTCAGACCACGAGGCGCGGCTCGAGCGGGCGCGCGACGGCGGCCCGGATCGGGAGGCGCACGAGGCGCGAGCCGAGCAGGCGCGCGACGGCGCTGAAACGCCCGCGGAACGCACGGCGCGCGAGGCGCGGGAGCGTGCCGCCGAGGCCGATGCCGACCCCGGAAACTGGTACAAGCAGCAACTGGCCGAACAGGCGGAGTGGTCCGCGACCCAGCACACCGAACTCGACGAGTGGCTGCAGCGCACGACCGACCGGCCACAAGAGCACGGCAGGAGCGCCGCACGCTCCCAGGCGCTCGAATCGGACGCAACGGACGAGCGGCCCTGGGCAGCTGAGTCTGGTGCTCGGGTTGATCAGTCCGGGGCAGCTGAGTCTGGTGCCCGGGTTGATCAGTCCGAGGGAGCTGAGCCGGGTGTACGGGCCGAGCAACCCCGAGCACCCGAACCGGGTGTCCGGGCCGAGCAGTCTCGGACAGTTGAGCCGGGTGCGCGCGACGCGGAAAGCGTTGGGCGCCAAGTAGCGCGGGAGCAGTTGGCTCGGGCCGAGCGGGTGGCGTGGGAGTCGCAGGAACGGGCCGCGGCGGCGCGGGCCGAGGCCGATGCGGATCCTGGGAGTTGGTTGAAGGGGCAGTTGGCCGAGCAGGCGGAGTGGTCCGCGCGGCGCAACAGCGAACTTGCCGAGTGGCTGCGCGGTCATTCGGAGTATGTGCGCGGTGACGGGGTTCATGGTGAGGGCCTCGCGCTCGCGGTGCCGGAACGCGGTGTGGGCGGGGAGGATTCGGCTGCGCATGATCGCCGTCCGCTCGACCCGGTGCGCAAGTTCCTGAAGGCGCTGGCGGCCGAGCATCGCGACGATGCCCCGCCGGAGTCGCGTTCGGAATCCGCCAGCCGGTACGCACACGAACTGGTTCGCGCGCTGCGCCTGGACGAGGCGCTGACAGGGCACCCGGACCCGCTGGCCGCCCTGCAGGAACTCGCCGAAATCGCCAGGGCGCGTGGCTTCCTCGGCGATATGCCCGGCGAACAGCCGCAGGCCATGCGGTATCCGGAGGATATGGCCCGGCGGGATATCGACGAGGCATACGGCAGGCGCGACGACGACGGGACCTACACCGGCGAGCGGTACTGGCTGCACGAGGCCGACCCGAACCTGTTGCCGCAGGTCGGTTCCGGACCCGCCCGAGCCGCGCTGCCGAGTGCGGGCCCGGATCGGCCCGGCGATCCGGCACGGCCGCTGCCGTCGGAATCCGAGACCGCCCAGCGCCCCGAACTCGGGGGAGGCCCGCTGCGCCCGGACGCCGGGGAACCACGCCTGCTGCTCGAGAACGAGCTGCGCGCCGAACTGCTGCGCCGCTTCGGCCTGAGCGAAGACGATCTGACCGGTGCCGACCGCGACAGCATCCTGCAGTGGTACCGCTACCGAAATGCGTTGCGGGCCGGTGCCATCGAGGTCCTGGCCGAGCACGTCGCCAGGCTGGAGGCGGCCGACGACCCCCGGCAACGCGCCGATATCGAGGCGAGCCGCGACGACTGGGCCCGAGCCCTCGGCGTCGATCCACACCGCCTGGCCACCCCGGCTGCCGCCGCCCGGACCCTGGCCGAGCTGCGCGCCGAAACCCTGCGCGAGGCCGTCGATCTCGCCGATCTCGGCGTCCTGACCGCGCCGCGCGAGCGGCCGCCGGACGGCTCGCACCATCTCGTCCTCGAGATCGGATCCGACCGGGTGCTGCTGCGCGCCGAGCCCGACGGCGACGACGGTTGGTGCGTGGGCCCGGACGAACGGACGCATCCGGCCGAATCTCCGGAACCACAGGCGGAGGCGCCCGAGGCGAAGAAGTCGCTGCTGCGCCGCATGTGGGAGTTCGTCCGCTCGCCGCGCGTGCAGGAGACCCCGGCGGCGCCGTCCGGTTCGGGTTCGGCTGTCCAGCAGCCGGATTCGCCCGCCCCGGCGCCCTGCACCGCGCACCCGCCCGCCCAGCACCAGGGCCACGGCTACGACGTCGGTGACTATCTCGGCGGCCTGCACGGCGCCTCCGAACTGGTGAAGAAGCTGCCCATCGGCCTGACCGTCGAGGTGCTGACCTTCTTCAAGAACCGCGAGCGAATCGGCGACTTCTTCCTCGGACGCCATCACGAGAGCGAGCTGCCGCCCGCGCGCCGCCCCGACGGCACCGTGTACGAGCCCTGGCACGAGCAGGCCGACCCCCGGCTGGCCCGGCAGGTCGACCTCAGCTATGACCAGGCCCAGCGGTGGGGCCGCCGCGCTGCCGACGAGCAACCGCCCGCGCCGCCGCGTCCCGAAGGACCCACGCCGCCAGAGCATTTCGCGCGTCCGGAGTCCGGCGAGCAGTACCGCCCGGGCACCGAGGAAGCCGATGCGCTGCGGGAGTGGCTGAGCGATATCGACGAGTTGGAACAGCAGCGGGCCGCGGCCGCCGAGGCGATCGTCGACCTCGCGCGCGGCTACGGCGTGGACCTGCCGGATCTGACCCACGAGTCGGTGCGGCGCGCGATCGACCACCTCGAATATCAGATCTGCCGCCGGGGCGCGGCCGTCGAGGGGCTGCTCGACGCGCTGCGGTGGTACAACGCCGAGGACGCGTTGATCCCCTACAGCCGCGAAATCAACTCGCACGCAGACGATCCGCTGGGCCGCCTGCTGCAGGAGCTGGTGCGCGCGGAGCACGGCGATCCCTTCCTGCTCCGATGGCTCGGCGTCAACAACAAGACCGCCACGCCGCCGCCGCGCTGGTTCGAGCTGTTCGACGAGGACGGCCGACCCAAGCAGGGCGGCCTGCGGCTGCTGTTCGAAAAGGCGTTGCGGCGCGAGCAGATTCGCGATCAGCTCGCGACCTGGGAGGATCTGTTCCCCGACGATGTCTCGCGGGATCCGGTGCGGCTGGTGGAGACGGTGCAGGCGCTGCGCGAGGGCACCGAGGCGCGCAAGCAGGCGCTGGAGCGAATGCGGGCGCTGGCGCAGGAGTACCGCGCCGCCGACGACCGCTACCGCGAGACGGGTACGGCGCTGATCGAGCTGGCCGCCACCGAATGGCTGCAGCACGGCCAGGGCGGACGCCTGCTCGACCCGGGGGTGTGGCTCGTCGACGGCGATCCGAGTCGCCTGGTCGTCCTCGACGCGGAGCTGAATCACGACGAGGCGCTGGCCCGCGCGCTGACGCGACACCCCGACCAGGCCGCCGCGCTCAACCGCGGAGATCTCGTGCCCGACTACCGGATCGGGTGGGTGGACTCCGATGGCGCGGTGCGGATCGGCAAGGTCGACGCGCCGCAGGCACGGTACTTCGAGGGCGAGATCGACGGACGTCCCGTGCAGGCGCTACTGGTGCGCGAGGGCGACGGCCCATGGCGCCCGGTGCAGCCTCGCACCACCGAACCCGAACCGCCCGAGCCGGATTCGGCCCTACCGGCCCCGCCGGATTCCGAGCCACGCCCGCGGGCGGAGGTAGAGCAGCAGGTGCGGGCGCTGGCCGAGCGGCTGGGCCTGGACCCGGAGGCGCTGCTGACCCGCGGAACGAGCCTGGTCGAGACCGAGCGGCTGCACAATGCCGTGCGGGCGGCGCAGATCGAGGCCCTGGTCGACTATGTGCGCAGCGCGAGCGCGATCGAGGAGTTCAACGACATCGGGCTGGCGCGCGGCGCGCTCGCCCGACGCCTGGGAATCCCCGCGGCCGAACTGGATGCCGACGCTCTGGCCCGGGTGCTGTGTGATCCCGAGCTGAGCGCGACCGACCGCAACCGGGCGGTCAAGGCGCTGGCCGACTACGCGACGCAGGCGCGCAAGGTGGACGCCGACGCCGTCGATGCCGCGCGGGATCGCCTGGCCCGCAAGCTCTTGGGCCGCGACCACGACGAAAACGCGCTCGCCCCACTGAAATACGACGAGGATCAGGGCAAGGTGGTGCGCGATCCCGACGGGATCGACGCGCAGCGGCTGGCGCGGGCCATCGCCGATATCGTGTACCGCTCGGCGGAGGTCGACGGGGTGCTGGTGCCGCGGTCCGAGCGGCTGCGGGCCGACCTGGCGGAATTCGCGGCCGAGCTGCTGCGCCTGGACCCGACCGAGAAGGTGTGGAAGGGCGATCTGAGCGCCGATCCGCGCCTGGTGGGCGGCGGGTCGCCGATGCGCAGCGAGACCGCGTTCACCGACCTGCGTGCCGCACTCGCCGAGCTGGCGGGGACCCGTGAGCTGACTCCCGAGCGGATCGTTCGGGTGCTCACCGATCCGAAGCTGAGCAAGCCGCAACGAAATGCGTTGATCGACAGGCTGACCGACTGTTTCTACGAGCTGCGGCACGGTGACCGCGGCGCCGTGATCGTCGCGCGCGGGCGGCTGGCGGAACCGCTCGGCCTGAAGCCGAAGGATCTGTACGGCCACCGCTACGACGGCGAACACCGGCGCCGCCAGGATCCGCGCAGCATCGGCACGCGCAAGCTGAAGCGCAAGCTGCACAAGCTGCTGCGTGGCGGCGACCGTCCGCCGCAGCAGGTGGTCGACCGCCTCACCGAGTTCGCCCGGGCGATCCTGGAGGCGGAGCCGCAACAGCGGGTCCGGCCGGAGGATTCGGGCCTGTCGGTGCGGGCCGAGCATCCGATCCGCGACGATTCCGCCATCGCGCATCTGCGCGAAGTGATCGGCGATCTCGTCGAATTCGTGGGTCGGCTGGACGGCAAGACCGGTGTCGCCACCAAGGACGGCGTGAACCAGGACTGGGCCCGGATCATGGGCCTGGACATCGGCGATCTGGCCGCCAAGGTGGATGCCTACGACAGGTTCCGCGCGGGCACCGGTGAGGAGCATCGCGATCTGACACCGGAGCGGCGCGCGGAGGTCGACGAGGAACTGCGCGACGAACTGCAGGCGCTGGTGGAGAAGTACGTCGCCGTGTACGACGCCTTCCGCGACGGGGTGATCGAGGAACACGAGCGCCCGTCCGCGGAGCAGCTGAAGCAGGTGCACTCCGAGCTGCGCGCCGAGGTCCGCGAGCGCGCCGAGGGCCTGCGCGAGCTGTCCGAACTGCTCGCCGAACACCGGCGGTCCCTGGTGCAGGACCGGCGGGCGCAGCTGCTGGAGGCGGCGTGGGCGCATACCGAGGCCGAGCAGCGCCTGCGGGCCGCGATGGACCGCGTGGAGCAGGTCGAGCGCGAGGCACGCCAGCGCGGTGAGCCCGCCGGGCAGGAGGCGCCGACCTGGGACGCGGTGACGGATCCGCGGCGGCTCGCCGACCTGCTCGATCGGCTCCGCAACCAGACGATGCCCGCCGGTCCGCACGCCGAGCAGCGGCACCGGGCCTTCGCCGAACTGGAGGACGCCGCGGCCGAACAGCGGCGCGCGGCACAGGAATTGGACGAGGCCGCGACGGCGCTGGCCGGGGCGGGCGAGCACCTGGCCAGCTCCATCGAGCACGACGCGCTGGTCGAGGCGGGCGCGCACGTCCTGGTCGGCGAGCCCCGGGTCGGACTCATCGAGGGAGCCCCGCGCCGGGTGGCCGTCGCGGTGTGGGGCGAATCGGGCGACCCGCGCGAGCCCCTGGACCGGGCCATCGAGCTGGACCCGATGATCGGCGAGATCGCCGGGCCCGGCCGCGACCGGATCGTCGTGCTGCGGATCAGCGTCGACGAGGACGGCCGGGTCACTGTGCACCGGGAGGACCCGCCGGACGATCCGCCGCAGCCCGTCTCGCCCCCGCACCCGGATACGCCGAGCTCGGGCGGCGGCGCCAAACGTTCGCCCGAGCCCGGCGAATCCGATTCCAGCACAATCGAATCCGAGTCTGGCTCCCGAGGCGCCCGCGACGGCGAACCCGCCGCAGGCGGAAGCAACCCGCCGAAATCCTCAGGGGCCGAGGATGATACGACCGACAGTGGCGATAGTGGCAACGTGAGCAAACCCCGGACGCCGCCGAAAGTCTCTGGTGCGGAGGATGGCCCATCCGACGGTACAGATGGCGATGGCGCGGGCAAACCCCGGACGCCGCCGAAAGCTCCCGGGGTAGAGGGTGGTCCGTCCGACCGCGCGGATAGTGGCGACGGGAGCGAGCCGCCGACGGCGCCGAAATCCGCCGGTTCCGAGGACGATTCGTCCGAGGACAGCGCGAGCCCGGCGCTACGGCTGGAAGTGGTGGGCGGAAACCCCTACACGCCGACGCTGCGCATCGCGGAATTCAATGCCGCCCTCGCTCGGGTCGCCGAGCAGGGGGCGGTGTGTGATCGCCTGCTCGCGGAGGCCGCCGAATCGGCGCGGCCGCTGGGCGTGCGGCCCGAGGACGCGCCCGGCGCCGGCGAACTGGACCGCGTGCTGCGCCGAGCCCAGGACGACCTGCGCGCCCGGGGTCTCACCGCCGAGGACGACGAGCGGGTCCGGGCCGTGGCCGACAAGCTCTGGGAACACGGCGACGCCATGCTGGAACAGGCGCGGCTGCGCGACGCGGCGGCCCGCGAGGTCGCCCTCGACCTGCTCGCCGACGCGCAGGGCACCCCGCTGCCCGGGCACGGCCTGGCGTGCCGCCTGCCCGGCGACCCACCCCGCGCGCTGCTGATCGCACCCGACCCCGAGGGCCTGCTGGCCGCCGATCCGGAGCTGCGAAACGCCTTGGCGGAGTACGGTTCCGAGGTCGTCTATCGGCAGGTGCGAGTGGACGGCGAGGGCCGCGCCACCGTCTACGACCTGCGCCCCTCCGAACCGTCGCAGCCCGGCGCACCCCGCCCCGAGACGGTCGACGCCGAGGTTCGTGCCCGCCTCGAGGAGCTCAATCAGCGGCGGCAGGAGGCGATCCGGGAGCGCGAGGTCCTGGTGCGGCGGCGCAATGCGCTGGCCGGGCTGCTCGAGGTGTCACCGGACGACGGCTGGGCGGCACTGCACCCCGACCGCCTGGGCGATACCCTGCGCGAGGTGCGCGAACGCCACGGCGTGCAGGACCACGACGAACTGGAACATGTCGTCGAACTGATCCAGGTGTGCAACCGGCTCGACGGCGCCGACGACTACCTCGCGTGGGTCGAGGGCGAGATCATCGCGGTGCGGCAGGACGAATCGCCGCAGGCCGAGCACGAGCGGCTGGTCGAGCGGTGGCACGAACTGACGCGCGAGCGAGAGTTCCTGCGCGCCAAGCGAGATGAGCGTGCCGAACTGCGGGATGCGGCGGGGCTGACCGGTGAGGCCCTCGAGCGCAGGATCCTCCAGCTGTTCGAGACGACCCAGGCCCGGACCATCCGGATACCCGGCACCCTCGACACCCCGGAGCGGGTCGTGCATGTGCAGATGCCGCCCGCGGAGGTCGCGCTGCGGCGCCGGGCGATCCGCAAGCTCGTCGAGGCGGTGGAGGAGTTCAACAGCGTCGACAAGGCCGTGCGCGATATCGAGGCGCGACTGACGGAGCTCGAGCGGGCCGGTGTGGGCAGCGGACGCCCGCTGTCGCCCGAGGCGACCCGCGAGATCACGCGGCTGCAGGCCGAACGCGGCGAACTGTTCCGCGACACCTACAACAAGGCCCGCCGGTCGATGATGGAGGACCTGTGCCAGCGGTTGAGGGCACACGGCGTTCCGGTCGACCGCCGTCGGCTCGGGCCCACTCCCGAGGACCTGAACCGGGAGTTGATGCGGTGCCAGAAGATCGTCAATCGCCAGGACGAGGACGTCCGCGCCCGGACGAAGCGCTGGATCAGGGACCTGCGCACGGCCGCACACGATGTGATCCGGGTCGACAACGCCATGGCTCGGCTGACCGACGAGACCGGACGGGTCGCCGGAGCGTGGGCCGACCTCCTCGTGGCCGAGGGCGCCCGGATGGTGACCGACCGGTGCGCCATCGCCGACGGAGAACCGCCCACGATCATCGTGCTCGGCCCGCGCGCCGACTTCGACCAGCCGTGGGCCGATTTCGATGCGACTCTGACCGAGGCCATCCACACCAATCAGGCTGTCGCCCATACCATGACGCGGCAGCCGGTGATCGAATACCGGCAGCTGATCGGCGATCCGGGCGCGGTGCGCTGTGTGCCGCTGCCGACCAGCCCGACGGTCGAGGTCCACGACCGCGGCTGGATTCGCGGCGAACTCGGGACCAGGATCATTCGCTGGGGCGAACCGGGCAACTGGCGCTACGTCGACCCCACCCGCCCCTTCTGGCGCACCAACCGGGACGAGAACACGCCCGACATCTACGATCCGGGCAATCCCGACTGGTGGGGCGGCCTGGTCCACTACATCAACACGCTGGCCCTGCCGTTCGCGGATATCCCGCCGGGGATGATCCCGAAGGACCTGCTGCCGTTCAACGCCATGAGCGTCGAAGGCTACTTCTTCACGGGCAATATCCCGGAGGAGGCGATCTACAGCCTCGACGTCGGCAGCGAGTTCAACTCGACCCAGCGCGCCGTCCGCATTCTGCTGAGCGCGCTGCAGGATCCGCGGGTCGAGGCATGGATCCAGCGGCATCCGGAGATCGGCGACTACCTCGAGGCCCGGCCGTGGCTGAAGAAGATTCCACCGTTCTCGACGGTGTGGTCCGCGGTCGAATGGCATCTGAAGTCCCAGTACGAGAAGCAGCCGATGTTCCCGCGGCGGGACCCGGCCGAGCATTCGCTCGATCCGCAGCGCGCCGAGCTGCCCGAGGCCACCCAGCGGCTCATCGATCGGACCGCGGCGGGGCTGGATCGGTTCCGCGACGACCAGCGGGTGCGGTGCGCCGAGCGGGTCGTGGACCGTATCCGCGGGGAACTGGTGGACGGGCTGTCGCGGATCGACCCGACCCGCGACGATCTGCCCGCGCAGCTCGATCGGGTCGATCGGTTCGTCGACTCGGCCGCGCGGCAGCTGGCCGAGGCCTTCCGCACCGACGACCACGCCGAGATCCGCGGGATCGTCGCCGATGTCCAGCAGCGTCTGCTGCGCCTGCAGGACGACGGGCGGATCGCGGATGCGGACCTCGACGCGATCGTGTCGGACCTGATTCCGCACGTGCGCAACGACTTCGCCGACGGGGACGCGATCGCCGACCAGTGGCGGCTGCTGTCGTGGACCGACCGGCAGTACGAACGGTTCCGCGCCGACCCGCGACTGGCCGACCGGATCCTCGAGGGGCTGGCGCAGCATCGCCGCAACGAACAGGTGCTGGCCGCGCGTGAGGTGGTGCGGCGGGTCAAGGTGGACCTGATCGACGAGGTCCCGCTGGAGCTCACCCGTCCCGATGCGGCGCAGCGGCTCGAGCGCTACATCGGCAAATACATCCACCGTTCCTCCGACAAGGATCTGCGCACGGTGGCCAAGGCATTCGCCACCACCGACCGCAAGGCCTGCCGGGACGCCGTCTACGACATCCGGCTGCAACTGCTGGCGCTGCAGGAGAACGGGCGCATCACCGACGAGGCGATCAATCGGGTGGCGCAGGCGCTGGTCGACGACCCGTCGGCGCCGCCGCTGCGCGAGGACTACATGACCGGCGCGGACGAGCTGCCGCCGCCGAAATTCACCCGCGCGCAGGTCCAGCAGATCATCGACCACCTGATGTTCGACAAGCATCTGGTCCGCGATCACGCGGATGCGGCCGGGCGCTTCGTGTGGCGGCGGATGAGTCAGGTGTGTGACGTGGCCGAGGCGTTCCAACGGCTGCTGAGCGTGGAACCGTTGCCGGACAAGGTGATCGATCGGCTGCGGCATCCGCTGCAGCAGGATCTCGTGCTGCTGCACGATGCGCTGGCCGAATCGGAGTACGAACGCGCTCCGGAGAACCGGCGGTCGGGGAAGACCTGGTACGACGCCAACGCGCACGCCATCGCCGCGGGCTACCACTGGGACGCCGCCCGGCCGCCGATGACCGGCTGGCGCCGGGACCTGGAATACAACTCCTACCTGGCGGATCTGCTGGCGCTGCCGCGGGCACAGGAATGCGCGGACCGGGCGTCGGACGTGCTGGCCGGGCTCGCCCGGGAGTTGGGCGTCGGCCCGGAGGATGCGCGGGCCGCGCACCGATCCTCGGATCGTGACCAATGGCTGGACGACCTGCGGGGGCGGCATGCCGAGGCCGCGGGCCGGGAGCGGGTCGATGCGCTCGCCCGCGCGCTCGTCGAATGCGAGGAGGCCGACGCCCACCTCGCCCGCGTCGAACGCGACGTGCGGCGATCGGCGCTGTACCAGGGGCAGCACGAGCTGGCTGACTTCCTGCCCCGGGATCGCTACGAGCTCGAATTGCCTGCGGCACAACAGCGCTGGCGGGAGGCGTCGGCCGCGCTGGACGCGGCGGCCGATCCGTTGCACGTCGACGTGCTGGAGGCGCTGCTCGGGCACAGGATGGGTGGCGAGCACTGGTTCGAAACGCTGCGCGAGCGGCAGCCGGATGCGGCCGGGCAGGCGTGCGTCGACGCACTCGAACATGCGGTCCGCGAGTACGCCGAGGCCGACGAGCACCTCGAAAGCCTGGAGCAGGCACTGGAACGCACCACCGGGGGAGGCGACGGGCGGCCCGACCCGGACGCGCGCGCCCCGGAGTTGGGGTCGGCCGCGCCGGATTCGGGATCTCGTGCGGATGGTGGGACTGCGCGCGGCTCGCGTGCGCATGGGTTGGAATCGCCTGTGCCGCATCAGGAATCGGGTACCGGTGCGGGCGGCCGGGGTCCGGACGAGCAGGCTCGCGAAGGCGAATCATCGGTGCCGCAGGGTGAATCAAGGGCTCGGCGGGGAGAGGGGGCCCCGCGCGTCGAGGAGGGTCGCGAGCCGGGTGAACAGGCACCGCCGCAGACGGACGAGACGCGGCGGCGGGCGGCGCGCGACCACGAGGCGGCGCTCGCGCGGGCGTTGCTCGAGGTCGAGGAGTTGCGTGAGCTCCTGGACGAGGAGCGGAACCGGTTGCGGGAGGCCGAGGTTCGGCTCGATGGCGCGGCGCAGTACTTCACCGACGATCCACGTGCCGGGCTGACCGACGAGGAGCACGTCATCGGATGGGTCGACGATCTGGTGGCACGGACCCGGCAGGCGCCCGCACCCGGTCAGCCCGACCTGTGGCGCGAGCGCGGCCGTGCGCTGGAGGCCGCGGCCCGCGAGTACCTGCGGGCCCGGGAGTCCGTGGCGCGCCTGGAAGACGAACTGGCCCAGGCACTGTCGCGGACCGACGAACTCCAGCGCGCGGCGGACGCCGGTGCGGATCCGGGCCGGACTCCGGTCTCGGGTGCGGACTCGGGACCGATCGTGACCGATACCGGTATGGGGGTCTCCTACGTCCATCGGTACGGCGGTGACGACGACCACGGCGTGTACCTGTGGGTGGACAGCGCGGGCATCCTGCGCGGCGAGGTCCGGGTGGGGCCCGAGACCCCCAACGGCGCAACGATGCTGCGCGAGGCGCTGCGCGAACTCGGCGACCGCGTACTCCACCTGGAGGACGGCTGGCATGCGGGCGGCGTCCTACAGGACAACCTCGATTCCTTCAACGCGGGCATGCAGGAACTGCTGTTGACCCCGGAGGACGCCGCCCGCAACACCTTCACCGGCCGCATCGTCGCCGAATTCGGTTTCACCGACGTGAGTTTCAGCGAACTACGCGGCCCCCTGGGCGAAAACACCGCCGTAACAGTCCTTTTCAGCCGCACCGCCGAAGCCATCACCCCCACATCCACCCCCAACCGACCAGGCGAACCCGGCACCCCCCAGCCCCCCACCGAAACCGATCGCGCCGAAGCCGATGTTGTCGAGGCCGCTCGCGATGGAACCGACCTCGCAGGGGCCGATCAAGCTGGAGCCGGTTCGTCGTCGGCCATGCGGGTGCGGTGGCGCCCGTCGGGCGACGACGATGGTTTCAGCGGATCGCGCGCCGGAGACGACGGGCCGAACGGTCCCGGGGAGACGGGCGACGGGCCGCCGGACGGGCCCGACGACGGGGATCGCGGCCCCGAGGCGGGCGCGCCCACACCGGATGCCCCGGAAAGCCCTGCGCCGTACGTGATGTCACGGATCCCGCACCCACCCCACTTCTTCGACGTCGACCTCCCCGACGGAAACCTGAAACCCCTGAACCTCCGCGCCCCCGACGTAGACGTATCGGAATGGCTGAGTTCGTCCGCCCCACAACCGTCGTCGAATCCCGAACAGGGCAACCCGGGAACGCCCCATCCCCAGCCACCGGCCGATCCGCAACCCCAGGGCCCACAGCCACCGCGTGCATCGAATCCGGCGCTGCCCCCGACTCCTCCGGAGTCGCCGCGGTGGCCGGAGCCGCCACAGGTGCCTGTACCACCGAATCTTCCGTGGCCGCCTCCGCCGGGGACACCCGTTCCGCCGCCGTGGAACGTTCCGCCATCGAGCGGTCCGATGCAGCCCGGCGCTACGCCACAGCTACCTCCTGAGAGTTTGCTGCCACCGGGAAACCCGTCTCCGCCCGCAGCGCCGGACGGTTCTCCGCCAATTCACCGGCCACCGGCGCCGCCAAGCCAGTCGCCCCCTCCGCACGACGGCGTGCCGCCGGAGGATCGCGTATCCCTCCCGAACGACGTTGCGCCACCCGGCTATCCGCAGACTGCACCACACGACGCGGCACCCCCACAGAACGGTGCCGTGCCGACCGAGGATGTGCCACAGCCGCTCTCAGGCTTGCGCCCCGCAGGGCCGGGTCCGGATGGTTCTCCGTGGTCAGGCCAGGAACCATCGGGATTCTCGAATGAGGTTGTGCCGCCGAGCTATCCGTATTCGGCACCCGACTCGGGGCCGCCGTGGCCGAATGGTCCTGGGCTGGCCGAGCAGGTGCCGCAGTCGTATCCCGCAGGGCCGGATGGGTTCGCGCAGGTGGATGATCGGGCGGCGGAGCCGTCGGATGGTGCGCCGGGGGAGTGGCAGTCGTATCCGCCGGGGACCGAGTCGCAGGTGGGAGACGGTGCGGTGGCGCCGGGTGGGCAACAGCAGGTGCCCCCGGTGCTGATGCCGCCGGTGCCGCCCGCGGGGGCGGGGGTGCCGGGCGGTGCCGACCGGCGGTGGGATGCCGGAGTACGGCCGGGTGATGGGCGGATCGTGTTGCAGTCGGCGGACGGCAGGGGTGGTCCGGCCATGTTCGATCCGGATACCGGTGCCGTGCAATGGCTGTCGATCGTGACCGGTCCGGTGGGCGGTGTGTACGGGAGGCTGGGTCGGCATGCCGTGGTGTTCTACCGCCGCGACGGCCGCCTGTACCTGTGGGCGGACGGTCAGGTGGTCGACCTCGACGACCCCGCGGTCGACGTCTATTGGGGCCGCACCGATCCGGTCCAGACCTGGCTCCAGGTCGGGCGGGGCGGCGTGGCCGTCGTCGACGCCCGCTACCCGTTCCCGGGCGAGGACCGCGACTTCGGGCGCATGATCAGCGAGATCCTGTCCGATCCGCGGCGACGAGAGGGGATCTTCCGATAATGACCATGTCACAACCGTGTGGAACCCCCGGATATTGTCGGCTGGTGCAGTGGATACCCGCGCGGCAGGATTGCCGCTGCCGCGCACCCATCGCAGCGATGAGGAAGGCATAACCGCATGAACGACCCGCAGCAGGACAGGCCCCAGGACGGCGAGGAGGCCCCCGACCTCACCTTCCGGATGGCCCCGGGCGATTCGGCGGATTCCTCGAACGCGGCATCGGCCGACACCACACCGGACGAGCCGGACCCTGCCGAACCCACCGCGGAGGCGCCCGCGACCGAGCAGTCCGTCGAGGCGCAGGCCACCGAACTCACCCACCGCATCGCCCGCGAACTCGCGGTCGCCGGACCGGAGGGCTGGCAGCGGCTGGAGGCGGTCTTCTCGATCACCGTCGCCGGCGGCGTCACCTACGTCCGGTATTTCGACGAGGGCGGGCGGGTGGTCCGGGCCGACCCGCCCGACGAGGTCGTGGAGCTGGTGCGACTGCAGCGCGAGGTGTCGGCACAGCTGGGCGACGGCCCGTGGTGGCGCCTGGTGTTGCGGCTCGAGATCACCGGCCAGCTCGAGGCCGACTACGACTACGGCGACGATCCGTTCCCCGACGAGGAGTTGCTGATCCCCGAGGCCTACCGAGCCGATCTCGAGGCCTACCCGCGCAATCGGCTGCCGGTCTGGCTGGCCGCATATATAGGCCACGACAACCGGCAGTGGCGTTCGCCGCAGCAGGCGGCGCGGCAGGCCCGCGCCGACCGCGAGGCCGAGATCACCGCCGTGCAGTCGCTGGACGACTTCCCGGTGCTGCCCGTGCTGTGGGCGCGCTGGGCGACCGTCGCCGCGGCCTTCGTCGCCGTCGGCTCCGAGTGGGGTCCGCGCGTGCTGCCCGCGCTGGGCGTCTTCGAGGGATCCTCCCGCAGCGGCTCGACCCTGTACGTTCTGCCCGGCGGCCGCGCGGTGCTGTCGGGCGGCGTCTGGAACGCGCCCGAACTGGATTCGGCGTACAACAGCGGCGCCCCCCTGCCCGCCCTGTACGCGGGCGCGCCGGAATGGGTGGCCAACCAGGTGCTCAATCCCCGCGCCGCCCGCGGCATGCTCTCCTTCTGCTACTGGTGGGAGCGCGGCAGCTGGTATCGCGGCGAGTCACCCACCTCCGACAAGATCAGCGCGGCCGTGCCCGGCATGTGGACCGCCGACACGGTCATCGACGTGGTCTGCGGCCTGCTGAGCGCCGAGCCCAGCGAGGAATTGCGGTCCACCGCGGCGAATCTGGTGGCCGCGGCCGAGGCGGGCGTGGTCACCCGCAACACCCTGACCGCGCTGTTCACCGATCCGTCCGACGATATCGACGGCGCGCTGTATCAACTGTCGCTGGCCGGTCTGGTAACCACCGTCCCGGAACCGATCTCGGAGGAGCGCGCGATCACCCGCGTCCGCGAGCACATCCGGAGCCTGGACATCGACACCTCCCGCTACCCCGTGGACGAGCTGGTCGCCGAGCGGCTCAGCGTCGGCTGGATGGTGTTCGTCCCCACCCGCCCCGGTGAGATCGCGGTCGGCCGCGCCATCTTCTACATCGCCGACGACGGCGTGATCGAACAGTCCTCCTCCTCGGTCGCCCCCTCCGTCTACACCGAGGGTTTCGAACAACGCTTCCACCAGCGCCAGACCAGCGCCGCCGCCGATTTCCCGATTCAGTGAGGGGGTGCGGTAACTGCCGAAAGAGCCAACAGGTGAACACCTTTCGACCGGTCGGTGGAGTCACCGCGCACAGCCTGCGGCCACCGCTCGATCCGATATGCTGAACGGCGTGAGCACGACCTTGCCGGTGACGTCGTACTACGACGCCGGTACGTGCGAGGGCGGGCGGGGGATGACCACCGGTGCGGTACCCACCCTGATCGCTCGAGGGCCGACAACTTTTCCGAGTATCTCGTCGTAGAAGGACCGACCGATGGCAGACAGCGAATTCGATGGCCTGACCAAGGCTGCCCAGGGCAACTACATCCGGCTGAAGCCGGAAGCCGCCAAGAAGTGTGTCGAGCTGTGTGGTGACATGATCGACGAGCTCAACAGCGCGATCGGCGATGCCGACCAGCTCGACGACGTCAAAGGCTTCGGTGAAACTTCAGCCGCCGTCCCGAACGCGAAGCAGCTCGCCGATCGCTACAAGTCCCGCGTCGACGGCGGCGATTCCTCGCTGAAGCACGTGCTGACGAAGCACCGCGACCTCGTCAACGACATGATGGAAACCTTCATTGCCGCGGGCCGTGCGTATCTGACGAACGAGGACGCCACCAAGGCGGATCTTGCCTCTTACGACAAGGCGATCGACGGTTACCGGCCGAAGAAGCCGTGAGGTTCCAGCTGTCCTTGCCTTAGGGAGGTGAATGATGGGCGGCGTAGACAAGCCAGAAGCCAAGCTGAACAAGTTCGAGCCGAAGAGCCCGAAGGCCGACAAGAACACCGTGCTCGGTACCGACAGCAAGATCGAAACCGAGGAGGGCGAGATCCCATGGGAGACTTATGGCAAGAAGCTGGAGGATCTCGTAAAATTCCGTGATTCGATCGACACCGGTTCGGTGCGCGCGTTGGAGAAGAAGTGGCGCGATCACGGCACAAAGCTGGATACGCTCCAGAACAAATTCTCGAATGCGGTGAAATCGACGATTCGTGATTCCTGGGAATCGAACGCCGGCGCCGCCGCGTCGGCGGCGGTGCAAAATTACGCAGATCAACTGGCGCAGCTCCCCGCTGTTATCACGGGGATCGCCAACAGTCTGGATTTCTCGGCAAAGTTCCTCGAGGACACGCGGAACAACATTCCCGACGAAAAAGGTCAGCTGGCCGACGGGAAGACGAATGTCGTGACCGGGATAGTGAAGTCGTGGGACTACGACGACAACTACGCCACCGCGTCGGACGACTCTAGTCATATGACCTACGCCGAGAACTACCAATACGTCTCCGAAGAGAACCGCGCGCTCGTGAGGCAGAAGCTCGAGCAGCGAGCCAACGACGTCATGAACCAGATCTTCGTCCCCGGCGGGAAATCCGTGGATGCGGCCATGCCGATGTTCCCGCTCCCGAAATCGGTGACGAATGGGGTGGACCCGACAACCGGCCGCAAGCCCGGCGATCAGGGCCCCGGCAGCCCGGGTAACCCCGGTAGCCCAGGCAGTCCGAGCAGTCCCGGCAGCCCGGGGTCACCGAACCTCGCGCCGATGCAGAGGCAGCAGCAGGAGGCACAGCGCCGGGCCGAGCAGCAGCAGAAGCAGCTACAGGAGCAGCAGCAGCGGCAACTGGAGGAGCAGCGGCGGCAGCAGCAGGAGGCGCAGCGCCAGGCTCAGGAGCAGCAGCAGAGGCAGGCGCAGCAGCAGGCCGCGCAGCAGGGTATGCAGGCTGCTCAGCAAGCGGTGCAGCAGGGCATGCAGGCCGCGCAGCAGGCGGCGCAGCAGGGTATGCAGGCCGCTCAGGCCGAGGCTGCGAAGGCCGGGTTGGCCGGTGGGGTACCTGGGGTGGCCGGACTGGCAGAGGGACTCGCCAAGGGCGGGGCCAAGGGCGGCGGTGCGGGAGGCGGTGCCGGTGCCGGGAAGGGCGGCAGTCTCGGCGTCGGCAGCGGCCCGGGAGCGACCTTGAGCGGCAAGACATCTCCCACCGCGGATCGTCTGTTCCCCCGTGCCAGCATGACCGATGCGGCGGCGTCCGCGGCGTCGGGTCGCGCGGGCGTGGCCGCGGGCGCGGGCGCACCGGGCGGCATGGGTGGTCCGATGGGCGGCGGCGGTGCGGGAGCCGGTGGCGGCCAGAACAAGGAGCACAAGCGGGCCGACTATCTGGACTCCACCGAGCATCTGGAGGAGGCCCTGGGCGACGCCCCGGTCGTCGCGAAGCCGGTCGTCGAGAAATGACCGTTTATCGTGGGCGGCTGACATCGCTCGAGGTCGCGGTTCTGTGGGAGATGATGTCGGATGACAACCTGCCGTACCCGCTGACGCACTGGCCGACTCACCAATACGAGGCCGACTACGTCCGCGCCAAAAAGGAGACGGCGAAACGACTCTTGGAGAATCCGCCGCTCCGGGGGCCGCAAGGGTGGGATTCCGCCGACTTGCTGCATCTGTGGGAGGCCGCCGTCAACCCGGACATTGTCATCCGGGCGGCGGGGGAGGGGCCCGGCGACGCGACGGACAAGCCGGTGGTGACGCGCGTCCTCGGATTGCGACGCGAAGGGTATGCGCTTGTCCTGGTTCAGCAGCCGGGCGAGCTAGTCGAGCGCGGCGGCGATGTCGACCTCTACGAGACCGATGTCGTCGGGCTGGCGAAAGCCGTGATCGATCAGCTGCCGAAGACCGGGCCGGGTAAGTTGCGCGAGGTCCCGATCGTCACGCAGGAGCAGCATCGGACGAGTTCCGGTGACGACTCTTCGGCGGTGTTCGATTCGATGGACCCGACGTATCAACGCTCCGAGCGTTGGCGCAGCGCCAAGTCGACCCACCTCGGCGAGCTGAAGGTCGAACCGGGCAGTGCGGCGCACTGGCTCCAGGACCGCAGTGGCTTTCTCGTGCGCTGGCGCGACCTTGTCGACGACGGCCGCTACCTGATCGAGCCCAAGCCGAACCCGGTCGCGATTCCGGTGGACGACAGCGCGTTCGAAAGATTCGTCAACCAGCGAGTCGCCGAACTGGTCCGGCGAATCCGGGAGAACCGGCCCGTCGAACGTGACTTCCGAGTCTCTTGAGCATGCAGAATCAGTCATGTTCGACGAGATGACGCGCGACACGCTCGAGTTCCTTCTCGAAACGGAGTTCTACGAGCACCGTCTGCCCGGCCTCGGCGCGGTCGTCGAGGCCGGGGGGCAGCGCTGGGAGCGTGCACTCGGCGTCTCGGACGTGACCACCGGCGAACCGTTCCGGATCGGCGACTACTTCCGCATCGGAAGTGTCACGAAATCGTTCACCGCGACCGCTGTCCTGCGGCAGATCGACAGGGGCCGACTCGGTTTCGACGACCCCCTCGAACCCTTCGTCCCGGGCATACCGAACGGTGAGCGCATCACGATCAGACACCTCCTGAACATGACGTCCGGTGTACCCGACTACGCCGATTCACCGGACTGGCTACCGACGATCGAGGGGCTGTCGCTCGACACCGCCGACGCGGATTGGCCGCAGCAGCGCAAGGTCGATGTGATGCGAAGCATGCCCGCGGCTTTCGAACCGGGTGTCAAGGCCCACTACTGCAACAGCCACTACATACTGCTCGGACTCGTGCTCGAGCAGGTGACCGGCAAGCCTGCCGCCGACGTGATCAACGGCGACGTGGTCGCGGCGGTGCCGGGACTGACGAACACCGAATTCCCCTCGGTCGCAAAACTTCCCGACCCGCATCCGGCGGTCTACGCGCTCGAGCCCGACAGCCGCATACTGCGCGAGCTCGGCGACATGAACCTCAACGTCCTGTGGACGGCCGCCGCGATGACCTCGACGATCGAGGACCTCCTGGTTTGGGTTCGCGAGCTTACCGACGGCACGCTGCTGTCAGCGGACCTACAGCGTGAGCGTCTGGCGACCCCTCGGCATCTGGACGGCTGGCGGGGCCTGCATCGATACGGGCTCGGGGTGCAGCGCCCCGGCGCGCTGGTCGGCCACGGCGGAATGATGCCCGGTTCGTCGTGCGCGGTGTTCCGTTTTCCAGCCGAGAATGCGTCGGTCGCAGTCGTCACCAACGGGTTGGTGAACGACATCGTCATCAGCCAGGCGATCGCCTTGGCGATCATGCGAGCGCTCTACCCGAGCTGCGTCGATGGCTGAATTCCCCCACGCATCCGATTACTCGAGGGGACGGAGAGAATTCCGGCGCAATTGAAGATCATCGAAGTACGCATTGTTACGGACCGATAATCGCGGGGTCCGCGTGGACATCCTGACACAGATCCACGCCGAAGGCATGCCACAGAAACTTGCGCTGTCGGCCGTCCGCCGGTGCCGCTATCGTACGGGTGCGGTACCGATCGATCGTCGGCACAGACGACGCCGGGCCCGGGGGCTGGGTAGGATGTGTCACCTGGAGGGAGGGCTGATCGTGCAGGTGAACGGCGGGTTGCGGCAACGGTGGCGCGGCACCGACAACGGCCTTGACGTGCATGAGATGCTCTATGTGACACTTTTTTTCAGGAGGGGCTGAGCATGACTGCGCCGCAGGAGGGTCAGGGACTCCCGGAGGACGAGTTCCCCACGGAGTTCAGCGCGGCCTCGGTGACCGGGACGATCTCGGTGCGGACCACCGAACAGGGTCTGCCGCTGGGCATTCGGGTCGATCCCGATGAATTGCGCCGCGATCCGGACAGTTTGGCGGGGGAGGTGCTGCGGCTGTGCCGCCAGGCGGCGAATCGCGCGGGGCTGCAGCGTCGGAAACAGTTGCAGGAGGCGGGGTTCAGCTCCGACATGCTGGCGCTGACCGGACTGCCCACCGAGGCGGATGTCGCGCGGCAGGAAATCATCGAGGAACAGGAATACGACACGCAGCCGCAGAGCTGGTTGCGCTCGGTCTGAGCGGCGGACTCGGCCGGCCGGTAAGGGGAACGCGAGGTAGCCATGGTCGACACGATGGACGAGCTGATCGCACGCGTGCAGAAACAGCTGTATCGGCTGCGCGATCTCGATGACGCGATGCGCGATGTGCGGGCCAGCGCCACTTCCGAGGACGGCGCGATAACCGCCGAGGTGGACGGTAACGGCGCACTGGTCGGGCTGAGTTTCTCCGGCCGGATATCCAAACTTTCGCCCGAGGAATTCGAAAAGACGCTGGTCGACACCGCCCGTGCGGCGGCACAGAGGGCCTTCTCCGAACGCGCCGATCTGGTGACGGCCTACAACGAGGAGAGCGCCGGGTAGTCACCGAATGTTAACCCCGCACAGATCGCAGCCTATGAACTCGTAAAGGTACCGTTGAGACCGAAACGTCATGCGACGTTTCGAGATTGGATGAGGGTATGAATCACGTAGAAGTAGTGCCGGACGCGTTGCGCCGATACGGCGACACTTCGGCCGTGATGGCTTCCGAGGTCGCCACTGCCGGGGCGGTCGACCAGTCGGCGACGATGGCGGCGGCGGTGCCGGTATTCGGGCTCATCGGTCAGGAGTTCCTGCTGTCGTTCGCCTACGCGCAGGCCAATCATCTGACCTCGGTGGCCCAGCTGGCCGCGGTGCACGCCGGTACGGCCCTGACCTCCCACCAGGCCGCCGCCACCTACGAGACCACCGATGCCGCGTCCGGCGCGGATATCGGGTCAGTCGGCACGCAGCAATGAGTCTGCCGGGGATGACTCCGCCACCGGGCGCGGAGCCACCGGATCCGACGGTGTTGGAGCTGTTGCGCGGCAGCGCCCTGGCACCCATGTTGGACAAGCCGGTGGGTGACATCCTGCAGGACATGGGTCTGCCGCCCCTGCCCGACCTGCAGGGGGTGCCGCCGCTGCCGGGCCTGCCGCCGCTGCCGGTGATCGACCTGACCGCCCTGATGCGCCCGCTGACCGATCTCGCCTCGGCGTTCGGTACCGGGCAGTTCGCGCCGACGCCCGCCGTGGCCCCGGCCCCCGCGCCAGCACCGGAAGGCGGTGCGGCACAGGGCAATCCGGGTGCGCCCGGCGGTCAGCAGGTCGCGGCTCCGCCGCCGCCACCACCGATGGATCCCACGCAGATGCTGTCGGGTGTGTCCACCGCATTGCAGACGGCGATGTCGCTGGGCACCTCGGCGCTGCAACTGGCGATGACGCTGTGGCAGGGCCAGGCGGCGCAGGAGGCGCAGAAGAAGGCCTCCGCGGCCAGCGTCGACTCCGCGGCCCTCGGGGCGCAGAGTGCGGGCGAGAAGCAGGAACTGATCGGCGCGGCCTCCAGCGTCGCGGTCGGCTCGGCCCAGATGGCCGGCGTGGTGGCGAAGCAGGCCACCACGATGGCGCTGGCGCCGCTGTTCATCATCAGCGGTGTGGGCCAGGCGTTTCTGGTGCAGCAGACGATCCAGTCCATCACCGAGGCGCTGGCGATCACCGCCAAGACCAAGGGTGAGCTGGGCGTGCGCAGCGTCGGAATGACCAAGGTCGGCAGCAAGATCCCGATCACGGGCGCCCCCAAGGGCGTCAAGTCGTCGCAGGACGTGTCGAAGATGCTCAGCATGCTGGGCCCGCTGATGAGCATGGGGACCCAGGCTTCGCAGGCCGTCGGGCAACTGGCGAAGGCGAACGCCTCGCTGTCCGCGCCGACGCCGGTCGCGAAACCGGAGGACGCCGCGGCCGGTGGCGGCGGCGGTGCCGGGGGCGCGGCGGCGG
>NZ_JARWQD010000322.1 GCF_029869545.1 Nocardia wallacei | reverse complement strand
CTGGACCCCCCCCCAACCCGCCCTCCACCCCCCCCCCTGACACCCCCCCCCCCACCGTGTCCCCCCCCGCCTCCCCGGCCCCGGCACGGCGTGCGGGAACACACAAGGGGTGCGGGAACCGGTTACTCCGCCCGTGGCTTGTCCAGGACGGATCGGACTGTGGTTGTGACGGCACGGGCCGCCTCGGATTCCGTCATTCGCTCGGCGCGCAGTTCCGTTGCGGCGCCCTGCAATAGGTAGTGCACGGCGCCGACCAGCCAGGCGGTCGGGAGGTCGGTGCGGAATACGCCCTGGCGGCGGCCGCGGCGGATGAGGTTCTCCACGCGGTGCGCGGCGCCGCCGTGCAGCTCGCGAATCCGCTCGGCGGACAGGCTCTCCTGGGCCGCCGTCAGCAGGGCCGCGGACTCGGCCACCAGCGACCAGCTGGCCGCGAGCAGGCGATCCATGGCCGCGCGCGCATCGCCGCCGAGATCGACGGCGGACAGCACCTGCTCACCGTCGCGCAGCGCCGCCGCCAGGGCCGCCTCCACCAGCTCGGCCCGGTTCGGGAAGTGCCCGTACAGCGTCATCCGGCCGACGCCCGCCGCCTTGACGATGTCATCGATGCTGGCCTGCGGATTGCGGCTCCAGGTGCTGCGCGCCGCGGCGACGATGCGGGCGATGCTGCGTTCGGCATCGGCCCGCCGGCGCGGGCGGCTCTCGGTTGTCGGCATACCACCACTCTAGCTCGTACCGGAATGTACGAGTTACTCTCGGAGTTACATGTCGTACGAATCAGTACGAGTTAGCTTCGGGAGAATCTGATGACACAGCAGGAGACAGACCGGACGTCCCCGCCGGAGGCGGCGCATCCGCGGCGGTGGCGCATCCTCGGCTTCCTCGGCATCGCCCAGTTGATGCTGATCCTGGACGTCACCGTCGTGGCAATCGCGTTGCCGCACATGGAAACCGACCTGGGCCTGAGTCGCGCGGCGGTGACCTGGACGGTGAGCGCCTACACCCTGACCTTCGGCGGCCTGATGCTGCTCGGCGGGCGCATCGCGGACCTGATCGGAGCCACCCGGGTGGTGCTCGCCGGTCTGCTGGTCTTCACGGCGGCCTCGCTGGTCACCGGGCTCAGCGGGTCCGCGGAGGTACTGCTGGCGGGCCGCATCGCCCAGGGCGTCGGCGCGGCGTTGCTCTCGCCCGCGGCATTGTCGCTGGTGGTGGCGTTGTTCAACGGCGACGAACGCAATCGCGCGCTCGGCGTGTGGTCGGCGCTCGGCGGCGGTGGCGCGGCGCTGGGTGTGCTGCTCGGCGGCCTGCTCACGGCGGGTCCGGGCTGGCCGTGGGTCTTCCACGTCAATGTCCCGATCGGCCTGGTGATCCTGGTGGCGCTGACGGTGCTGCTGCCCCGGCAGGTCGCGGCCGGGCCCCGGCCCCGCCTGGACGTGCTCGGCGCGCTGCTGGTGACCGCCTCGACCGGCGCGGTGATCTACGCCCTCATCTCGGCGGGCGATCGCGGCTGGCTGACCGTCGCCACCGGATCGCTGGTGCTGCTCGGCGCGCTCGGCTACGCGGCATTCGTGATCCGGCAGCGGTCGGCGGCATCGCCGCTGATGGATGTGCGGCTGCTGATCCGGCGCCCGGTGGCCACCGGAGCCTTCCTCATCGCGATGGCGACGGCGCTGATGATCGCGGTGTTCTTCCTGGGCACCTTCAATTTCCAGCAGCGGCTGGGCTACGGCGCGCTGCGGACCGGGCTGCTGTTCCTGCCGGTCGCCCTGGCGACCATGGTCGGCGCGAACCTCACCGGCCGGGTGCTCGCCCGATTCGGTGCGCGCGCACTGGCGGTGGCCGGGCTGCTCGTCGCCGCGGTGGGCATGGCCGTGCCCGCCGTCTCGCTCGGCACCGTCGCCGTCGTGGCCGGTGTCGCGATCGCCGCGGCCGGGACCGGCGCGCTGTTCGTCGTGGCCTCGGCGACCGCACTGGGCCAGGTCGCACCCCACGAGGCGGGCATCGCCTCCGGAATCGTCAGCACCTTCCACGAATTCGGCGCCTCACTCGGCGCCGCGGTCGTCTCCAGCGCGGCGGCCGCCAGCCTGGTCGCGAACACGACCTCCGGCTTCACCAGCGGATTCGTGGTCGCCGCGGTGGCGGCGGTGGTCGCCGCCGGTGTGGCGGGCGTGCTGACACCGGGGCGCGCCTGAATTCGCGGCTCCTGCCCGGCGACTACCTGTGACGTCGCCGGGCAGGACCGTATCTGCCGTAGGTGCCGCATGTGGTTCGCAGTAGCGTGGATACTCGAGAACCGTTCGTTCGACCAGCGAGGAGCCGTGCGTGGCCGTCGATCGCCTGCTGCCCAGCGCCGAAGCGCGTGATCTGATTCAGCTCACGCGGGATATCGCCGACAAGGTGCTCGCACCGATCGTCGACGCGCACGAGAGGTCCGAGACCTATCCCGAGGGTGTGTTCGCCACGCTCGGCGAGGCCGGGCTGCTGAGCCTGCCGTATCCCGAGGAGTGGGGCGGGGGCGGGCAGCCGTACGAGGTGTATCTGCAGGTGCTCGAGGAGATCGCGGCCCGATGGGCGGCGGTGGCCGTGGCGGTCAGCGTGCACAGCCTGTCGTGCTACCCGCTGCTGGCCTTCGGCACCGAGGAGCAGCGGCAGCGGTGGCTGCCGGAGATGTTGGGCGGCAGCACGATCGGCGCCTACAGCCTGTCCGAACCGCAGGCCGGATCCGATGCCGCCGCCCTGACCTGCAAGGCCACCGCCACCGGCGACGGCTACCGGATCACCGGCACCAAGGCGTGGATCACCCACGGCGGCCGCGCCGATTTCTACACCCTGTTCGCCCGCACCGGCGAGGGCTCGCGCGGCATCTCGTGCTTCCTCGTCGACTCCGGCACTCCTGGACTGAGTTTCGGCAAGCCCGAGGAGAAGATGGGCCTGGCCGCGGTCCCGACCACCACCGCCCACTACGACGACGCCCTCGTCCCCGCCGAGCGCCGCATCGGCGCCGAGGGCCAGGGCCTTCAGATCGCCTTCAGCGCACTGGATTCCGGACGGCTCGGCATCGCGGCGGTGGCGGTCGGGCTGGCCCAGGCCGCCCTGGACGAGGCGACCGCCTACGCCCAGCAGCGAACGGCCTTCGGCCGCAAGATCATCGACCACCAGGGCCTGGGCTTCCTGCTCGCCGACATGGCCGCCGCCGTCGACTCCGCCCGCGCCACCTATCTCGACGCCGCCCGCCGCCGCGATGCCGGACTTCCCTACTCCCGCAACGCGTCCGTCGCCAAGCTGGTCGCCACCGACGCCGCCATGAAGGTCACCACCGACGCCGTCCAGGTTCTCGGCGGCTACGGCTACACCCGCGACTTCCGCGTCGAGCGCTACATGCGCGAGGCCAAGATCACCCAGATCTTCGAGGGCACCAACCAGATCCAGCGCCTGGTCATCGCGCGCTCGCTGGCCGGGAGCTGACTCGGTGTCCGGCGGGCAGCCAGGCCCGGGCTCCGAAGGTGCAGGCCACGAACAGCAGCGGGGTGGCCCATTTGTCGGGGCCGTCGCCCACCGCCAGGTGTGAGGCGGCCGCACCGCCGTAGACGAAAGCCAGTCCGGCGTAGGCCCATTCCTTGGCCCGCGGGTGCCCGGGTGTCAGGACCGCGGCGAGCGCCGCCACCTTGGCCGTACCCAGGATCGTGGCGAAGTACATGGGATAGCCGAGGTGGTCGAAGACCTCGCGGACGTACGGGATGCGAGCGAGGTCCCAGTAGGAGCCCACCGCGGTCTCGGTCAGCACGATGGCGGCCGGTGTCCATTTCGCCAATTGCAGTGCTCGCGAACGAAATCCGGCGATCGAGCGAGTAGTCATGCGACGAATCCTTTCTGGTACGCGGCGGCCTCAGGCCGCCGACGAAGTGGGTTGGGCCGCACCGTGTTCCCCCGTCGCGGCACGATGGATCAGCCGTGCCAGCCGTGCGTTCTCGGGGGCGTTGAAGGCGAAGGCCGCCCGGCGGCGCGTATAGCCGTAGGTGAGCCCGCTGTGCGGATCGGCGAAGCCGTCGGAACCCGCGGAACCGGTGTGGCCGAACGCATGTACGCCGAGGAACGGATGCAGCAGCCCCTTGGCCTCGAAGCCCAGCGAGTACGGGGCGGCATCGCCGCGCACCAGATCCCTTCCCCCGGAATGGATCTCGGTGATCATTGCGATGGTGTCCAGGGTGAGCAAGGGCGGCCGGTCGCCCAGGCCGGAGATCGCCGCGGCGTACATGGCCGCCAGACCGCTCGCGCTGCCCACCCCGCCACCCGAGCCCTGGCCGAGGCGGCGCACCGCCGGATCGTTCGGCAGCGCCATGACGTCGGCGGGGGTGAAGCCGCGCGCGTTCAGGTTGTAGGCGATACCCGCGACGGAATGGGGGCCGGGCGAATTCGCCGCGAACGCGTCCTCCATCTGCGCGGTGGCGCGCCAGGGCAGGATCGGCAGGTACCGGTGGTCGAGTTCGGCGGGCAGGCCGAGGTAGACGTCCAGCCCGTACGGGGCCCGGATGCGCTGTTCGAACAGCTGTGCCACGGTGCGGCCCGTCACCGAGCGCACGACCTCGCCGAGGATCGCGTACATGACGAAGCCGCCGTACCCGTGCACCCGGCCCGGCTCGAAATACGGCCGCTGGCGCACCAGCCGTTCGGCGACGATCCGCTCGTCGGCCAGCTCCGCCACGGTGAAACCGCCACTCGCACCGACGATTCCGGACCGATGCGCGAGCACGTCCCGGATCGTGATGCGATGCTTTCCCGCCGTGGCGAATTCGGGCCAGAAGTCGGCGACGGGGCGGTCGATATCGAGCACGCCGTCCTGGATCAGCAGCGCGATCACCAGTCCCGCAGCGCCTTTGGTCGAGGAGTGCAGGCCGGTCAGCGTGGTGCCGGTGACCTCCGGGCCAGCCCAGAGGTCGACCACCTTCCGGCCTCGCACGTAGGCGGCGAGCTGGGCACCGGACTCGCCGTTCTCCTCGGCCACCACGGCCGCGAACCCGGCGCGCACCTCCTCGAATCCGGTCGCGACGGTGCCGTGAACGTCGTTCATTGCGTGAACTCCCTTCGAAGTAGTTCGGCTGTCACTGCCCTGACGAACCGTGGCCGCACAACGTGACCGTGCGGCGTTGTGCCTGGTCGTGCGGGTCCGGCAACGGCCGCGGTCACACTCCGCGGCGCTGGTTCGTCAGCGTGGTGACACCCACCGAGGAGGACCCGTGACCGAGCAGGAGTTTCTGGCCGACCGATTCCAGGAGCACCGCGACCATCTGCGCGCCGTGGCCTACCGAATGCTCGGCTCGCTCACCGAGGCCGACGATGCGGTACAGGAGGCGTGGCTGCGCCTGGCGCGCACGGAGTCCGCCGATATCGCGAACCTGGGCGGCTGGCTGACCACCGTCGTCGGGCGGGTCTGCCTGGATATGTTGCGCGCCCGCAAGATTCGGCACGAGGAGCCGCTGGAGATCGATCGCCTGCCGGATCCGATCATCGCCGCGGATCGCGGCTCGGATCCGGAACAGCAAGCGCTGCTTGCCGATTCGGTCGGCATGGCGCTGCTCGTGGTGCTGGAGTCACTGCGCCCCGCCGAACGACTGGCATTCGTCCTACACGACATGTTCGCCCTGCCCTACGACCAGATCGCGCCGATCATCGACCGCACCCCGCAAACCGCGAAGAAGCTGGCGAGCCACGCCCGCCGCCAGGTGCAGAGCCGGTCCGCGAGACCGGATCCGGACCTGCCGCGCCAGCGCCGCATCGTCGACGCCTTCCTCGCCGCCGCCCGCGACGGTGATTTCGACGCACTGGTGGAGATCCTCGACCCCGGCGTCGTGCTGCGCGCCGACGCCGGACTGCCCGGCGGCACACGGGTGCTGCACGGCGTCACCGACGTCGCGGGCCTGCTCGACACCTTCCACCACATGGCCACCACCTGCACCCCGTACCCGGCCCTGGTCAACGGCACCGCGGGCCTGGTCAGCACCCGCGACGGCGCCCTGTTCTCGATCATGAGCTTCACCGTCGCCGACGCCCGCATCGCCGCCATCGACATCCTCGCGGACCCGCACCGGCTGAACCGGATCGACCCGCAGGCAATCATCGATCGCGTGGATCCCGTCTAGCCCCCACCCCCGAACCCGGCCCAGCCACCGCCGAACCACTCGCCGACAAATCGCGGGAGACCACCACCGACGACGGCTGGCGGATGCGAGTCACCAAAACCGACGAAAACCTCGACAGATACCCGAATCTCGCCGCCACGATGTTCACCCGCGAAGGGTTCGTCAGCCTGAAGGCGGTCGCCGATATCGACGGTGACGGTGCGGCACCGGTCAACGCGGGCACTCTCAAACTCGGCTACCAGATCGGCTGCCAGGTGGACGTAACCAGCGGCGCCGCAATCGGAGTCGCGATCGGCCCCAACGTCACCATCGGCGTCACCTCCGGCATCGGTGGCAGCGCCACGATCTCGCCGACCGTCTACCTCAAACCCGGCACCATCACCGACATCCCCTTCGCCACCAAACCCCTGACCGGTCGCCACGGCTCGATCACCTCCGACCAGGTCCACATCAAGATCGACGGCTGCATGGGCCCCGTCAGCCTCCGCTCCTACGCCCAGGTCAACATCTCCACCCCCACGGCGGACAACTCGCTGGCCGTCTACGGCGACCCGATCTACCTGTGAGACAACCCATGTCACCGCTCAGGAGACGGGATGCGCGAAGATACGGGGCGCTGGCGGCAGCCCTCGCGCTACTGATCGGCACCACCATCCTCGCGCTCAGCACCCGCACCACCCCCCAGGCCGAAGCCAAACCCATCAACCCCTACGTCCCCTGCCCCGAATGGCAGGAAATGCACCCCGGCTGGCCCTGCTTCGGCAACTTCCCCGAAATCGAAGAACCCACCCTCCCGGCCCAACCCCCGGCCCCGCCGATCCCGTCGGTCCCGAACCCACCGACCCAGGCCCCCACCACGCCACCATCCACCACGACCGCCGCACCACCACCCGCCGCGGCCCTGACCCCGCCACCCCCGCAACCCCCACCCGACCCGTGCACAGCGATCATCCCGGTCCCCGGCTACATTCCACCCGCTCTGCCGGGTAATCCGGCGAACCAACCGTGCTCGCAATCGGAAACACCCCAGCCACGACCCAACCCGCGCGAGCTGATCGAGCCCTACATCACCCCGGCCTGCGGCGTCCCCGGTATCCGAGTCCTCAGCCCGGAAGAGGTCCACGAGGTAGTCACCGAGATCATCGGCCCCCTGGAGATCGAAAACCCCAACGACCCCTTCGTCCGCCGCGTCATAGACCGCACCAACAACCTCAACAAGGGTTGCTTCGGAAACAAGAACCAGATCCAGCAACAGGTCTGGAACGAACTACGCAACGAGTGATACCGGGTGTACCGGGACCGAAATATCAACCGAGACAGGACAAAGAAGGAGTGCGATAAGCATGACACCTCCAAGGACTGTGATGGTGTCGTGGCGGTGTGCACGGCGAGATCACAGTCGACTCTTCCTCAGCCTGTTCTCAACGAACTGAGAAAACAGCAGTACGCGTACCTCGAGGGCGCAAACGAATACATTCGCGCTCAGATGGGTGCGGCCGAGCGCATCCGGACCACGGGCACAGAGGTCGAAGATGCCTCACGAAAATCCGCGGAGGACTGGAGAACAGCTCATCCACTGGACTTTCCGCGCCTTACAGCCTGAGCGCACCACCACCCAGGTGAATCGCGCAGTGCTACAACTGATGCTATCGATCGAAAGGAGCGCCATGAGAGCCGCCCGGACATCTATGGTCCTGATGGCCGCGCTCGCCATATGTTGCGCGTGTTCCAAGCCGAGTTCCGACGCCCCTACCCACGAGTCGGACGATTGGTGGCGGAATGCAATCGCCAGCCTCACACAAGAACAGAAGCGGTGGTACGAGGCCGACAAGGCTGCAGGGAAAGATTCTTCGTGGATGCTCACCGCGCCGAATCCTCCGGCCAGTGATGTCGAAATTGCCGACGCCGAGGCACGTGCCGGTGTCAAACTGGACGAGCAGTACAAAGAATGGCTCAGGCACACCAACGGGTGGAGGTTCTTTTCCGGGGGTGACAGCCTGTACCCCACCGGTGAGCTGTCGAAGGATTCTCGGGATCGCACGATACTGCTCGGTGTCATCGACGAGTACGGGGTGCAGCCCGGAGAGCTCGAGATGCGGTCGTTCGAGCCGCTCGTCGTGATCGGTGGCGCCTCCGGCGACTACTTCATCGCGACCGTCGGATGCGAGCAGTCGGGGTGCGCGACAGCGCCGGTCTGGGAGATCAGCGGCGGTGACCACGTCAAGTACGGCAGCTTCCAGGAATTCCTGCAGGCCAGGATCGACCGCATGAAGAACACTCGTCGGTGACCACTCACATCGACAGGTCCCCCGATCCCCCGTAACATCCGGCGCGGCAGCCTACTCGTCGACAGCTGCAGGGGAGCCATTGGGAACCAGCCTGGTTTATCGCAACGCGACCGTCTACGAGCTGCTCATGCGGGGGCTGTACGGGCGGCATTACGGGGCGCGGTATCGCGCGGTGGCGGAGCAGATTCCCGACGGGGCCGATGTCGTGGACGTGTGCTGTGGTCCGGCGACGCTGTATACGCGGTATCTGCGCGGCCGGTCGGGGTCCTACACGGGGCTGGATCTCAATGCCGGGTTCATCGCCCGGCTCAACGCGGCGGGCGGGCGGGGCACGGTGTGGAATGTCCACTCCGATGCGGCGCTGCCCCCGGCCGATTATCTGGTCATGCAGGCGAGCCTCTATCACTTTCTGCCCGAGCCCGCGCCCATAGTCGAGCGGATGCTGGCCGCGGCGCGCAAACAGGTGATCATCTCCGAACCGATCCGGAACCTGGCGACCAGCGACAACCGGGTGCTGGCCGCGATCGCCCGCCGCTACACCAACGCCGGCGAAGGCGCGCAACGGCATCGGTTCACCGAGGCGACCCTGGACGATCTGTTCCGCCGCTACGAATCCCGCGTGGTCCGGCAATCGCTGATCGCCGGCGGGCGGGAGAAGCTGTTCGTGGTCGCGGCATGATCGCCCTTCCATTCACGGCGACGATCTGTAGGGTGAGGAACTCGTGACGGACAGTGCGGTGTCGCGGCGAGCGGTATATCGGTGGGGAGCGGTCACGGCGCTGGGGGTGATCCTCGGATATGCCGCGGTGCTGCTGGCCAATGGCCGCCATTTCTTCACCGACGACACCGAATCGCAGTACACCGGCCTGTGGGTGGCCCTCGGCCGCGCCATGCGTAACGGGGAGTTCCCGGTGCTGTGGCCGGACCGGTGGATGTCGGGCAACAACACCATCGACGATGCGGGACTGTTCAATCCGCCGCAATTGCTGATCGATCTGATCGCCCCGTCGGTGGACAACATGGCGCTGTACGCGACCGTCGTCAAACTGATCTTCGCGATCATCGCCGCCCTCGGCGTGTATCGCATCTGCCTGGCCTACGGCGGGCGCCCGGCGTGGTCGGCGGCGGCCGGTATCGCATTCCCGCTCTCGGGCTTCTTCCTGTTCTTCGACGAGGCCAGCTGGATGACCGCGCTCACCGGAACGGCCTGGCTGGTGCACGCGTGGGCGGCGTCGGTGCGCTACACCCGGGGCGAGGCGGGGCCGATCCCCGTGTTCGTCTACCTCTATCTCACGATCTCGACGCAGTACATCTTCCCGGCCGTCGAGGCGGCGCTGATGCTGCTCGCGGTGGCCGTCGGCGAGATCGTCTATCGCCGCGCGTGGAAACCGGTGCTGCGCCTCACGGTCGCGGCCGCCTGCGCCGGGCTCGCCGGGCTGCTCACCTTCCTGCCGAGCATGCTGGCGGCGAAGGTGACCTGGCGCGGCACCTCGCAGATCATGAACGACCAGTTCCTCACGATCCCCTGGTCGGAGTCGCTGAATGCCAGCCTGCCGAGCACGCTGCCCGCGTTCACGTCCTGGTGGGGCTACATCCAGCCGATGCCGGTCACCTACGTCGCGTGGTTCCTGATTCCGGCCCTGGCGTTCATCGACTGGGGCCGGGCGCGGGACGCGTGGAAGGAGCTGTCCGCGGTCGCGCTGTTCACGATCATCATGCTGATGTGGACCGCCGGGCCCGGCACGATCGGCCCGCTGCGCTGGCCGGTGCGCGTGCTGCCGATGCTGGCGATCGGCCTGCTGGTGCTGGTGGCCGTGCTGCTCGGCCGCTACGGCACCGTGCGGAACTGGCGGCACCGCGCGATCGCCGCCGGGGTGCTGATTCTGGCGCTGTGGGTGCGGTCGTTCTCCGCGGATCCGCACAACGTGATCCGGCATATCGTCGCGGCGCTGGGGATCGGCGCGCTCGGCGCGGGTGTGGTGTGGCTGGGGCTGCGCAAGGGCGCGGCCGCCGCGGCGGCGCTGACCATCGTCGCGATGTTCCCGATCGCCTACTACCAGGTCAATGCCGCCCAGCCGACGCCGATGGGCTGGAATCTGCCCGCGAATCGCGCCCAGGCCCGGGCCGCCTTCCCCGATTTCACCGGCACCACGCTGCAACTCGGCGAACGCGGCCTGCTGCAGCCGGGCGACAAGAATCTCGACGGCGCCTACGGCTCACTGGTCTTCGGCAATTACGCCGAGGGCATGGAGGTGAAGTACGTCAACGGCTACACCCCGACCGGGCATTTCTATTTCGGCGAAATGCTGTGCATGCGCTGGGATTCCAGCGTCTGCCCCGACGCCTACCGCCGCATGTTCGCACCCGAGCCCAGCACCGGGCGCCCGCTGGTCGACCTGATGCTCATCGACCGCGTGGTGCTGCAGCGGGCGCTGTTCCCCGATGCCGCGAACCAACCGGCACCCGAGGGCTGGAAGTGGGTCGACTATCCGGGCCACGAGCGCTACATCGCGGTGCTGGAACGGACCAACGGCCCCATATCCACGGTGAACGGCCGCGTCGCCGATACCCGAAACGCCACCGCCACTTCGGTTTCCGAGTCCGACACCAACAGCCACGTGCGGGTGTCCTCCGACACCGGCGGCCGCGTGGTGTTCGCCCGCCTGGGCTGGCCCGGCTATCGCGTGACCCTCGACGGCAAGCCGGTCCCGTTCACGACCGTGGCGAAATCCTTTGTCGCCGTGGATATTCCCGCGGGGACCGAGCACGCCGATCTGGAACTGACCTGGCGCCCGCCGGGCTGGAAGATCGGCGTGGCCACCTTCGCGGCCGGGCTGGCCGGTATCGGGGTGCTGCAGTGGCTGTACATCCGCTCCCGGCGCAAGGACGAACCCGCGCCGAGCGACCGGGAACTCACCGAGACCGACCGCGAACTGGCCGATATCGTGGCCGCGGGTCAGGGGAAATAGGATCAGTACATCGTGGTCGCATGGGGATCGGCCCCGAGGGTGCCGCGCAGCAGGCGATGGAAGGCATCGCCGAACCGCAGCATCCAGGCCGTGTCCACACTGCGGCAGTAGCGCGTTCCCGCACCGCCGGTGCCCCAGCCGTTCACGATCTCCTTCGGAATCGCCGGTGACCACCGGTGCAACCGCTCGGAGACCCGATCCGACAGCGCCACAACGGTTTCCACGCGTCCGGGATCGGTGCCCAGATACTTGTCGAGGGCGGGACTGACGCCGCCCGCGGCGGTCGCCTGCAGCCGCCACTCGGCACCGGCCTCCGCGAGCCAGGTCGGCCGGTCCGCCACCGCGCCGGCCTCCTCGGACAGCAGGTAGAGCCACAGCTCCGCCGAGCTGTTACGACACCAGAATCCGCCTTCGCGATAGTCGATGTAGGAGCTGCCCATGCCGGGTAGTTCACCATGGCGCGCACGGTCCTCCCATCGGTGGTGACACCGAGCGGGGCTACCGCCAGCGCAGCGTCCTGTGCCGCAGGCCACCGCGCAATTGCCCGATCAGAATGCCCAGCAGCAAACCCCGTTCCTCCCCCGCGAGCCCGCGCGCGGTCCCGACGCGGACCAGATCACGCAGCACGATCGGCAGGCGGATCTCGGGCAACCCGTTGCCGGGATATTCGGCATTCAGCCGGGCCAGACCCAGGCCGCGGGCGCGTCCCTGCCGCAGGCCCGCGCGAAAGCCCGGCCGGTAGCGATAAGCGACCAGCGCGGCGGGCAGATATCCCACCCGGTAACCCTGGCGATGCACCCGCCACCCGAATTCGACATCCTCATTGGCCGGATAGGTGACGTCCACGCCGCCCACCTTCCGATAAACCTCGGCCCGGCAGGCCATACTGCCGCCCAGCACGATCGGGACCACGACGCCGGGCGGCTGGAAGGCCTCCGGTTCGGCCATATCCGCCACGGTGCGCGGATTGTCCCTATTGAGCGAACGACCCTCGACCGCGCAGCTGACCAGGTCGTATCCGGTATCGAGGAATTCCACCAGGCGGCGGATCCAGTCCGGATACACCCGGTCGTCGTGATCGCAGCAGAGCAGGATTTCGCCGTTGGCCGCGTCGGCGCCGGTATTGCGCGCGAAGGCCGCGCCCCGCTGTCCGGAGGCATCGACATATCGCAGGTCGAGTCGCTCTCTCAGCGAATGACCCGCAATATGGTCGCGCAACCCGATCGGTGACCCGTTGTCGGCGATGATCACCTCGAACGGCCCGGAATAGTCCTGCTCCGCCAATGCCGCGAGTTGCACGTCCAGAAATTCCCGGCTCTCGGCCGTGGTCACGTGGGCCGGGATGACAACCGACACCGATCGCACCGTCACAGCGCTCCTTTCAGCTAATGCGCGGACAACGATACAAAACAACGGCGGATTGTTCAGGACGGCGGAATTGGGGGATATAAGGAAGAGGCCGGGGCTTGACCCCGGCCTCTGCGCGACAGCGGTCAGTGGTCGTTGCTGCCACGCCTCTCGTCGGTCTCGACGCCCTCGGCCTCGATCCGCTCCTTCCGCACGGTGTCGGAGACGGTGCGCCGGTCCTCGACCTCGTCGACCTCGAGGCGGACACGCTCGACCGGAACCGATTCCTTGTGCACGGTCACCCGGTCCTCGTGCAACGTGACCTCGCGTTCCTGCTCACCGATCTCGGGCGAGCGGAGCTGCGACGGGTCGGTGACGGGTTCGCGCTCGACGCGCGCTTCCTCATGGGTGGTGGGTACGTCGACGGTCTGGTCCTCACTGACCACGTACTTGCGCAGTCGCGCGGTGCCGGCCTCCTGTCGTTCGGTACCGACCCGCAGCCGCTCCTCCGAACGCACGAGCTCGTCGTTGCCGTGCGTCATCGGTTCGTCGGGTCCGGGCCGAATCTGCTGACGACCGTAGGCATTCCATCCCGCACGACGGGAGTCGATGCCGTAGTGGGCGAACAACTCCTGCTCGGATTCGCGGGTGATGTGGCCGTCGTCGTCCAGGTACGGTGCGGATTTCACGTGCTCCTTGTCGACCTGGACCTGCAGCGTCTCGGCATCCGGGCGGTGCTGGGCACCGGCCAGCGGGACCATCGAATCGCTGCCGAACAGACCCGTCGACACCGCCACCCAGGTCGGCTCCCCCGTGGCGTTGTCGAGGTAGATCTTCTTCACCTTGCCGATCTTCTCGCCGGCGAGATCGTATGCGGTAGCGCCTATTACGGATTCCAGCGTTGCGTAGGTCATGACTCGCCTCCTGTACGCCGGATGGTTGGAGGATGTCTCATTCGATTGACGAGGTGCCGCTCGGTGTCACACCGGCCCGGCACACTCCTGTCCACGACGTAGACGATGCCGTCATCCGTCGAGCCTGGGCGGCCATCGGCTACATTTCGGCAAGTACCCCGTGTGCGGCAGCCCAAACCTGGGCCGGACCCGGGCCGCCTGGGCCTGCGAAGACCCCAGGCGGATACGCCATTGGTCGCGATTTTCCCGGACCTTGGTCCCGGTTACTGGCGAGCATCTTCCAGCGCGATGAAGCTGGGTGCACCGGAACGGGACGAAGGAGGCAGGATGCGAACCACGAGTACCGCGACGCAGCGACCGCGATCCGATGCGCTGGACAGGGCCCGCGGGTACGAGAATCTCGAACCCTGGTTCCACCGGATGGCGGCGGCCGGTGCCGATGGTCCACGGCGAAAGGCGTTGCGGGACCACATCATCGAACAAGGTTTGCCGCTCGCCGACCACATCGCCCGGCGGTTCTCGGGACGCAACGAACATGTCGAGGACCTGCAGCAGGCGGCCCGGCTGGGGCTCGTGCTGGCGGTCGATCGGTTCGACGTATCACTCGGGAAACCCTTTCTGGCCTATGCGATTCCGACGATCATGGGTGAGGTGCGCCGGCACTTTCGAGACCACACCTGGGCGGTGCACGTTCCCCGGCCGGTCAAGGACCTGAATTCGCGGACCGCGGCCGCCACCGAAGCGCTGACCCAGCGCCTGCGGCGAGCGCCGACGTGCGCCGAGCTCGCGGCCGAGCTGGGGGTGGGGATCGACGAACTGACCCTGGCGCAGCTGGCTTCCAACGGATACCGGTCCGACCCGATCGACGCGTCGGGCACGGACGACGATGATGCGCCCACCACTCCCGCCAAGGCGTATTCGGTCGACGAACGCTGCTACTCGCTGATCGAGGAGGCGATGACCCTGCGGCCGTTGCTCGCACAGCTTCCCGACCACGAGCGGGAGCTGCTCGTCATGCGGTTCTACGAGTCGATGTCGCAGACGCAGATCGCGCAACGGATCGGCGCATCGCAGATGAGCGTCTCCCGGCGCCTGTTCCGCACACTGGACCGTCTGCGATGCCAGGCCCGGCCGGACGACGGGGCACCTTCCGACGAATAGCGTTCTGCCCCAACCGAAGTCAAGATCGGCACTTCCCAGCGGTGGGGCGAGGGTGGGACGACGGGGGCGGTACGGTAGGCGGTCGACTCGCCACAGTGGCGGGCACGGATTCCTGGGAGGGGAATCACTTGCACATGAATCAACCACCGCCGCAGGGTTTTTCACCGCAGGCCGCACCGGCCCGGCCGGGCACCAACGGCCTCGCCATCGCGTCACTGATCACCGGCATCATCGGCGGGGTCTGCGGCCTGTCGGTGGTCCTGGGCGTGATCGCACTGGTCCAGATCAAGAAGACCGGCCAGCGGGGACGGGGAATGGCCATCGCGGGCCTGGCGCTGACGGCGGTGTGGATCGCGGTGGCCGTGATCGGCCTCGTGGCCGCGGCGGGTAGTTCGGAGCGCCGGGACGCCTCGGGCGAGGTCACCAGCGGTGGCTCGGAGTCGGTGTCCCGGCTCCGCGAGGGCGACTGCGTGGGCGGCATGGAGGACGGCAAGCGCATGACCTCGGTGGCCGTGTCACCGTGCGAGCAGGCGCACGACGGCGAGGTCATCGCGCAGTTCGACCTGCCGAGCGGCTCCTGGCCGGGCGAACCGGCGGTCTCCCAGCAGGCCGAGGAGCGGTGCGCGACGCTGATCGAGCAGGCCCTGGCGAACAGCCCGATGTACGACCAGCTGTCGGTGTCCTACCTCTACCCCGACAACAAGAGGGATTGGGACCGCGACCGCGGCGTCTCCTGCCTGGTCTTCGAGGCCAGCGGCGGCAAGCTGACGGGCAAGGTCCCGCGCTGACAACGAGACGGGCGGGCGGGGCAAAACATTAAACCCCACCGCCCCACGGGGGCCGAGCAAAAAAGAGGGTATATTCCACAGGCCCCCCCCCCGGGCGGGCGGGGGAAATATGTGGGGGCCCGGGATAAACCGCCG
>NZ_JARWQD010000321.1 GCF_029869545.1 Nocardia wallacei | reverse complement strand
CACGACGGTGGCCTCCGGGCTCGACATCCAGACCGGCGGCGGCGAGGTCCTAGCCGGCGCCGAGACCTTCCCGCCGCCCATGGCCGCCCCCGAAACCTGGCCCCCCAACCACGCCCACGCGACCGCCCTGCGGCCCCCGCGCGGCGGGGCGCGCCTAACTCTTGCGGTTGCCCATCCAAATCCACCTTACCCCCGGGCCGCGTGTCCCCGTTTGCGCGCGGCTGGGGGGGGGGCCCCCGGGTTGGGCCACCCCGGGCGAACTGCCCCTTTCTCACCGTTTCCCCGATTGGAGCTGGTTCTCATGTCCGTGTTCACCGGAGTCCGCAACGCCGCCCTCGAGGACATGGTCGCTGTGCTGCAAACCCAGCAGGCCGCCAAGCTCGACGTCGTCACCCCCGTCACGGCGTTGACCTGCCGTGACGGGTTCATCGAACTGTCCGGAGCCGACCCCGTCATCGACGAGGCCGGTGTCACCCCGGTCGACGGCCGGTACCTGCCGACCGCCTCCGCCGACGGCGACCTCGCCGAGAAACTCGACATCTCCCGCCGTTATCTGCGCCAGCTACGCGACACCGGCCGCGTGGACCTGTTCGACGTGAACATCAATGGCAAAATCCACGGCCGCGTTCCCGGCTGCGACAGCCGTCACGAGCCCGACCAGCGGCAGTTCCTCCTCCGGACCTTCCGCGGGGAGCCCGGCGAACCAGGGGTGCTGCGTGCGGTGTTGTCGGACCGCTTCGGCATCTGCGACAACTTTGATGTACTGACCGCTGTTCTCGACGGCATCAACCAGGCGGGCACCCCGGTCACCATCCGCTCCTGTGACCTGACCGACTCCGCCATGCACGTCAAGGTCTACTCACCCGACGTTGCCCAGATGGCTCCAGCTCTTCTCGCCAATTACCGCAACCCCTTCGCCGCCCCACAACTCGCCGCCGACCGCACCACCGCCACCACCCCGTCGGGCCGACCCACGGACGACGCCCCGTCGGGCAGCGATCCGGACCTGCCGGTCATGTTCGCCGGTTTCCGCTTCTCCAACTCCGAGACCGGGCACGGCGCGGTCGTGCTGAAACCCGAACTCTACGTGCAGGTCTGCCGCAACGGGCTGACCCTGCCGATGCTCGCCGTCCGCGATGTCCACCTCGGCAGCAGGCTCAAGGCCGGCGCCGTGGCCTGGTCCCAAGACACCTACGACAAACAATTGGCCGTCGTGACCGCCAAGACCCGCGACACGGTCCGGCACTGGCTCTCCCCCGAGTTCCTCGCCGACCAGATCGCGCGGCTCGACGCCACCGCGACGACTCCGGTGACCGAACCGGACAAGACGATCACCGTCATCGCCAAGCAGTTGCGGTTCTCCGACACCGAACGCGCCGGGATTCTCAGCCATTTTGTCGCAGGTGGCCAGCTCAACGCTGCTGGCATCGCCAACGCCATTACCAGCTTCTCCCAAACACTCACCGATCCCACCCGCGCCGACACCCTCGACGACCTGGCCGTCGAAGCCATGGCGTTGGCCTAACACTGCCGACCGGTCGAACCGCACTGGGCCTTGCCCGAAGACATCATCGGCCCAACTCCCTGTCTTCGGCGAAGGTCGCCCACCTGCCACCGATAGCCGACGCAGGCCACGGCTGCCCGGTTCAGCCGAGTTTCTCTGTCAACGCGGTATTTCAGAGAGGACCGAGTTCTATGACAAATCCTGGAGCCCTCGCCCTGCAACGCGGCGAGGCAGCGAAATGAGGAAATGGAAGGTCCCTGACTGGGACAACCCGTATATACGGCCGATCAACCCAGCCGTACGGAGCGAGCGTCTCGGCTGGTACGACGCGACGCCTGGTTTCGCACCCCGATATCGGAAGGTGGCAGTTCCGGTGGGTGCCGTTGTCCGGGTGCAAGATCCGCACTCTCGGTCTGATGGGTGGGTTGGCCGGATCACCGCTCACATGGTCGATCAATCAGGTTACACCGGTCTGTCATCGGCGGAATGTTTGAACACCGGCAGCGTCTTGAACAAGCGAGTCGGCCGAGTGGATCAGATCGAAATCCTCCACTGCCGGACCCTGCTGCCCTCTGCAGACGAGAACAACTGACGGCGGCCGAATTGTCGACAGAGCTTCTATGAAATCAGCTCGACACCGATCAAGGAGTTGAATTTATCCATGCGTCATGCGATCTATGCCGCCGTCGACGAAGGAGTCCCGGTACACCGAACAGCTCCAGACGGTCAGACGTTTCGCCGTCACAGGTGAATGCGAATGCGTCGACCTCGGCGGAGGTTATTGCGCGTTCTGGGCACGCCTGCCCAACGGGTATGACATCGCAGTATCCAACAACGAGATGGACGGTGTGCTGGGACGCTCCGACAGGTTCACCGTCTGTGTGTACCTCGATGGCGAATTCATCGCCAACCTCGTGGACGGCACTCTCGACGAACTGTTGCGGCGCGCAACCGACGGCGCATTCGACGCCAAGAATTCACCGACCACCCCGGCCCACCGGAACGCCGGAGCATCGGTGGTGGCACGACAGCGCCGACCCGTCGTCCATCCAGTCGGCCACGACATCGTCTGGTCAACTCGTCCTCGAATAACGAGCAGGGCGGACGCGGTGACCACAAAGAGTCTCACCACAGCCAACCCCCGGTCGACAACAATCTGGTGCACTGCGCTTGTTTGGGATCGCGCAGGTCAACTATCAATGGAAATCTCCATGAGGACTTGTTGGATTGCGCGGCCGACGGGAACACCCTGTTTCCGTCGGCCGGATTTTCATGTCCTCTGACGGTAACAGGAGTGGATCGATGATCAATGATCCGCCGACCGATGAGGAAATTCTCGAGGCCGTAAAGCGGGAATTCCTCGACGGTGTCATGGATAACGTATTCCCGCCAGGTATCGCGTCGTTCAGTGATTTGCACGACTATACCGACGCCAACATGATTGCCGATGAACTCACGACTCGGCGCTGTAACGCCACCGGCGAAATCTGGACCGATCTATTCTCCAAGATTCAGGAGAGGTTTACTGCGTGGCTTCATACCACCGAGGCCGAGGCAGCGATCCACGAAGTGATCGCCACGAAGGCTGCCATCCCGGCGGCGGCGACCGCGGATCGTGTCCCCGCTCTCTCGATGCTGTACGCCGAGGAGATCCAGGCGCTCGAGTCCGCTGGATGGGAGTCAGTCCACCCCGTAGGAACAGGAGGCGGTTGCACGGCCATCGAGGCGCACAAGGGCCAGCGCTACCTTCTGGCCACCGACGGCGACCATGCCTTGGTCCGCGGCCGCGACGATGAGCAATCCACCGGGTGGCTCCTCTCGCTCTACGACATCCATCGCGAGGGCGACGCCATCGCCTATGCCGAAGCACCCACTCTCATGTCAGCTCTCACTCGCGCTCTGGCGGCAGAAGGTACGTGAACTCGCCCCCACTGCAAAGTCCGTCGTACCACGTGGGCCAAATGCTGCGTAGGCGAGCGACGGTCGGATGAGCTTCTCTATTCGACTGGGGCCCAACTGTTCTAGGACAACCGTGATCATTTCCGTCGCGCCAGTCCCGTGGTGGCCGAAAGTTCCGATTCGCTCTACCGGTCCTGATTGTCTTCCATGGCAACTCTTTTCACTCGCTGACACTACGTGTCCTCGCGTGAGTTGTTGTGGTCGAACCTATCTCGCGCCACAGACACCGAACGTACCGTGCTGTCGGCCGAACTCGATTTCCGCTGGGCTCGTCGTTCAGATGGTCTCGGCGTCAGCGTTTTTCGGTTCGATAGCCGCTTTCCGATGCCTCTGCCGCGCGGGCCATTCCGTCGTCGTCATCTTCCGAAGGGCTGTGATCCCATGCTCGAGTTGATGGATTGGTTCTGTGGCGCCGGTGGTTCCAGTCAAGGCGCACATGCTGTTCCCGGTGTTCAGGTCACTCGTGCTGCGAATCATTGGGACCTGGCGATCGAGTCTCATTCCAGGAATTTTCCGGCTACCGATCACTATCTCGGTGATATCCGCACCGCACCGGTGCACCGTTGGCCGGTTGCCGATCTGCTGTGGGCGTCCCCGGAGTGCCCGCAATGGTCTTCCGCGCGCGGCGCGCGCCGCGACTTCCACAACAGCCTGCAGACCGACCTGCTCGACCTGCCTCGCGACGAGGAGGCCGAACGTTCCCGCGCCCTGATGGAAGAGGTCCCCCAGTATCTGCGCGGTGTTATCGACCGCGGCGGCCGGGTCCGCGCCGGGATCGTCGAAAACGTTGTCGAGGTCAGGGGGTGGGATCAGTGGAGTCGCTGGATCGGCGAAATTCGTGCCTTGGGTTACAAGACCCGACTGATCGCGATGAACTCGATGCACGCCCAGCCCGCCCGCACCCCGGTGGCCCCGCAGTCGCGCGACCGCCTCTATCTGGCCTACTGGGACACCGCGCTACAGCGGGAACCCGATTGGGACAAGTGGCTGCGACCGCTGGCGTACTGCGAGGGCTGTGACGAGTGGGTGCAGGCGCTGCAGGTGTTCAAGCAGCCCGGCGTCGATATGGGCCGCTACCGGCAGCAGTACACCTACCGGTGCCCGCACGTAACCTGCCGCAACTCCGTCCTCGAGCCGCCCGCGTCCCCTGCGGCCGCAGCGATCGATTGGAGCTTGGAAGGTACCCGCATCGGAGATCGGGACCGGCCACTGGCGGCCAAGACGATGGAACGCATCCGCGTGGGACTCAAGCGCTACGCCACGCCGATGATGGTTCCCGCGGGCGGGACCTGGCGCGACGCGGCGATGCCGGTCACCGCGCCGATGAGTGCCCGCACCGCCCGTGAGAACGACGCTCTCGCGATTCCGGCCCCGTTCCTCGCGTTGCTGCGGTCGGATCGTGCGCGCACGGTCGGATTGCACGAGCCGATGGCTACGGTGGTCGCGGACGGATCCAATCACGGCTTGGTGGTGCCTCCCTTGGTCGTGCCGATGGAGGGGCGCGACGGCAAGGATGCCGTGCCGGCCACGATGCCGATGCGCACCCAGACCACCCGCGCCGAAACTGCCGTGTGTTTCCTGCCGTTCGTCACCGAGCTGCGCGGCGGATCCTCCGATGCCCGGTCGGTGAGCGAGTCGCTGGCCACCGTCACCGCTTCCGGGAATCACCACGGTCTGGTCATTCCTCCGGCGGGGGTGCCGGGCGCGCTGTGGGAGTCGATGCTGTTGCCGTACTTCGGTAAGAGTGTCCCGCACCCGGTAGCGCAGCCCATGGGCACGCTGACCACCCGCGACACCTACGCCCTCGTGGACGTCCTCAGCGAGGAGTACATCAACGACGTCAGGTTCAGAATGCTCGAGCCGCACGAAATTTCGCGGGCGATGGCGTTCGGTACCGACTACGTCGTGGTCGGTACCAAGCGCCAGCGTGTGCGCCAGCTCGGCAATGCTGTCACCCCGCCCGTCGCGGAAGTCATCATTTCCGCTCTGGTCGAGGCCATCACCGGCGAGGAGATCGACCGCTGGCCCACCACCCCGACTCCCCGACCGCACACCGCAACACCGACCCGATCCGAACCGCTGGCGGCGTAAACCGCCCTGCCCACGCACGGACCTGCTCATCGCGCGACACGCCGCCTCCATCAGCAGGCCCTCCGCGACAGGCACACGCCTGCACTTGCGAACCGGACTCGATATTCCCCGAGGCCCACTCACGAGATTTTCGCCATTGCCGTGGCTGGAATGTCTTGCGGCGATGTCGGGTCGGTGTATCGGGGGTGGCGGGGGTGGCGGGCGTAGGCGGGATCGGTGCCGGGGGCTGTCGATCTACCCCAAGGGGATCGGGCCGTGGCAAGGGCGTCAAGCCTGCGGAAAAGCGCCCCAGGCTTGACGCCCTTGCCGCAGCCCGATGGCGGGGCCGTAGATCGACAGCCCCCGGGCACCGATCCAGCTCTTCTCATTTTCGGGCTGGCCGGGGTGGGTCGGTCGTCCTATCAACGCACTACTTCACTCGAGGAGATTCGCCATGTTCGGAGCTATTACTCCCACCATCATCGGCAACCTGACCGCCGACCCGGAGCTGTTCTTCAGTAAGAAGGGCGAAGCCGGTGTGCACTTCACCGTCGCGTGCAACGACCGCTACTACGACAAGACCGCCGAGCGGTACAAGGATCTGCCCGCGGTGTTCATGCGCTGCACCGCGTGGGGTCCGCTGGCCGAGCACGTCTCCGACACCCTCAGCCGCGGCATGACCGTTATCGCCTACGGGCGGTTGAAGCAGTCCAGCTACACCGTAAAGGACACGGGCGAGAAACGCACCGTCATGGAGATGACGGTCGATGTCATCGGCCCGTCGTTGCAGTACGCGACCGCGGTGGTCACCAAGGCGTCGCGCGCCACCACCGAGATCAGCGAGCCGATCGAGGACCCGTGGGGCGATGCCGCCGACGAGACTCCGGTCGCCGTCGGCGCAAGCGAACAGTCCGCCTCTGAGAGCGACGGCGACAAGCCGCCGTTCTGACCCGTCCCCTCGCATCGCCCGTCCCCCGGGGGGCGCCGGGGGGGGCGGGGGCGCGGGGGGGGCCCCCCCGGCCGCGGGCGGCGCTGACGGCGGCGACTCCGCGGCGCCGAATGCGTTCGAAGACAACGTCGATCGGCTGCGTATTGCCCGGTGCCGCCCGCTCCATGTCGACCGTTCCGGGCCGGAGGTGGAGCATGACCGAGGTCTCGGTGTGCCCCGCATGGCTGTCGCAGGGGCTGCCGGAGGGCGACCATGCCGAGACATTGCGTCCTTCCGACCGTAGTGTGCGCACGGCCGCGCGCAGCGGCACCAGGTTGCCGCCGTGCCCGTTGACCAGGACGACGCCCGCGAAATGGTCAGCGGCGCGGCCTAATTCGACGACAAGCAGCTCCAGCGCCGCCCGGCCGATGGACAGCGTGCCGGGGAAGTCGGCGTGCTCACCGCTGGAACCGTAGGGGACGGCGGGCGCGACGACGATATCGGGAAGCGCCGCGGCCAATCGTCGGCACAGTTCGGTCGCGATCGCGGTGTCGGTGCACAGCGGCAGGTGCGGGCCGTGTTGTTCGGTGGCCCCCAGCGGCACCGCGAGCAGCGACCGGCGCGGGCGCTCGGCGAGGTCGGGTGAGCGAAGGTCGCTGAGCCGCGTCACGATGCGGACCCTTTCGGGGTGCGGCGGATCCGGGGTAGCAGGGGAGCGAACGTGCGATGCCGCACGCATCCGGCCCAGACGCCGATGCCGTAGGCCAGCTCGTCCGCGAATCGCAGTGTCACATCGCTGTTGTCGAACAACGACTCGGCTGCCGCCGCGAGCCAGGCGGCGCGCAGCAACCGTCGGCCGCGTCGGCTGCACAGCGCGAGCGGCCACCACAGGCGGCGCAGCGCATCGGCGAGTTGCCGGGCGAGGGACAACTGCCCGGCGGCTGTGAGGACGAGGATGTCGCGCACGGGGACGTTGCTCGGGCGTAGCCGCCGCATTGTCCACAGTGTCCTGACGGCGGCCGGAAGTACCGCCGCCGCAGGGTGACCGGTGGCGGCGAGGACGGCCTGCGCACCGGCTCCGGGGGACATCCGAGCCGCATCGAGCAGGCCCGGGTGCCGTCGCGCGAGGGCGGCGGCGGCAGTCCCGTAGCCGAAGCGCTGGCGGACGAAGGCGCGGATGCCGGGCCGGGGCTCGTGGTGAACGGTCGACAGCGGCTGGTAGCGCACCGTGTGCCCGGCGGACACCAATCGCCACACGAGGTCGACATCCTCGCCCAAGCGCAAGGACTCGTCGAATCCGCCGATCTCCCGGAGCGCGGTGCCGCGGACGACGAGGGCGGCGGCGGGTACGTAGCGGACGCGCCCGCCGGGTCGCACGACGGCCGGTTCGGAACCCATGTCGAGTGCGGAGCGCCGCGCCTCGTAAGGCCCGACCGGGCCGATGGGCAGCGACCTGATACGGGGGGCCACGGCGGCGACGCCGGGATCGTCGAACAGCGGGAGGATGCCGTCGAGCCAGCCCGGTGCCGGTACGGTGTCGGAGTCGAGAAAGGCAACGAAAGGCATTGTGGCCCTGTGCCATCCCGCATTGCGGGCGGCGGCGGGGCCGCGCGACCCCCGGTGGCGGACCGCCGCATCGGCGACCGGAATCCGGGAACCGTCGTCGACCACGATGCGATCGGCGATCTCGGTGGTCGCGTCCAGTAACCGGGCCAGCCCGCCGGGGTTGTCCTTGACCGGAACCACCAGTGTCACAAGCGATGTCGAGGTCGCGGCGCGCTCGGCGACGGGATGTACGATCCCGGCATCGAGCAATCGCCGCGCGAGAGTTCGCGCCGGGGTACCGGAGTCGACCGGATCTCCGGCCAGCCACGCATCGAGCAGCCGCGTGCCCCGGGCGCGGAGCCGCAGCACCCGGGTGGGTGCGCCGCCCAGCAGGACCCGGCCGTTGTCGACACGGCGAACGCGGGCATCGAGTTGCAGCTTCACGGCAGGAAGCCTCCGTCCGCGTGCACGACACTGCCTGTGATGCAGGCGGATTCGGGTGTGCAGAGCCACGTGACAACGGCCGCGACCTCGTCGGGCGCGAGAATCCGGTCGAGGAGCTGATGGTCGGCGAAGTCGTCGACGGTGTCGAGGTCGTACAGGCGCGCGGATTCGCTGAGCAGGTCGGTTCGGGTGGAGCCGGGCGATACCGCGACCGCGGTGACACCGGTGCCTCGCAGATCGTGTGCCAGGCCCTTGATCACGCCGACGACGGCGTGCTTGGCGGCGTTGTAGCCGGTCAGTCGCCAGGAACCATGGTGGGCCACGGCCGAGGCGAGGGCGATGAACCGGCCGCCCGGCCCGGGTCGGCGAAGCATGGCGGGGACGGCGGCGCGGGCGAGGTTGGCGACTCCGTGCACGCCGATGTCGAACATCGGTGCCCAATCCGCGGTGGTGGTTTCCCAGAGCGGGCGGCCCCCGCCGGTGATCACCGCCGCCGCGGCGACGGCGGCGTCGACGCGGCCGAACCTCTCCTCGGCGAGGTGTACGGCGTCGGCGAGGGCGGCCGGGTCACGTACATCGGCGACGACATCGATAACGTTCCCGTTGCGCCCCTGGGCAACCGAGCGCAGTTGCTCCGCGGTGGCCAGCGGGTACGGCACCTGCGGGTCGTCCGCGCATCGGTCGACGGCGACGACGCGCCAGCCGCTGTCGGCGAGCCGGTGCACGGTGGCGGCCCCGATGCCGCGGGCGGCGCCGGTGACGACGGCGACGGGAGCCTCGGTCACCGGATCCCTCGGGTGAACCCGTCCGGGATGAGGACATCGTCGGGACTCAGATCGCGGACCGAGGAGTGCCCGAGGCCGTACAGCGTGGAGTCGATGCCTTGCCGCAGCACCTCGAGCACGTTGTGGACGCCGTGTGCGCCGGACGCGGCCATACCCCACAGGTAGGGGCGTCCGATCATGACCGCGCGGGCGCCGAGGGCGAGGGCCTTCACCACGTCGCTGCCGCGGCGGATGCCGCCGTCGAGCAGGATCTCCACCTGTCCGCCAACGGTTTCGGCGATGCCGGGCAGCAGCCGGATGGTGGCGGGGGTGGAGTCGAGGTTGTTGCCGCCGTGGTTGGACACCGACAGGGCGGTCGCGCCGATGTCGACGGCGCGTTTGGCGTCGTCGGGACGGGAAATGCCCTTGACCAGGAAGGGGCCGTCCCACTGTTGCCGCAGCCAGGCCAGATCGTCCCAGGTGGGCGGGGGCGTGGCCAGCCACTCGCCGTACGCGCCGAAGAAGGTCGGTCCGGGCCGCCCGGCGGGCACCAGGTTGGGGGTGGTGAGGTCGGGGAGTCTCCCGGAGCGGGCGAAACGCCACAGCCAGCCGGGCCGGGCCAGGACCTGGGGCGCGAACCTCACCGCGGTCTTCAGGTCGATCCGTTCGGGCAGGGCGGGGCTGCCCCAGTCGCGTGCGGAGGCGAAAATCCAGTCCAGGGTGACGATGACGCCCTTGGCTCCGGCCGCGCGGGCGCGTTCGAGGCGGGCGGTCATGTCGTCCCTGCTGCCGAGCCAGTACACCTGGAAGAACGTCTTGTCGTTGGCGGCGAGGACCTGCTCGATGGGTTTGGATCCGAACGAGGACAGGCCGATCGCGGTCCCCGACTGTGCCGCGCCGCGCGCGACGCCGACCTCTCCTTCCGGATCGACGGCCTGCACACCGGTCGGCGAGCAGATCACCGGCAGTGAGATTTCCTGTCCCAGCACGGTGGTGGACAGATCTCGGGTGGCGGGCAGGTCGGCGATGTGCGGGCGGAGTCCGAGCTCGGCGAAGGCGGCGGCATTGTCGTCGAGGGTGACCCCGGCCTCCGACCCTGCCAGCAGCGCCAGGTATACCGATCTCGGGACGCGCCTCTTCGCCCGCCGCTGCGCTTCGGCGACGGATTCGAACCAGTCTCGTGTGTTGGCCATGTGAAAGTCCTTGTCTGGCAGCGTCTCTGACGAGATGGAGTCAGCGCAGTCCGGCGAGCGGACCGGTGTCGCAGGCGCGGTCCGGAGGTGTCGTGGTGACGCGTGTCGACGGCATCCCGAGAGTGACCGCGCGGCGGGAGTGATCCTTGTCCGGTTGCGGGCGCGCTCCGACGGCGGCGAGCGCGGATTCGGCGTTGCCGCGGACACATTCGGGGTCGGGGCCGTCGAGGGGCAGGCCGGTGAAGAACTTCGCGGCCATGCATCCGCCGCGGCAGGAGTCGTAGGCAGAGCACGAGGTGCACGAACCGCCGGTCTGCGGTTGGCGCAGACGGGTGAACAGATCCGATGTGCGCCAGACGTTTTCGAAGCCGCCGTGATCGCGGATGTTGCCCGCACGGAACTCGTCGTGAATGGCGAACGGGCAGGCGTAGACGTCGCCGACCGGGTCGATCAGGCACACCACCCGGCCCGCACCGCACAGGTTCAGCCCGGGCAGGGGATCGGAGCCGAGCGCATTGAGGTGGAAGAAGGAGTCCCCGGTCAGCACGCCCTCGCCGTGCGCGACGAGCCAATCGTAGAGGCGCAGTTGCTGATCGGCGGTGGGGTGCAGGTCGTTCCAGACGTCCGCGCCCCGCCCGGAGGGACGTAACCGGGTGATGCGCAGCTGCGCGCCGAACCGGTCCGCGATGGCCTTGAACTCGTCCAGTTGTCCGATGTTGTCGCGGGTCATCACCACCGAGATCTTGAAGTTCTCGAACCCGGCGTCGGCGAGGTTGGCCATCGCCCGCACGGCGGTGTCGAACGAGCCCGTACCGCGGACGGCGTCGTTGACCTCCGCCGTGGCACCGTCGATGGAGATCTGCACGTCGACGTAGTCGGTGGCCGCGAGTCGCCGCGCCCGCTCGGGAGTGAGGCGAATGCCGTTGGTGGAGAACTTGACTCCGACATCGTGCTCGACGGCGTAGTCGAGTAGTTCCCAGAAGTCGCCGCGGATGGTGGGTTCGCCGCCGCCGATGTTGACGTAGAAGACCTGCATCCGCTGAAACTCGTCGATGACCGCCTTGCATTCGGCCGTGGTCAGCTCGCGCGGATCCCGCCGACCGGACGACGACAGGCAGTGCGCGCAGGCCAGATTACAGGCGTAGGTCAGCTCCCAGGTCAGGCAGATCGGCGAGGTGAGGCCGTATTCGAAGTGTTCGAGCAGTCTCATGGCTTTCCTGTTCGCATTACGGTGCGGGACGCACGCGGATCACGCCGGTGTCGAACAGTCCCGCGAGTGCGCGCAGGTAGGGGCCGTGCTCGTCGGCCGGTACCGCGGCCGCGGCGAGAGCACCGTGCGCGTCGGGGTGGCGGTGGAGTTCTCGCACCACGGTCACCAGCAGTGGAGTCTTCAGAAACGACAGTCGGCGGGTCTCGAAGTCGTATACCAGCGCGCCGAAGGGTTCGGGTCGCAGTGACACCGACGCCGCCAGGCCGTGTGGCAGGGCCGGATCGAAGGAGTGCCGGTCAGTAGACACCGCACATGCCGTCTATCGAGATCTCCTCGAGGAGGAGATCCTCCTCGACGGTGGTGTCATTGCCCTCGGTCGCCGTGGGGCCCGATGCCTTCTCGCCCATGACCACTCCCTTGTGTCGAATGTTACGGTAATAGTTACAGTATAGGCGACTACAGTGTTCGACGGAAGGGCGGCCGTCGCATCACGGTCGCGCTCCGAGAATTGCCGCATTGTCGGCGCCGATCGCTCCCGCCCGGTCCGGTGCTCGGCGTGCGGTCGGCGGCGCTATCGGGAAGTTGCCGCTGGAGGATTCGACCCACCAGCCGCCGTTCTTGCGCCGCACCACATGCTCCTCCGGTGTCCCCGTGGCGATTTCGGCAGCCACGTGCAGCATCGAGACATCGATCAGGCGAGCGTGTTCCGCGAGCAGTGCCTCCGATGCGGCGGCCGCGGCACATACTCCCGTCAGGGGATCCGCCAGCGCGTCACCGCACGGCAGGAGATCCTCGCCGTCGGATACGACGAGCCCGGCGGCGGCCGCGATGTCGTCGCCGAATCCTATTGTGTCGCTGTCGCGTCCACGCGCGGTGATCGACAGCCAGGAGGTCCCGGATGCCACGAATGTGGCGGCGTCGATGCCGAGCTGGTGCAGTGCGCGCGCCCGGGATGATTCCAGGACCAGGTCGGCGTCGGTGATGAGTTCTCGCAGCAGGTCGATACCGCGCTCGTCGTGAAGGTCCAAGGCCAGCATGGCATGTCCGCTGTGCAGGAGGTCGAAGAACGGCGCGGGGCCGAACCGCGCCCCGTCGGGGCGAGAGCGGCTTTCGACCTTGATCACCCGGGCGCCGGACGCACCGAGCAGGTGCGCGCACAACGGACCGGCCCACAGTGCGGTCAGATCGACGACGACCGGTCGCTCACGGCGGTGGCGCCGTGGCCCCGATTCGGTGATCTCCACTCCGGCACGCGAATCGAGTCCGGGATCGGGTACAGCGGATCCGGCCATGCCCAGCAGGGCGAGGCGCCGCGCGGCCTCGGCGGTCGTCGCGGAGCGAGCCCAGTGTGTGACGACGCTCCACGGATCCTCGCCCGCCGCAGGGCGTTCGGTGAGTGCCGGAATCAGTTCGAGATCCGTGGCGCGGGGGAGTGACAAGCCCAGCCAGCCGTCCTGGGTGCGTAGTGCGCGGAACGCGCCACCGCAGGACATGGGGCCGCGGCGGGCGAGCCCGGCGATCGCCGCGCGCTCGCCGAGCACCTCGACCCCGGGCAGCGCGGGTCGGACACCGGTCCGTGCCCGCGCCGACTCGCCGATCCGCCGCAACGTGGTCGATACCCCGGCGGCGGGACTGCCGGGCGCGGCGCGCGGTGGTCCCTGCGGGCGGCCGGTCAGCGCCATCGCGCCCGAGGCGGCCCAGGCGCGCAGCGCGGTCGGATCACACTCGGCCATCGATCAGCCCCCACGCCAGTGCGGTGTCGACACCGATCGCGCGCCCGGTGAGGACGAGGTACGCGGTGCGCCAGCGTCCGATGCGGCGGGTGATTCCGACGGTGCCACCGGCGCCCGGCACCAAACCCATCGACAGTTCCGGTAATTGGAACCAGGCATCGGCGGCGGCCTCGGCTCTGCCCGCGAACGACGGCACCTCGATGCCCGCGCCGATACAGGCGCCGTGCAGGACGGCGCGAACGCGGGGGGCGAGGCGATGCACGATGTAGCCCGCGCTCTGCTGCAACCGCACCAGGTGTGCCGCGGACACATCGGGGGCGGTGCCGAACTCGTCGAGATCTCCTCCGCTGCAGAACGAGTGGCCGTTGCCGCGCAGCAGCACCTCGCGGATCGACTCGTCGCGCTCCGCCACGGCCAGTCCTGCGAGCAGCCCGTCTCGTACCGCCCGCCCGAAGGCGTTGTGCCGTTCCGGCCGGTTCAATGTCACGGTCAGCACATCGCCCCGGCGGTCCAGGAGCACAGGGTCCGCGCTGCCGGGTACCGGGCGGAACCGGGTGGCGGCGCGCCAGGCGGCGAACTCCGGACCTGCCAGCAGCGTCGAATAGGCCAGGGACTCCGCGACGAGACCCGCCGGGACATCGGACCGCGAGGTGATGTCGAGAAGGCTCACCAGGGTGAGTGCCGCCCGTGGCCGGGCGGAGACGGTGCGTGAGATCGCGTCCAGGTCGGTGGCGGTGCCGGGCGCCCAGGACCGGCCCGGGCCGCTGGGAGCCAGCGTGCAGGTCAATGCGTCCAGCAGCGGTTCGGCAGCGTCCGGCAGCGGGGCCGGGCTGCACCCGACGACCACGACGGTGCGCCGTCGCAGCGCCGCCACGGCCGCCTCGGCATGCGCCCACTCGTCCCGGCTCAGATCGACTACGACCAGTGGGGTCGTCGGAACTCCGGTTTCGTCGACCGCGAGATCTGCTGCACCGGCGGCGATTTCGGCCAAGCCGACAGTTGGCACGACGACCTCGCGATGGCCCGGTCCTTCCCCCGGCGCCGAGGGCTCGGTCGCCACAATCGCCGAGGCGCGCAATACGGAGTCGGTGTGTTCCCCGAGTCGCGGTGCGGGCCGGGCCGGGACGTGCGCACCGTTCACCGACATGGGTAACCCGGGTGCGAGATACTCGCCGATCTCGGGCTGATGCAGGAGGCTGAACAGGGGGTTGGCGGTGACACGCGGGTCGGTCGCGAGTTCGCCGAAACTACGGTATCGCTCCCAGAGTATCGACGTCTCGGCCAGCGCCGTGGCGATCTCGTCGGCGTCGCGGTCGCGAAACCACGGGGTGAACAGCGCGGTCAGCAGGTCGCGATGCCGGTAGCGGGTGCCCTCCTCGGTGAAGTCGGCGCCCAGCGCGGCGGCCAGCGCGGCCACCGCCTCGGTGGTGCCGGTGAGGTCGGTCAAATCACGAAAGTGGCGGGGAGTCAAGGCAACCAGCATGAAGGAGACGCCGTCGGCGCCGGTGACGTGCTGGCCGTACTGACCGTAGATGGCGTTGCCCAGCCGGGGACGCTCCCGGCCGCACAGTGCGGCCTCGGTGAGGAAGCCGAGATGTCCGGCGGTCGCCAGCGCGACATCCTCCAGCGGAAGTCTGATCCGGCTGCCCTGCCCGGTGGCGTCGCGGTGTCGGACGGCCGCGGTGATCGCCAGTGCCGCGTACACGCCGCAGAGCAGATCCCATGCGGGCAGCACGTGATTGACGGGACCTTCGTGGTCGGCGGGCCCGGTGACGAGGGGAAACCCGGTGCCGGCGTTGACGGTGTAGTCGACGGCGGCCGATCCGTCGGCGCGGCCGAGTATTTCCAGCCCGATCAGGTCGGGACGCCGTGCGACGAGCGTGTCGTAGTCGAGCCAGTCTCGTCCGGCCGCGTTGGTCAGCAGGATGCCGCCGGTCGGGCCGCCCGCGGTGATCAGACGTGCGACGAGTTGCTGCCCGGCCGGTGTGCGCAGATCGGCTGTGACAGAACGCTTTCCCTTGTTGAGTCCGGTCCAGTAGATACTCTCGCCCGCATCGGTGAGTGGCCACCGGCGGTAATCGGCGGCACCACCGATCGGGTCGACACGGATGACGTCCGCGCCGAGCTGTGCCAGCGTCATGCCCGCCAGCGGGGCGGCGACGAAGCTGGAGATCTCCACGATGCGCACCCCTGCCAGCGGCTGTGTCGCCGTGGTGGCGGTCGAGCGCGAGGCGCCGGTGTGCGCTCGGCCGACGGATTCGGATCGATCGGTCATGGCGCGAACTCCACATCTGCTCGGATTGCTGCGGCTCGATCCGGCGAGCCGGAGCGCTATTTCGATATCACGACCGGTGCGCGCGTGCCGTTCGCAGGCTCTCGGACGGACAGCCGCTGACGCAGGCGGGAGATGTCGACCTTGCCGGTCGGGCCGCGCGGGACATCGTCGTCGGAGTCCAGCAGCAGCCATACCGCGGGCACCTTGAAGGAGCTCAGCAGCTCCCGAGCGGCCGCGTGGAGCCGGTCGGCGGACGCGGTCGCGGTATCGCACACGACCGCCGCGGCGACCCGCTCGCCCTGCGGGCCGGGCACATTGGTGACGAAGGCAGAACTCACCCCCTCGATGCCGCGCAGCGCCCGCTCCACCTCGCCGGGGTACACGGTGGCGCCGCTGACCTTGAACATATCGTCGGATCTACCGTGGTAGAACAGGAATCCATCGTCATCGAGACGGCCGAGATCGCCGGTGGAGTAGTAGCCGTCGGCGGTGAAGACATCCTCGCGACCGCGGCCGCACATGCCCCGCAACGTGTGTGGGCCCCGGATCTGGATGATGCCCACGGTTCCGGTGGGGACCGGGCGCCCGTCGTCGGGGTCGGTGATGCGGACCTCCATGCCGGGAAACGGTGTGCCGCAACTACCCCAGGCCGAACGCGGCATATCGGTATCGGCGGGGTACCCGCAGTAGGGCCCGAACGACTCGGTCATTCCGAACAGGTTGGCGCGCGCGCCGGGCTGCGCTCGCAGGTGCGCGGGCAGCAGCGCCTCCAGGCTGCCCGGTCGCAGTGTCGGTACCGTGACACCGCGTGTTTCCGCCTGGCGGGCAAGGGATTCCGCCTGGTCCGGCCAACCGCGGAACAAGGTGACCCGCTCGCGTCGGAGCAGGTTCAGCGTGGTCTCCGGGCGGGGTATGTCCTCGGTGATCAGGGCGGCACCCGCCAGCAGCGCCGACAGGACGCCGCCACCGAAGCCGCCCACCCAGAAGAACGGCATCGGCAGATACAGGCGGGTATCCCGGTCGATGCACCGGCTCGCCAACCCCGACCGCACCGCGCCGAACGCGCTGCCGTGCGAATGAACGACAGCCTTGGGCAGGCCGCGGCTTCCGGAGGTGAACATGACGGCCAGCGGATCGGCCGCGGTCACGGTGGCCGCCAGCGCGTCGACCATGCTCGCAGCCCGCGGGCCAGCATCGAAACGGCGCTCGTCGCGGTTCTCCGCGGGCAGGGCCTGGTCGTCAGTTCGCATACTCCCGGCATGCTCCTCCTGGCGGAAGGACGGCGGTGCCGGTGCGGCGCAGGCGGCCGTCAACTGTCCGGGGGTCCGGACGTGGCGCAATGCGGGCAGCTGTGGGTCGAGCAGGAGATCGTCGTCGGCGGTGAGGTCGAGGTCGTCGAGATAGCGTCGCCCACGGAACTCCTCGACGGAAACGAGGAACTGTACCGAGGCGACGCGCAACTGGGCGCGGAGTTCGGGCGGCCGCAGCAACGTGCTGAGCGGGACGAGGATCCCGCCGATCCGGGTGAGCGCCACCGCGATGCGCACCCACTCGGTGCCGTTGGGCATGAGCAGGCCCACCCGGGTGCCCTTCCCGACTCCGGCATCGATCAGAGTGGCGGCCAAATCCCTTGTGGTGGTGTCGAGTTCGCCGTAATTGAGGGTATGCCGCGGATCGATCACCATCGGCGCGGCCGCGTGGCGAGCGGCGCGCACGCGCACCAGCCGGTCCATCGTCTGCGCGGTCACCGCCTCGTCGTCAGCCATCGAACACCTTCTTCAGCTCCCGCAGGTCCACCTTCCCGCTGGACAGCAACGGGATGTCCGCGGCGGTGACGGCCGCGAAGCGCGCGGGGACCTTGTACGCCGACAGCTCCGCCCGCAGCTTCTCCCGCAGCGCCGCTTCGTCGAATGCCTTGGGATCGGCGACGGTGAGTACCGCGGCCACCATCTGGCCCCGGTCGGGGTGGGGGAGACCGAAGACGTGCGCGGTGCCGCCGGTGATCCGGACGATCGCCTTCTCGACCTCGGCGGGGGACACGTTCGCGCCCGCGGTCTTGATCATCGCGCCGCTGCGGCCGATGAAATACACGAATCCGTCCGCGTCGTGACGCATCAGATCGCCGGTGTGGAACCAGCCGTCGGCGTCGAAACATTCCTCGCGACTGCGCCCGTAATACCCCTGCATGACGTACGGGCCGCGGAACCAGAGTTCACCGACCTCGCCGACGGCGACGTCCGCGCCGGTGCCGGGGTCGACGATCCTGGTCTCGAATCCGGGTGCGGGTTTGCCGAACGATCCGCGGCGGTGCTCGGGCTGATCGGATTCGTCCCCGCTGAGCAGGACCACGCTGCCCGCCTCGGTCATCCCCAGCATGCCGTGCCGCAGTTCGGGGTCACGGGGCCGCACGTCGGCGGGCATGATGGGGTACAGGTTGCCTCGCCGCATGGATGACAGATCCCGGTCCGGGAAGCTGGGGTGGCGGGCCAGGTGTGCGATACCGGCGGCGAAACCGTTTGTCATGGTGGGCCTTTCGGACTCCAGCAGGTCCAGTGTGGCGGCCGCGTCGGTGGCGTTGGAGCACAGCAGTGTCGAGCCCGCGACGATCGTGGCGAGCAGGCCGAACGCGAATCCGCCGATCCAGAAGAACGGCGAGTTGCAGAACAGGATGTCGTCTTCGGTGAGGCCGCGGATCTCGTTGAGATTGCGCTGGTGGCCCAGCAGCGCCGCGTGCGTGTGCACCACGCCCTTGGGTGCGCTGGTCGATCCGGAGGTGTACACGATGGCCAGCGGATCGCACCCGCTGACATCGCGTTCCATCGCCGCGAGCAGCGCCTCGTCGACGCCGTCGGCGAGTCGCTGGATGCCGAGGATGTCGCGGACGCAGGGCGCGGCGGCGGGGCCGTCGCTGATCGCGACGTGCCGCAGCTGGGGGACGGCGGTGCAGAGGAGCCGGTCGACCGAATCGAAATCGGCCTCGGTGAGGACCTCGGCGATCCGCTGCACGTAGTCGTGGGATCGATACGAGGCGGTGGCGAGCAGGATATGAATGTCGCTGTGGACCAGCTGCTCCCGCAGTTCCCGCGCGGTGACGAAGGTGGAGATGGGGACGGCGACGGCGCCGATGCGCGCGACGGCGAGGACGCCGACGACGAATCCCGCCCCGTTGGGATACAGCAGACCCACATGCGTGCCCTTCCCCGCGCCCAGCGCGATCAGCCCGCGGGCGAGGCGTGCCGAGCGGCGCTCCGCCTCGGCGTAGCTGAGCCGTTCGGCGTCGCAGATCAGCAGTGGGTGGTCGGATCTGGCCCGCGCCTGCCGATGCAGGGTCGCCGCGAGGGTGGGGGAGTCGGCGGTACCGGTTTCCTCGGGTGTGGCCTGGCCGGTCATCAGCGGATCCTCGGTTCGGGCCGGGCGCGGTGTTCGTCGTTGCCGGGCTGCGCCGCCAATTCGGCCTTGCCCAAGGGATTTCCGAGTCGCGTGTAGATCAGTCCCTGATCCAGTGCCGCCCGGTACGGCTTGTCCAGCGACTCCCAGATCGCCTTCACGGTGCCCTGGGTGGCGGCCGGGGGCTTGGCGGCGATGGTGGCGGCGATCTCGTGCGCGCGGGCCCACAGCCGGTCGGGGGAGACCACCTCGGAGACCAGCCCGATGCGCAGCGCGGTGTCCGCTCCGACGCGTTCGTCGTTGCCCATCAACGCGATTCGCAACGTCTCGCCCAGGCCGATGCGCCGGCGCAGTCCGATCGGCTCCAGTGCCGAGACCAGGCCCGCCGACACGTGGGAATCGAAGAAGGTCGCGTCCGAGGAGCAGATCACCACGTCGGCCTCGTTGACGAAATAGAACCCGCCCGCGGTGCACATCCCCTGCACCGCGCACACGACCGGTTTCCACATCTTCTGCCATTTGGGGCTGAGCGACTCGCCCGGATCCTCGTGATGCCACACGCTGTTCGGTTGTCCGTACGGCTTCTTGATGTCCAGTCCGGCGCTGAAGGCGCGGGTTCCGGCCGCGCGCAGCACCACCGCGTTGACCGAGTCGTCCAGTCCGACCCGGTGCCAGGCACGGGCCATTTCCTCGCACATGGTCCGGTCGAAGGCATTGAGGCGCTCGGGCCGGTTCAGCGTGATGGTGGCGACGCGGTCGGCGCCGTCCACCTCCAGTCGAATGGTGTCGAACGCGGGGGATGGTTCGACGCGGTCGCCGTGCGTCGCTGCCTCGTGGGTCATCGGTGCTGCCTCGTATCGGGCGACATATGCTTCCTCGTCGGTTGTCGGGAATGCCGGGCATGGTCCGGTGGGCTACCGGCCCTGGAAGTCCGGTGCTCGCCGCTGCCGGAATGCCGCCAGACCTTCCTTGAAATCACTTGTTCTGCAGGCGAGTTCGAGATCGAGAAGTTCCTGGTTCAGCGACTGCGTGAGGGTGGCGTGCTGCCCGTACGCCAACGCCTGCTTGGCCAGCCCGATCGCCACCGTCGGGCCCGCGGCCAGCCGGGTCAGCAGATCCTCTGCGGCGCTGTCCAATTCGTTCGCGGGCACGCATCGATCGATCAGGCCCCAGTCGGCGGCGGTGGCCGCGGGTACCTTGTCGCCGAGCAGCAGCATCCGCTTCGCGCGGGTCAGGCCGACCAGCTTGGGCAGCAGCCAGGTCGAACCCGAGTCGGGGCTGAAACCGCGGGCCAGGAACGGCTCCCAGAACACGGCGTCGTCGGTGGCCACCGCGAAATCGGCCGACAGCGCGAGGCTGCAGCCCAGGCCGACGGCCCACCCCTGCACGCTGCACACGACGGGCAGGTGAACGGTGTGCAGGAGTTCGATCACCCGGTGGGCGGTGTGCGGGATGCGGCGGACGAGATCGCCGGTGCGCGGGCGCCGCCCGTCGGCGCGGTTGCTCGCCACCCAGTCGACGCCGGAGCAGAAGTTGCCGCCGCTGCCGCGCAGGTGGATCGCGCGCAGCGAATCGTCCGACGCCGCCTCGGTCAGGACGGTCACGAGTGTCTCGATCATCGGCGCGCTGAGCGAATTCCTGCGCTCCGGGCGGTCGATCACGAGATGCAGGACCGCGTCGTCGCGGTGCACCACCACCGACCCCTCGGCGGCGGATTCGGAGTCTCGGCCCACAGTCCCACCCGCGTCCCATCGCATACTGTTAGTCATACGGTATGTGATACCGTTGTGCTCTGCACAAAGATAGCAAGCAACCGTCGAAGGCGAAAGAGGGACGTATGCCGGACAGGCCGACACCGGGCGCCGGACAGGCGGAGACGGCGGGACCCGCGGGTGGATCCGGTTTCGGCGCACAGCCGCTCGACCAGACGAGGGCGGCGGCGGCCGCCATCCGGCGGCTCACGGGATTGCTGCTGTCGCTGGAGCAGCCGCACGCGGCGGTGGCGGAGATGCTGGCGCGCTGCGGGGAGTGGGAGCGCGAACTCACCGCGGCCGCACCGCCCGACAACTCACCCCGGATCGGCGCCGACGCGGTCGGCACCCAGCGGATCTATCTGGACCACGCCTTCGACATCGGCTCGTTCAATCCGTGCTTCCCGGAATACCGGTTCGATCACGTCGATGCCCGGCATGCCCGCGGCCGTGTCACCTTCGCGCTGCCGTACGAGGGGCCGCCGGGCCTCGTGCACGGCGGCTTCCTCGCGGTCTTCTTCGATTGCGTTGTGCAGCAGCAGAACTGCGCGGCAGGCCTGGCGGGTAAGACGCGATCGCTGACGGTGACCTACCGGCGTCCCACCCCGCTGCTCACCGAGCTGGGATTCGATATCGAGCGCTCGGTCGGCGACCGTGACATCGACTCGACCGCGCGGCTGCTGCTCGGCGACACCGTCCTGTGCACCGGTACGGTCAGCGCCGTCGCCAGCCCTCCGAGCGCACTGGCCGGGACGCAGTACGGCCAGCGGCGGACGACCGGAATCGCGGATTGATACCGGGCCGGACTACTTCGCCGCGGCCTTGGCGGGGCGTCGCGCCGCATTCTTGGCCGGTGCCTTCTTGGCGGTCGCCTTGGCGGGTGCCTTTTTGGCGGCGGCCTTTTTCGGCTTCGCGCCCGAACCCGATTCGACCAACCTGTTGGCGTGCTCGAGAATGCAGTCGAGGCCGTACTCGAAATTGCGGTCGTCCGGTGCGCCGCTGTGCAGGCCGCGCGAACTCGCCTCGGCCAGCAGCGGTGTGGTGTCGGACGAGATGGGGATGTTTTCGTAGTACGCGCTCGCCCCGGACTCCGATTCCTTGTTCTTGTCATAGATGCGTTGCAGCACCACCGAGCCGTGGACGTGCAACTCGACCGCCGAATAGGTATCGACGGCATCGTCGAGCGACAGTCCCGCCTCGACCAGGCTGGCGATCACCCGCTCGGTCTGCCGCGCGCCCAGTTGCGCGGCCTCCGGGCTCAGGGCCGACCTGATCAGGATCAGATCGCAGAGGATGGGGTTGCTCCGGAACGCGTCACGCATGGTGCGGGCGTGTGTGCGCAACGACTCCTGCCAGTCGCTCGCGTCGACGAAGGGCGTGACGAAGGAGACGTATCGGTGCAGCGCGCGATCGGTCATGGCGCTGAGCAGGTCGTCCTTCTTGCGGAAATACCAGTAGATACTCGTCACGCCGACATCGAGGTGTTTGCCCAGCATCGGCATGCTGAGATTGTCCAGCGACACCTCGCCCGCGAGTTCGAACGCGCCGTCGAGAATGTCCTCGGGGGTGAGGGAGCCGCGCTCGCGCCTCGGCCGCTTTTCGGCGGTTGCCCGCTTAGCCATTCTCTGACCACCTCCGTGAAGTTCGTCGCGTGAAGTTCTATCCGACGCAACGGTTTCCCTGTCCCGGGGAACCGGCAGCAACATTGATAGTACATGTAACCGTAAATCATACCGCGAGGCATTCTGTGGGCGCGCCGCCGAATGTGGCGAAGGTAACGCGCGCAGCCTCGCGGCGAGCAACCTTCCCGTGCGTTACTGAAATAAATACAGTATCTAAATCTGTTAGTATCTCGACCATCGCTCGGCGCGGCTGGGCGCCCGATCAGGTGAGGATAGAGGCGGTGGCGGAATGGATTTGGGATTGGCCGGGGCTGCGGCGGTGGTCGTGGGCGGCAGCCGGGGCATGGGCCTGGCCAGTGCCCGGTGCCTCGCCGGCGACGGCGCGCGGGTGGCGGTGATCGGCCGCTCGCGTTCCGATCTCGACGCGGCGGTGGGGGAACTTGCCCGCTGTGGCAGCCCGGACCCCCTCGGACTGGTGGGGGGCGGGGCCGCCCCCAACCGGAGGGGGGAGACCAGGGGTGCGCCCCCCGGTAGGCGGGCGCCAAAGTGTTTGGGGGCCCCCAATAAGCCCCAGGGCATTAGGGGGGGGGGGGGGGGCCGCCCGGGGCGCCCCGCCGCACCCA
>NZ_JARWQD010000320.1 GCF_029869545.1 Nocardia wallacei | reverse complement strand
TGTCGGGATCGCCCGGTTCGCCACCCCCCCCCCCCCGGGTCAACCCCCCACTCACCACCGGTCCCCCGGGCCGCGGGGCCGCTTGCCCCCGGGCGCGCCCCCCGGATCCGAGCGCGACGACCACCGTGGCGGCCGTTCCGGCCTCGGCCAGGGCGGCGCGGTCGAGCGGTTCGCGTTCCTCCATCGTCTCGTGGTAGTAGAAATCGGCCATCCGATGCAGCGGATCGTCACCGGGTTTCAGCGCGCCGATCTGCAGGCCGGTCAAGCGCATCACCAGGTTCTGCTCGCCGTCGAGCAGGTCCACGTCGGCACGCAGCCGCGCGTGCGGGCTGCGGCGGGCGACCACGGTGATCTCCTCGGGCAGCTCCGCGAGCAGCCGGACCGCCGCCACCCCGACGGGCACCATGACGCCCTCGTCGATCCGCTCCTCGGCGAACAGCAGCGCCGCGCTCTGCATCGCGGCGTCGACCACCGCGGGATGCGCGAGATGTCCGGAGTCCGCGGCGATCGTGCCGTCGACCGTCGCCACCACGGTATCCCTGCCGACCCGCACCCTGCGCACCCGCCGGAACGACGGCCCGTACTGCAGCCCGGCCGCGGCCAGGCCGGAGTAGAACATCTCCGGATCGATGTCGAGGCCGACGTCGATGGCCGGGACGGCCGCCTTGGTCTGCTCGTGGCTGCCGGTCAGTGTCCGCCCGAACGCGTGCACGGTCCACGCCGTACCGGTCGCGCTGCGCGAGCGGATCTGGAAGCGCCCGCTCGCCTCCTCGACGGTCATGGCCACCAGCGGCACGTCCGGGGCGCCCATGATGAGCGGCGCGACGAACCGGACCTGTTCCAGCGCAACCCGTTTCGCGCCGATGCGGGTCGCCGTCGCGCTCAGCGCGGCGTCCAGGTACGCCGCACCCGGCATGATCCGGATCCCGTTGACCACGTGATCGGCCAGCCACGGCAGCAGTTCGGTCCCGACCTGCAGCAGCCAGTCGGGGCGGCCCTCCACGTCCGGGTCGCCGAGCATGGCGTAGGTCCCCGGCGTGCCCATCCGCGCCTGTTCGAAAAGCGGCAGGGCGGAGTGCAATCGGGTCCGCTGCCACGGGTAGCGCGGCAGCGGCACATGGGCGGTCGCGGGGCGATCGGCCGGGAACAGCAGCTCGCGATCGAGGACGCCCGCGGCGTGCAGGCCGATGAGGGTGCGGCGCAGGCTGTCGGTATCGGACTGGGTCCGGTCCAGGGTCGGCACGGTCGTGCCGGTCACGTCCGCGCCCAGCAGCGCCTCGCGAATATTGCCCGACAGCACCGGATGTGGGCCCAGTTCCAGGAACACCCGGCTGCCCGCACCGATCAGCTCGGTGATCGCCGCGGCGAACCGCACCGGCTGCCGCACGTTGGCACACCAGTAGTCGGCGTCCCAGTCGCCCTCGCTGACCTGCCCGCCGGTGACGGTCGAATACAGCGGTATCTCCGGGATCTTCGGCGACAGGTCGGCCAGCGCGGCGCGCAGATCGTCGAGGATCGGATCCATCAGCCTGCTGTGATACGGCACCTCGACGCGCAGGCGACGGGCGAAAGTGCCGTCCTCGGTGAGCTTTTCGGCGATCTCGTCCAGGCGCGCGGCATCCCCGGAAAGGGTGACGCCGCTCGCGCTGTTGATCGCCGCGATGTCCACGCCCGGATCGTCGCCGACGAGTTCGCGCGCCTGGTCCGCGGTCAGCCCGACCGCGAGCATGCCGCCCGATCCGGCGGTGGTGGCCTGCAACCGGGCCCGATGGTAGGCGACGCGCACCGCGTCCGGCAGCGACAGCATGCCGCTCACGTACGCCGCCGACACCTCGCCCACGCTGTGTCCCACGATGGCGGCCGGGGTGATGCCGTATTCGGCCAGCTCGCGCGCCAAACCCACCTGCACCAGGAAGTTGGCCGGCTGCGCCACCTCGGTGCGGGTGACCCGCGACTCGTCCTCGTCGCGCCGCAGCTCCTCGATGATCGACCAGCCCGCGATGTCGCGGAACTCCGCGTCGATCCGCTCGGCGGTCTCGGCGAAAACGCCTCCGGCGGACAGCAGTTCGCGCCCCATGCGCCAGTGCTGCGGGCCCATGCCGGAGAAGACGAACACCGGCTCCGCGCCGCGGGAGATGATGGCGCGGGCCGCGTCGCGGCCGTCGCCCGCCGCGTAGTCGCGCAGCTCGCGGATCAGTTCGTCGGTGTCGCCGACGAGCGCACCGGTGCGGTACGGATGGTGCGCCATGCGGGTCCACGCCGCCTCGGCCAGGCGTTCGGGATCGGCGCCCGCGGTGATGAGGTCGGCGAAGCGGCCCGCCAGCGCGCGGGCGGCGCCGGTGCTGCGCGCGGAGATGGGCAGGATCCCGAGGTGCCGCGCGGGCTCGGCGTTCGGCGCCACCGGTGCGGCCCGATACTCCTGCAGGATCGCGTGGGCATTGGTGCCGCCGTAGCCGAAACCGTTGACCGCGATGGTCATCGGGCCCGCGTCCGCGGACAGCGGTTCGGCGTCGACCTGGACGTGCAATCCCAGTTCGTCGAAGGGAATATCCGGATTGGGCTTGTCGAGCCAGCCCTGCGGCGGCACCGTGCGGTGGTGGATCGCCAGCGCGGCCTTGATCACGCTGGCCACCCCCGCGGCCGCCTCGGTGTGGCCGATCGTGGCCTTGATCGAACCGACGCCGATGGTTCCGGTACGCCCGGACGGCGCGCCGAAAACCCGTCCGAGCGCCCGGAGTTCGACCGGATCACCGACCAGCGTGCCGGTGCCGTGCGCCTCGAGGTAGGTGATCGAGTCCGGCGCCAGACCCGCACGGGTGCAGACGGAACGGGCCAGCGACTCCTGGGAGTCGACATTCGGCACGGTGATCGCGGTGGTGCGCCCGTCCTGGTTGGAGCCGGTGCCCTTGACCACGGAGTAGATGCGGTCGCCGTCGGCCACCGCGTCGTCGAGCTTCTTCAGCGCGACCATGCCCGCGCCCTCGCCGCGCCCGTACCCGTCGGCGGCGGCATCGAAGGACTTGCAGCGGCCGTCGGTGGCGAGGAATCCGCCCTTGCACATCAGCACGAACGTCTCCGGCTGCAGCATCACGTTGACCCCGCCCGCCAGCGCTACCCTGCAGTCGCCGTTGTCGAGCGCCTGGCAGGCCAGATGGAAGGCGACCAGCGACGACGAGCAGGCCGTGTCGACGGTGAGCGCGGGCCCGATCAGGTTGAGCGCGTAGGCGATTCGGTTCGACAGCATCGTGTAGGACGCGCTGGCCGGGGTGTGCATGTCGGTGTGGAACAGGGCGGGGCCCACGACGCCGATGACCGACTGGTCCACCACGAATCCGCCGACATAGACGCCGACCGACTCACCGGCCGTCCGGCCCGCGATCCCGGCATCGTCGAGCGCCTCCCACGTCACCTCGAGCATCAGGCGCTGCTGCGGGTCCAGCACCGTGGCCTCGCGGGGCGAGATGCCGAAGAAGTCCGGGTCGAACTCCCACGGGTCGACGGTCATGAATGCGCCGCGCTTGGTGTACATGCGGCCCGGGGTGCGTGGTTCCGGGTCGTAATACCGGCGGTAATCCCAGCGGTCCGCGGGAATCTCGACGACGCCGTCGCGCTTGTCCACGACAAAGTCCCAGAACGTGTCGGGCGAATCGATTCCACCCGCAAATCGACAGCCGATACCCACAATTGCGATATCCGACACGCACATCCCTCCGTGCTCCGGTTATTTCGATCGCCGCGCTTCACGACGATGCGCTCGATAGAGGCCCTGCGCAGGTGGCCGATGTGGCCAAGCATGGACCACACATAACGAGGCCGTCACGGTGCTACCGGCATTTTGTAAACTCTGCCGAAAAGAACTGTCCCCGACTGTGATCGGACCTAGTGGCCCGAAACGCGCAAGACAATGGCGTGGTCCGGAGCGAAATCCCGTGTAGTTCACAGTCGCGCGCCGCTCGCATTGTGCTGATTCGGAATCCTCTGGTATTTCTCCCGGCGGCGATGGTGAGGTTGATACCGTTCCCGACCGGTCCGCGTCAGCAGTTAGGGAGGCGACGAGTGTTCGCCGAGTTCACACACTGGGCAGAGGCCGTGGTACGGCGGCGATTCACGGTGATCGGCGTGACCGTGCTCGGCCTGCTCGCACTCGGCTCCTACGGGCTCGGCCTCGGCGACCGGCTCAGTTCCAGCGGGTGGGACGACCCGTCCTCGGAGTCGGTGCGGGTGGCACAGCTGAAGGACGAGGTCTTCGGGGCAGATCACAGCAGCGATGTCATCCTGCTGTTCCACGCGCCCGCGGGCGGGACCGTCGACGATCCGGCGTTCGGCCGCACGATCGTCGACGGCCTCGACAGCCTGCCGCAGCGTTTCCCGGACGAGATCGACCGGGTCAACGGTGCCTACTGGCCGACGGAGACCGGATTCGTCATGCCGGAGCTGTTCGGCTCCCCGGACCGCAAGCACGCCTTCGCGTCCCTGGGGATCCGCGGCGGCGACGAGACCGAGCAGATGCGCAACTACCGCAAGGTCGCGCACGCGCTGACCATCCCGGGTATCGATATGGAGGTCGCGGGCGGCCAGCCGGTCGCGGGCGCGCTGAACGACACCATGACCCACGACCAGCGGCGGATGGAGCTGTTCGCCATTCCCGCGGTCGCGGTGCTGTTGTTCTTCCTCTTCGGTGGCGCCGTCGCCGCGGCCCTGCCCCTGATCGTCGGCGGTCTCACGGTGCTGGGCGCCTGGGGGATCATCCGCGCCCTGACCACCGTGACCGAGGTGAATTCGTTCGTCTCCCCGGTGGTTTCGATGATCGGCCTCGGGCTTGCCATCGACTACGGACTGTTCATCCTCAGCCGCTTCCGCGAGGAGCTGGCCGACGGGAACGACGTGCCGACCGCGGTGCGGCGATCGGTGTCGACCGCGGGCCGCACCGTGTTGTTCTCGGCCACCATCGTCGTGGTCGCCGCCGGGGGCATCCTGGTGTTCCCGCAGGGCTTTCTGCGTTCGTTCGCCTACGGCGCCATGGTCACCGTCGCGCTGGCCGCCCTCACCTCGGTCACGCTGCTGCCCGCGCTGCTGGCCGTGCTCGGACGCCGGGTCGACCGGCTGGGATTGTCTCGATTCCGCAGGTCCAAGCCCAAAGATGCTGCGCGGGACAATGTCTGGGGGCGGATCGCGGGCTGGGTGATGAAACGGCCACTCGCCGTGGCGGTCTCGGTCACCGCGGTGCTGCTGCTCTTGATCGCGCCGGTGCAGCACATCGTGTTCGGCAGTATCAGCGAGCGGTTCCTGCCCCCGGAGCACCCGGCCCGGCTGGCGCAGCAGCATTTCGACGAGATCTTCCCGCTGCGCCAGATCGATCCGGTCGATCTGGTCATCGTCACCTACGACTCCTCCGACACCGAAGCCGTACTGGCACAGGCCAATCGGGCCCCCGGCCTGGCGGCGCCGTTCCCCGAACCGTTCAAGCGCCCGGCCCAGCCCAACGTCTTCACCACCAACACCGTGCTGGCCGGGGGCGCGGACGCCGACGCGACCATCGGCTACCTGCGCTCGATGCCGTTACCGGCGGGCACGACCGTCATGGTCGGCGGCCAGCCCGCGGTGGAGAAGGACAGCATCGACGCGCTCGTGAAACGGATGCCGCTGATGATCGCGCTGGTATTCCTCGCCACCACCGCGCTGCTGGTGCTGACCTTCGGCTCCCTGGTGCTGCCGCTCAAAGCGGCCGCGCTGAACCTGCTCGGGCTCGGGTCCACGCTCGGCATACTGACCTGGATCTTCATCGAGGGGCACGGCGCCGGGCTGCTGGGTTTCACCCCGCAGCCGATCATGTCGCTGGTGCTCGTGCTGATCGTCTCCGTGATCTACGGCCTGTCCACCGATTACGAGGTGTTCCTGCTGGCCCGCATCGTCGAGGCGCGCGCGGCGGGCGCGTCCACCCCCGAGGCCGTCCGCACCGGCATCGCCCACACCGGCAGGATCATCACGGCCGCCGCGCTCATCCTGCTGGTGGTCACCGGCGCGTTCGCCCTCTCGGATCTGGTGATGATGCAGTACATCGCCGTCGGCATGGTGGCGGCGCTGCTCATCGACGCCGCCGTGCTGCGGGTGCTGCTCGTGCCCGCCACCATGAAGCTGCTCGGCGACGCCTGCTGGTGGGCGCCCGCCTGGCTGCGCCGCACCCCGCCGGAATCTCCTTCCGAGTCACCGGCGGACGTGCCGTCGTCGCAACCCGCGTAGGACCCCCGGCGCGAGATCCCACGGCACCAGGCGATTTGGGACGCCAAGAGGTTGCTGTGTAATAATCCGCGCGGAAAGTGCCTCGGGTGCGCGGAGATTGGGGAATGCCCCGAACGCGTGGCAAGTCCGATTTTGCGAGGCATTCCGGATTCGGACACCGATCGACAACTGCTCGACCCTCCACCGAGGCAGGACTGATCTCTGTGCGCGCCGATCGCCGTGCGGTAGCTGCCTCGGCGTACGCCGAACCGTTCGACCATCGAAAGGACTGAGGCCCGTGCACATCTCCCACTCCGCCGCGACGATCGGAAGCCGCCCGTGACGGCCGCGACCGAGGTCCTCGAGCTGACCGACGAGTTCTATCAGGATCCGCACGCGGTGTATCGGACGCTGCGGCAACGCGGCCCGATCCACCGGATCCGGCTCGACGGCGTGCTCGGCTGGCTGGTCGTGGATCACGATGTGGCCAAGCAGGCCTTCGTGGAACCGAACATCAGCAAGAACGTCGGATCCCCGGAGGGTCAGGCGGTCCTCGCGAAAAACGGTGCGGCCGAGATGATCAACGGCGCGATCAACGACAACATGCTGTTCGCCGATCCCCCGCAGCACACCCGGCTGCGGCGGCTGGTGGCCCCGGCGTTCGCCGGTCGCGCGATCCGCGACCTCGGCCCGCGCATCACCGCGATCGCCGACGACCTGCTCGACGCCATGGGCGAGCGGGACACCGCCGATCTGCTCGACAGCTACGCCTTCCCGCTGCCGATCGCGGTGATCTGCGAGCTGCTCGGCGTGCCCGACGACGACAAGGACGAATTCCGTTCCTGGACAGCCGTTATCGTCAACGATTCGGCCAGCATCGAGGAGCGCACCACCGCCGGGATCGCGTTCTTCTCCTACCTGACCGAGCTGATCGCCGCGCGCCGCGAGCGTCCCGGCGCCGATCTGCTGTCGGAGCTCATCGTCGCCAAGGACGACGACGACCGGCTCGATCAGCAGGAACTGATCTCGCTGATGTTGCTGCTGCTGGCGGCGGGCCACGAGACGACGGTGAACCTGATCGGCAACGCGGTGCTCGAACTGCTGCGCGACCCGGCGACGGCCGCGCGGCTGCGGGCCCACCCCGACGAGATCCCCGCCTACCTCGAGGAGCTGCTGCGCTGCCAGGGCCCGGTGCATCTGGCCACGGCGCGCTACACCACCGCGCCGATCACGCTGGGCGACCAGCACATCGACGCGGGCGAGTTCATCATGATCTCCCTCGCGGCGGTCAACCGCGACCCGGAGCGGTTCACCGATCCGGACCGCATCGCGCCCGCCCGCGAGGACAACCGGCACGTCGCCTTCGGGCACGGCATCCATTTCTGCGTCGGCGCCGCGCTGGCGCGCATGGAGGCCACCATCGCCCTCACCCGGCTGCTGGACCGCTTCCCGGATATCGCGCTCGACGGCGAGTTCGGCGACCTGACGTGGCGTAAGAGCCTGCTGATCCGCGGGCTCACCGCGCTCCCGGTCCGGCTCGCACCGCCGACGCACTGATCGCAGCGGCCTCCGTCGTCCCGCGGCGATCGGGACGACGGGGCACCGATCAGACCCCTAATTCCGTTGCGGCCAAAGCGGTTCCCGCGATGCGGGAGCGGATCTTGGCGAAGGCGATCTCCCGCGAGGTGGACGTATCGTCGGCGAAGGGGGCGAAACCGCAGTCGTCACAGGTGCCCAGGCGGTCGACGGGGAGGTAGCGGGCGGCATTCAGCACGCGGTCGCGGACCTCCTCCGGGGTCTCCACGCGCGGATCGATGGGGTCGGTGACGCCCACGAAGATGCGCGCGCCGGGCGGCAGGTACTCGGCGAGCACGGCCAGCACCTTGTCCGGATCCGGCTCGCTCGCCAGCTGCACGTAGAACACACCGGCCTTCAGCTGCAACAGTTTCGGCAGCAGTGCCGCGTAGTCGATATCGAGGCTGTGCGTGGAGTCCTGGTCGCCGCCCGGGCAGGTGTGCACGCCGATCCGGGCCCGCTCGGTGGCCGAGAAGCGTTCCAGCACAGAGTTGTTCAACGCGATGAAGCTGTCGAGCACTCCTCCGCTGGGGTCCAGCTTCAGCGACAGCCGACCCTCGGTGAAGTCCAGCTGCACCGTATGCGCGCCCGCGTCGAGGCAGCCGCGGATATCCCGCTCGGCCTCGTCGGCCAGATCGGAAAGGAACTGCTCGCGGCTGTAGCCGTCGATACCGTCGGCCGGATACAGCAGGCTCAGCGCGGACGGCGCGATCACCGCCTGCTTCACCGGTGCCTTCGAATGCTGTTGCGCCGCACGCAGGTACGTCTCGGCGTATACCTGGTAGCGGAACGGCCCGGCGGTGAGCCGGGGCAGCTGGCGCTGATGCCCGTCCGCGAACGGGATGGCCACTCCGTCGGGCGCCGAGCCGGGCAGCCCGGCGATCGGGTAGGTCGCGAAACTGGGCTTGGACTGTTCGCCGTCGGTGACGACGGGCGAGGCGAGCGCGGTCAGGGCCGCGACGGTGTCGGCCACCGCGCGCTGCTGAACCTGGGCGAGCGCGGCGTCGTCCACCTCGCCCGCGCCGTGTGATGTCATGGCCGCCAGCAGATCAGCGGGCCGCGGAATGCTGCCGATGGGTTCTGTGGGAATGCTCACGTCGCGAGTGTAAGCCCGGCGCACTCGACCTCGTCGCGGAATGAATTGCGCCAGTGCATTATTCACCCGGCCGTTGCCGGCGGCCTACTCGGCCCTCGTGTTGCCCGCGTCCCGCACTGCCTCGTCGTCCCCCACCGCCTCGTCGGCTGTGCCCGCGGCCGAGGGCTCGTCCGCCTCGGCGGTCGGCGTGGCGATGACATCCATCTGCTCACCCACGTACCGGAACACCACCGCGCCCACCGCCGCGACGGGCACCGCGAGGAACGCCCCGACGATCCCGTACAGCGACCCGCCCGCCGTGACCGCGAGCAGCACCACGACCGCGTGCAACTTCATGCTGCGGCTCTGCAGCACCGGTTGCAGCACATTGCCTTCCAGCTGCTGCACCGCGATGATGATGCCGAGCACGATCAGCGCCGTGGTGACGCCGTTGGCGACGAGCGCGACGAGCACCGCCAGTGCCCCCGCCACGAACGCGCCGACCATCGGAATGAAGCCACCGATGAAGGTGATCACCGCCAGCACCAGCGCCAGCGGCACGTGCAGGATGAACAGCCCCGCACCGATGAATACGGCGTCGATCAGGCTCACCAGCGCCTGCGTGCGGATGAACCCGCCGAGGGTGCCCCAGACCCGGTTCAGCACCTCCTCGAAGTGCCGCCCGCTGCGGCTGCCGAACATGGCGTGCAGCCACGGCAGGAACTTCGGGCCGTCCTTGATGAAGAAGAACGACAGCACCAGCACCAGCAGCATCGTGATGATCGCCGAGGTCGCCGCGCTGACGCCGGAGAACAGCCCGGTCGCGATCCGCTCGGAGCTGGACTGCAGCCGCGACACGATCGCGTCCACACCCGAATTCAGTTGTTCGTCACCGATATTCAGCGGCGGCCCCTGCAGCCAGTCGCGCACCTTGTGCACACCGTCGGTCGAGCGGTCGGCCAGCTCCGGTGCCTGATCCACCACCGAGGGCACGATCAGCGCCACCACCCCGGCGAACAGGGCGAGGAAGCCGAGCACGGTGACCGACGCCGCGGCGGCGGGCGGGAAGCCGTGCCGGGTCAGAAACCGCGTGGGCGGCCACAGCACCGTGGCGACCACGATCGCAAGCAGCACCGGCAGCACCACCACCCACAGCTTCGCGAGCACCAGCTGCAGCACCCACCCACCCGCCGCGATGGCGACGATGCACACCGCCCACTTGGCGAGCCACAGGGTGCCCCGCCCGATCAGCGTCCCCCGATCCGGAGGCGGCGGCGCCCCCGTATCATCCGCACCGGCAGCAGAATCAGCAAGCCCACTCACGCGGGCAAGTCTGTCATGAATCGCCCGTAGCGGACGGCAGCACAGACCGTGACTCAGCTCAAATTCACCGGGAAGGCCGCCACGTCGTTCTGGGTGAGGACCGGGAGGTTGCGGATCTCGGTCGCCGGAACCGCCAGTCGCAGGCGGGGGAAGCGCGCGAACAGGGCCGGGAGGGCGACGGCCGCCTCCAGGCGGGCCAGGGCGGCGCCGGGGCAGACGTGCGGACCGTAGCCGAAGGAGATGTTGCGGCCCGACGTCGGGCGGGTGAGGTCGAATTCGTCGGCGTCGGCGCCGTGCACCGCGGTGTCGCGGCCGATGGCCCGGTACGACATCACGACCCCCTCACCCTTCTCGATCACGGTGTCGCCCACGCTGATGTCCTCGGTGGCGAACCGCATCAGCAGGTGGATCACCGGACCGTCCCAGCGCAGGGTCTCCTCGATCACCTGCTTCCACTCGATCTCGCCGCGGCGCACCCGGTCGAACTGCTCCGGATGGGTCAGCAGCGCGCGCACCGCGCACAGGATGAGGCTGACGGTGGTCTCGTGCCCGGCCGCGACCAGTGCCTTCAGATTGCCGGTCACCTCTTCCTCGGTGAGCGGCTCGCCGCCCTCGTCGGCCTGGATGAGGGCGGTGGTGAGATCGTCGGAGGGGGAACCGGCACGCAGCCGGGCCGTCTTCTCGCGCACCATGTCGCGGTAGTACACGTCCAGATCCGCGATCACCCGCAGGCGCTCGTCCTGCGGGGTCAGCACGGAGAAGAACTTCTTGTAGGACTCGAGCAGCATCGGGTGGTCGGAGCGGGGCACCCCCATCAGCTCGCTGATCACCCGCATCGGCAGCGGATAGGCGAACACCGCCTTCAGATCCACGGTCCCGTCCCCGGCCGCGTCGAGGTCGTCGAGCAGTTCCGCGGTGAACCGTTCGATCATGGGCCGCAACGCATCCAGCCGCCGCGGGGTCAGCGCCTGGGTGGTCTTGATCCGTAATCGCCGATGTTCGGCGCCGTCGACGGTGAACATGGACCGGCCCGCATCGATCATCCCGATCAGCGGCCACTGCCGGGTCACGGTCCCGGAGGTCCACAGCGACCAGGCGCCCAGATCCTTGACCAGTCGCGGGTCGACGAGCAACCGGCGCGCGACGGCGTGATCGGTGACCGTCCAGGCGGGCACCCCGAGCAGTTCGATCCGCGTGATCGGGCCGCTGTCGCGCAAATGCGCTGTCTCCCCGGCCAGATTGCCGATCATCGGGTCGACGACGAGTGGGCACTGTGGTTTCACCGGATACCTCCGACCGCCCGAACGGGTGTGAATTGAACTGGGAGAGAGGTCATTCCGCGCAGGAACGGCGAGGGTCGCCGGACCAGATTCGCGGCGGGTACCGACAGGTCGATATCGGGCAGCCGGTCCAGCAGCACCTCGATCCCGGTGCGCGCGATGATCTCCGCGATCTGCTGGGCCGGGTACGGACAGCGATACTCGCCGTGGCTGAAGGCGAAGTGCGCGCTGTTGCCGGTGTGCGCCGGTTCGGCGGCATCGGAGAGGTGCTGGCGCACATGCGGATCCGCGTTGGCCGCCGCCAGGCCCAGCAGCAGCAGATCGCCCGCGCGAATCACCTTGTCCGCCAGGCGCGCATCGCGCGCGGCCCAGCGCCCGGCCAGGATCTGCGTGGGGGTGTCCTCCCACAGCGCCTCGTTCATGGCCTGCCCGACGCTGCGCCGGCCGCCGCCGAAGGCCGCCGCGAAGCGCTCGTCGGTGAGCATCAGCCGCAGCGAGTTCACCAGCCAGTCGGCGGTGGGGAGATGTCCGGCCGCGAGGACGGCCTGCAGGTCGAGTGCGTACTCCTCATCGGTGAACGGCTGCGGATGCCGCAGCATCGCCGACACCAGATCCGCGGCCGGGAGCCCCTTCGCGAGCGCCGCCTTCTTGCTCGCCACCATGCGCCGCATCAGCTCGTTGAAGCGCTGGAACGCCGCCTGCGCATCGGCGCCGCCGTCGGCCAGCTTCTTCATCACCCACGCCAGCTCCGGCGCCTCCTCGTCGGGGAAGCCGAGAATGGCCGCGAGCGCGAGAACCGGTAGCGGCTCGGCGAATTCGGCCATCAGATCGGCCTCGCCGCGACCGCAGAACGCATCGACCAGCCGATCGGCCAGATCCTCGCAGGTATGCCGCAGCTCGAACGGATCCACCGACTCCAGCGCCGGTTCCACCATGGCCACGTGGCGGCGGTGCTCGGCGCCCGCGGTGAAGTAGATCGACGGCATGGGCCGCCCCACCATCGGCAGCAGCGGCCAGTCGTCGGGAATCTTCGGCCACTGATTCCACAGGGCGACATCGCGCGGGAACAGTTCCGGATCGCTGGTCACCTGATGCAGTTCGCGGTAACCGATGACCAGCCAGGCCGGGAAGCCGCCGGGCAGCTCCACCGCGACCACCGGCCCGTGCTCGCGGCGCATCTCGGCGTAGAGCTGCTGCGGATCGGTGTGGAAGCGCGGGCCGCTCAGCGGGACCATCCGGGATTCGGGGCGCGCGGGGCAGCGGGCGGCGCCGTCGGGATCGAGGCGGGGTGTGCTCATGACGCGGTCTCCGGTATGCGGGCGGCGGCGTAGAGGTGTTCGACCAGGGTGATCAGCACCCGCTTGCACGAGGCGCGCGAGCGCGCGTCGCAGTCGAGCAGCGGCACGTGCGGATCCAGATCCAGCGCCTCGCGGATCTCCGCCGGGTGCAGCGGCTCGCCACCGAAGTCGTTGCACGCCACCACGAATCGGGTGCCCTGATGCTCCAGCCGGTCGATGGCGTACCAGCAGTCGGCGATGCGGTGCGGGTCGACCAGCACGATGGCGCCCAGGGCGCCGGCGAACAGGCGGTCCCACAGGAACCAGAACCGCTCCTGACCCGGCGCGCCGAACAGGTACAGCACGTTCTCGGCGTCGAGGGTGATGCGGCCGAAGTCGAAGGCGACGGTGGTCGTCGACTTGTCCGGCGCACCGGCCGGATCGTCCACGCCGACACCGACATTCGTCATCGTGGCCTCGGTGTCGAGGGGGCGGATCTCGCTGACCGAGCGGACCATCGTCGTCTTCCCGACGCCGAACCCGCCGACGATGACGATCTTCAGCCCCCGATTGACCGTGCCCTCCAGCGGCGCGTCGGCCCGGGCCGGTGGCTGATCAAAGCTGACGGAGTCCAACGAGCACCTTCTCCAACGTGGCGGTGTCTGTTACCGAAACCCATGCTTCACCGCAATAGCCTGCCGCACTGGAACCTCCGGTGGTGCCGGGGTGCGGGTGACGCACCGTGATGCGGCCCGCGTGCAGCAGGTCGGCCAGCAGCACGGTGGTGATGCCGACCGGCAGCCGCAGTTCCGCGGCGATCTCGACCACGGCGGTCGGGGCGCGGCACATGTCGAGAATGGCCACCAGTTCCGACTGCATGCCCGGCGTCGGATCGCATTCGCTGACCACGAGGGTGACCAGGTCGAACGCATCGGAATCCGGCTTGCTGCGACCGCCGGTCAGCGTGTAGAGCCGGTCGGGGTCCTCGTCCCGGACCGATCTGCTCCCCCCGCCCGCGGTCATGGCGTGCCCCGCCCGCGCGGCGCGGCCGCCAGATGTTCGCCCAGCTGCTCCACCAGCTCGCGCATGTTGTGCCCGACGAGCCCGGCGTCGGCGTCCTCGGCGGCGACGACGGCGATGTGCGCGCCCATCCCGGCCTCGACGATGAACAGGATGCCGCCGTAGAACTCGGTCATCGACTGCCGCACACCGCTACGCCCCGAACCGAATTCGACGGAGGCACCGTGGGAGAGACTCTGGATGCCCGCGGCGATGGCGGCCAGCTGATCGGCCCGGTCGACCGTCAGCTCCTGGGTGTGGCAGATCTTCAGCCCGTCGCTGGACAGCAGCAGGGCATGGCGGGTCTGCGGGGTGCGGGTCAGCAGTTGTTCGAGCAGCCAACCCAGCTGCGCGGGTGCGGATGTTGTCATCGGTCGTTCTCCACTCCACCAGCAGGTGCGGTTTCGGTTCCGGCGGTCGCGGGGCGCTCGGCCTCGGTGTCGCGTCCGGTGACGGCACGCTGGAACGCGGCCATCGCCGACGCGGTCGGTATGCCCGTGGCGGGCGCGGCGGCCTGCGCCGCGCCGTTGGCCGTCGGCACGCCCTCGGGATGGACGGCGGCCAGGGTGCTGCCCCGTCGCCGTTTCGGCAGTCGCGACTCCATGATCGCGGGCGCGTCGCGATGCCGCCCCGCCGTGTCGTCGGCCACGCTGTCCGACACCGCCACCGGCAGTTCGCGGGTCTCGGTGGCGGGCGTGGTGATCGAGGCGGGCGGACCGGCGGCCCGATCCGCACTCCGGTCGACCCGGTCCGCCCGCGTGATCAGATCGCGGGGCACGATCACGACCACCGCGGTGCCGCCGATGGCCGACGGCCGGTAGGACACCGTGAGCCCGTGCTTGCGCGCCAGGTGCCCGACGACCGCCAGCCCGAGCCGGGTCCCGGACAGCGATGAAAGATCCACTCCCCCACGGCTTTCGGCATCGGCCCCGGAGACGGCCCGCTCGGCGCGCCGCAGCGCCGATTCGCTCATCACCAGGCCGCTGTCCTCGATCGTGATCACCACACCGGCCGGTACCTCCGCGGCGTAGACGTGCACCTCGGTGGTGGGCGGGGAGAAGTTGCACGCGTTGTCCAGCAGTTCCGCCAGCGTGTGCATGACGCCCTCGGCGGCATGTCCGGCCACGCCGACACCCGCCACGGCGCGCAGCCGCACCCGCTGATATCCGGCCACGCGGCCCATCGCGCCGCGCAGGATCGATTCCATGGCAATGGGTTTGGCCCACCGGCGGCCGCTGCGGGCGCCGCTGAGCACGGCGATGCTGTCGGCCAGCCGCCCGGCCTGGGCGGTGCGGTGATCGAGCTGCAGCAGGTCGGCGAGGACGCGGGAGTCCGCGTGCCGGTGCTCCATCTCGCGCAGCTCGGCCAGCATGCCGGTGGTCATCGCCTGCATGCGGCCCGCGGCTCCGGCGAAGGCCGACAGCGCGGCCGCGCGACGGCCCTCGCTGCGCTGCTTGTCCTGCTGGTGCCGCGCGACGGCCTCGTCGGCGGCGGCGATCCGGGCCGCGGCCTCGGCGGCGGAGACCGAACTCGCCTCGCTCGCACGCTCGGCCGCGTCCCGGTACTGCCCGGCCTGCGTGCGGTAGTACACCGCCGCGGTCACGGCGGCGCACAGCACCACCGCCACCACGGCCACGCCGCTGGCCAGCGGGATCCGGAACTCCGCGGGCGCGCTGCGTACCGCGGCGACCGCGGCACCCGCGGTGACGACCACGCAGGCCGCCAGCGCCCAGTAGCTGGAGCGCGCCGTCCGATCCGGACCCGCACCGGACTCCGCACCAGCCGACTTCACCGTGTCCGCCAACTCCCGCACCTCACGCCCCGACCGACAGGAGAAATAGCGCACGCCACCCGGACGCCATCAAAGATCCAGGTAGACAGGCACTTTCGAAACTCGCGCACGAGCTTAACTGCCATGGCCCGTGACCGCCACCCGAGCGGACCGGTCACGCCACGCCCGGACGAAAACCCCTGCACAGACCGTGACGCCGGGTCGGCGGACCGCTACACTGAAGTTTGCTCGAAAGATGCTGGACGCAATAGTGCAAACGCAAGACCGCAAACCTCCGACGACGACCTGGTGATGTGGCGGCAAATGGCCGAAATACCCGACACAGTCCATGTGCAGATGCGGTTCCCGCAGGGCGGTGCGGTGCTCAACTATCGCGCCTCCCCGTCGGTCGCGGCCCGCGTCGCCACCGAACTCGCGCGCCACGGCATCGACGTGCACATCGACGACAACGTCACCGAGACGCTCGCCGATCTGCCCAACGCCGAGCTGTGGTCCGGATCCCCGCATATTCAGCAATGACCGGATGACCCGGCCCGCTCACCCCTGCTCGCCGCGCCGGCCGACCGCGGTGGCGAGGTAGGCGCCCAACTCGTCGTGCAGCACCCGGTCCAGCGCCCGCGCGAGGCTGCGATGCACGGCCGTGACGCCGAGATCGCGCAGATGGTTGATCATGGCGGTGGTCTCGGCGATCTCCTCGCCGGTATCGGGCAGCCAGCCCGGGCCGTGCCGTTCGACGATGTGATTGCGTGCGGCGGCCACCATCTCGTGCGCGATGTCGTCGAGATGGCCGACCACGGTGGCGTGCAGATCGGCCACGCCGCGCAGGCCGAAACCGTAGCCGTGCAGTTCGGCGAACATCTCCAGCAGCTGGGGTTCGGTGAATTCCACCGTATCCTCGTGCAGGCGAAGCAGATCCAGGTCGGCCAGGCGATCGAGCAGGGCCGGATCGCCGGCGTCCGCGCCGAGGAAGGTCTCGACCAGCTCGCGCGGAACCTCCACCGGCGCTTCCGCTTTCCCCCAGGTCGCTGTCACCGCGCGCTGCAGCCCGAGGACCTCGCTGAGATCCTTGCCGGTCTCCCAGCTGGTGATGAAATCGGCGATATGGGCGGTGGTGAACCCGCGCTGCAGCAGCGCATCGATGATCTGCAGCCGCTCCAGGTGCGAGTCGTCGTAGATCAGCGCGCGGCCGATGCGCCGGACCGGGGGCGGCAGCAACCCGCGCTCCTGATAGGCGCGCACATTGCGGCTGGTGGTCCCGGCGGCACGGGCGAGATCGTCGATACGGTATTCCGTCATCGTCGCCTCGCCCGTCCTTTCCCCTGTGATCCCCGGCGCCGGTACCGCGCCCCGGAGAACATTAGTCCAGCGGCACCGGCCGGAGGAGTTCGGCTCGCGGGCGGTCAGCCGAGCGAGGCGGCGATCCGGGCCTCGGCCGAGACGCCGTCGGCGGCACCCGGTGTCAGGACGAAATCGTCCGGGTCCACGCGGGACAGCTGCCGCGTGTACTGGGTGCCGAAACCCGGATACATGGTCGGGTTGAATCCGTCCTCGGTCAGATACCAGCTGCGGCAGCCGGAGTTCCACGTGGTGGCCGACAGCCGCCGCTGCAGCCGCCGGTTGTAGCGGTCCTGCCGATCGCGGCGCACCTCGAGCGACCGCAGCCCGCGGTCGAGGATCAGCCCGATCGCCTCGGTGAGGTAGTCGATCTGCGCCTCCATATAGACCAGCGCCGAGTTGTGCCCGGGGCCCGAGTTCGGCCCGAAGGTCAGGAACAGATTCGGGTAGCCGGACACGGCGACGCTCTTGTACGCGTAAGCGCCACTCGCCCATTCGTCGCCGAGGCGTCGGCCGTCGCGCCCCGTCACCGGGATCGGGGTGCCCTGCTTGGACACGTCGAAGCCGGTGGCGAACACGATGCAGTCGGCGCGATGCTCGATGCCCTCGGCGGTGCGGATCCCCCCCGGGGCGATGCGGGCGATCGGCCACGTCACCAGGGTGCAGTTCTCGCGCTGCAGCGCGGGGTAGTAGTCGCTGCTCAGCAACAACCGCTTGCAGCCCGCCCGGAAGTCGGGCGTCAGCTGGCGGCGCAGCCACGGATCGCGCACCTGGCTGCGCAGATGCAGCGTCGCGACCGATTCGACCACCCGGGTCAGCGGCGTATTCCACACCACCCCGAGCGCCACCGACTCGTGCCCCCAGAACCAGGCCTGCCGGGCCAGCCGCTGGGTGATCGGCACCTGGCGGTACAGCTGCCGGGTGACGGGACTGGTGCGGCGGTTCACGCGCGGCAGCACCCAGCCGGGCGTGCGCTGGTACACCTTCACCGATTCGGCGCGGCGGACCAGTTCGGGAATGATCTGCACCGCGCTGGCGCCGGTGCCGACCACGGCCACCTTCTTGCCCGCGAAGTCGTAGTCGTGATCCCATCGGGCACTGTGGATCTTGTGGCCCTCGTAGTCGTCGATACCGGGGATGTCCGGGAATCCGGCATTGGCCAGCGGTCCGGCGGCGAGCACGACGGTGCGCGCCACGACCGTGCGGCGGCGACCGGCGAACGCGATCTCCCACCAGCCGTTCGCCTCGTCGTAGACCAGCCCGGTCACGGTGTGGCCGAACCGGATTCGCGGGCGGATCCCGAACTCGTCGACCATCGATTCGATGTAGCCGAGGATTTCCGCGCTGCCGGAATAGGTCTCGGACCACTCCGGATTCGGCGCGAAGCTGTAGGAGTACAGCCGCGACGGAATATCGCACGCCGCACCGGGATAGGTGTTGTCGCGCCAGGTGCCGCCGACCCGATCCCCGCGCTCGAACAGCACGTAGTTTCCGATTCCCTTCTGCCGCAACCGGATCGCGGCGCCGATCCCGGCGAACCCGGCGCCGATGATCGCCACGTCCAGCGGCTTGTTCGCGGCGCTCACGCGACCGGCTCGTAGGTCAGTTCCTTCGACCACGTCGGCTGTGGCCCCAGGAAGCGGTCGGGTACGCGCGCGGTCAGCTTCACCATAGCGTCGGCGAACAGGTGGTAGGGGTGGCCCCGGTTGATCACCCAGTTGCTGTGCATCTTCACGATCCGGTACATCGGCACCCGGTTGGCGGTCGGCGTGCGCTCGCCGACGGCCTTGAACCGGCGCATCGCGGCGTACAGCTTCTCCTCGTCGACGCCCATCTCGACGATGTTGTCGCGCATCTTGTTCAGCAGCGGCACGTAGCTGAGCACGCCGACGAGGAACGACGGCTTCACCCAGCCGCCGACCAGATCGATGAACAGCTTGCGGGCCGTGGCGTGCCCGAGCAGCTCCATGACCGCGTAATCGGTGGCCAGATGCCGGGATTCGTCGGCGTTGATCTTCTTGAACACCTCCTGCGCGACCGGATCGGCGATCTCGTCGGTGATGAACTTGATCAGCGCGCCGTCCAGCGCCACCTCGAGCATCGGGATCACGGTGCCCAGGAACGACAGCGACATCTCGTCGGAATGCTTGTCCAGGAAGTCGATCACCAGCTTGACGTTGATGTTCGGCTCCGGGATCGCGTCGCCCTCGAGCATGCCCCAGCGGCGCATCAGGGCCAGTTCGGCGTTGGCGTGGCGCTGCTCCTCGGCGTGGAAGTAGCGGTAGATCTCCTTCAGCGTATCGGTGGGCGCCTTCTTCGCCATGGCCGCGAAGCCCCGGGCGCCGACGTTCTCGATCCACATCAGATCCGCCATGAACGGCTTCAGCTTGGCGTGCAACTCGGGCTCGATGAGTTCGGCACCCGGTGCGTCCCAGTCGATATCGGCCAGGGCCCACTGGCGGCCCTTGATCTTGGCCAGCATGCTCTCGAAGTCGAAGGACATGTCAGACTCCTGTCTTCTCGGTGGCGGCGTCCGCCGCCGGGCTCGCCGGATTCTCCTGCGGCAGTAGCCGATTCAGAACGCCGAGACCACGGGTGTAGAGGGCGGGGAAGTGCCGCTTGAGGTGCCAGATGACCGCGGCGTCGAGCTGCGGGAGCACATACAGCCGCCCGCGATCGTGGGCGTCGAGGGTCATCCGGGCGACGCGCTCGGGCGTGAAACCCGTCCAGCGCATCAGGTTTTCGGCCAGGCGCATCGAGGTCGCGGTGATCCGGCCGTCGCGCGCCACATTGGTCCGCACGAACGTCGGGCAGAGCACGGTGACCGCGACGCCGCTGCCGGACAACTCGGCGGCCATCGTCTCCGACAGCGACATCACCCCGGCCTTGGAGACGTTGTAGGGGCCCATGGTGGGCGCGGCGGTGAATCCGGCGGCGGAGGCGACGTTGATGATGCCGCCCCCGCCCGCGGCCCGCAGTTGCGGCGCGAACAGCTCGCAGCCGTGCACCACACCCCACAGATTGATGCCCAGCGCCCACTGCCAGTCGTCGAATCCGATCTCCCCCACCGGTTTTCCGCCGATGCCCACTCCGGCGTTGTTGATCACCAGGGTGGGTGGGCCGCCGAAGATCAGCTCGGCGTGCAGCGCGAGGCTTTCCACGTCTTCGCGCCGCGACACGTCGCAGAACACCGCGTGCGCCCGCCGGCCGTGGGTGCGATCGATCAGGCGGACGGTGTCGTCGGCGCGGTCCTTGTCGATATCCGCGCACACCACCTCGCCGCCGCGGGCGGCCAGCTCGAGGGCGAAGGCGCGCCCGATTCCGCTGCCCGCACCGGTCACGATGGCGCGCGCACCGTGCGAGCGGCGCGGCCCGCCCAGCGCGAGTCCGATGTCGTCGAGTATTCCCATGGTCAGCTCGCTCGCTCCCGTGTCGTCGAATCCGCCTGCGCGAGTGCCTGTTCGACGAACTCGGCGGTGTGGCGCAACGCGGCGTGGGCCTCGGGCACCAGCAGCGGCAGGGCCTGGAAGACGTGAATCCGGCCGGGCCACAGCTCGAGTTCACACCGCGCGCCCGCCGCCTCGGCCATCTTCCGCAGCTGCCGGGCGTCGCCGGACAGCATCTCCTCCGCGCTCGCCTGCACGAACAGCGGCGGCAGGGCCGCGCCGGGCGGGATCGTCAGCCGCAGCCGCGGCGAGTCCTCCGGCTGCCCCTCGGTGTACAGCGCGACGAGGCGGCGGCCGACCCACGCCGGGGCCATGGGGTCGGGTCGCCGCCGGTCCTCCCGTTCGGCCAGGGTCAGCGACAGGTCCAGCAGCGGGGAGAACATGAAGACACCGGCGGGCTGCGAGGTCGCGGATCGCAGATTCTCCAGCAGCAGATCGAGGGCCAGGTGCCCGCCCGCGGAGTCGCCCCCGATCACCAGGTTCTCGGGCCGGTAGCCGTGCGTCAGCAGCCAGCGGTAGCCCGCCTCGACATCCGCGGCGGCGGCCGGGAAGCGATGTTCGGGCGCCAGGCGGTAGTCGATGAGGAATACCGGCAGCCCGGTGTCGCGCGACAATCGTGCGGCCAGGCCCCGATGGGTGCGCGCCGAGCAGACCACGTAGCCGCTGCCGTGGATGAAATAGATTGCGCGCTCGCCCTGTTCGACCCCGGGCGCCCGGACCCATTCACCGCGGACCCCGCCCGAGCGCACGCGCGTCACGTGCGTGCCCGGCGGCGGCGGGCCGAATGCGGCCATGATGGCGGCGATCAGCCCGCGCCCGGCCCAGATGCCCGCCCGGTTCCGCGGCAGCAGCGCGTTGAGCTGCCGCAGACCGACCACCGATGTCGCGGCCGCGATGCGGGCCTGCAACGACGGTGAATCCGGCACTGCCGAGACGGTCGCCGTTGACCTCGTCTTCGTCATGCCGCCAAGCATCAGTCCGGCATGTGCCATTTGTCAATGGCAGAAATATCGCGAAGATTTCACGAAGGGGCCGAAATGATCGCCGGGCGGACCTAGCCCCGCCGGAGTTCGTGCACGTAGCCGCGGGAGACCGTCGAGGTGAGCACGTCGAGGACCCGCACCACGGCGGAGGCGTCGACCGGCCGGTCCGCCCGGCCGGGATCGCCGCCCAGTTGTTCGATCATCCCGGCGATGCTCTCGTGGATGGCGTGCAGCACCGTCTCGATCGGCACCGCGCTGCGCGCGCATTCCGCGGCGGCGTACTCGAGGCGATCCAGCAGATCGGAGGTCACGGCATCGGAGGCGTCGAGCAGCACCAACGCCAGTTCCAGTCCGATCTGTATCAATGTTCCCGGGTCCCTCGAGGTGTCGTTCCGATCCATGATTTTCGCCCTCCCCGAAGGACACAAGCCGCCGTTTGTGGTGTCACCGCGCCGAAAGTCGAGCCGCTGCCGACGGTAGGTGTGTGCTGAGACAACCACGACCCGGCCAGCAAACTTTGGGTAATAAGACCGACGTCCAGCTACCCCATTGGGACGAATCACAACCCCACTCCCCTGTCACGAATCACAAATCCCCCCGATCCCCCGTTCCCCCATCCGACAGTCGGCGACGGCTGTCGCCCGAGCCCCGGGACTCCTCCGCATCCGGTTGGGGTCCGCGCCAGCGTTCGACCACCTCGACCATGCGCCGGCCGAGGTGGTCGAGATAGTGGCCGATATTGTCCAGGCGAGCCCCCGCCGGTGTGGTGACGCCGAGGATCTCGGCACCGCGGCGGACCACATCGACTTTCTCCGCGGCAGCGCGGGCGAGGTTCAAGGTGGTGCGATACCAGGTGTCGTCATCTATGTAGTAACGGTCGCGCCGTACCGAATCCCGTTCCCGGCGAACGAGATCCCGCCGCTCCAGAGCGCGAACGGCCATGGAGACCGACGCCGCACTCACCTCGAGCCGACCCACCAACTCGGCGGCGGTGAGGCTGCCGGAGTCGGTGAGGTGCAGGCAGGTCAGGACCCGGGCCTGCATCCGGGGCATGCCGTCGTGCATCAGCCAACCTGGTCACAAAGCTGAACGATCCGGAAGTGCCGCTCCGGCAAGGCATCGCCGCGCTGACGGATATCCGGGAATACATGCGGCAGCTGATCGCCGCCAAGCGCGCGAGACCGGCCGACGACCTGCTCAGCGAGTTGACCGGCACCGATCTCGCGCCGGACGAGCTCACCGGAATCGCCGTCCTGCTGTTGATCGGCGGCTTCGAAACCACCGCGAGCATGCTGGCGCTCGGCACCTTCGCACTGCTGTGCCACCCGGAACAGCTCGCCGCGCTGCGCGGCGATCCCGAGCTGGCCGATCCGGCGATCGAGGAACTGATGCGGTACCTGACCGTCACCCACACCTGCACCCGGGCCGCCCTGGAGGATGTCGAGCTGGCCGGGCAGGTGATCGAAGCCGGTGCGACGGTGGCGCTTTCGCTACAGGCCGCCAATCGCGATCCGGCACGGTTCGACGGCCCGGACAGTCTCGACCTGCGGCGTGATGCGGTGGGACACCTCGGTTTCGGGTACGGAATCCATCGGTGCCCGGGTCGGCATCTCGCCCGGATCGAAATGCGGATCGCGTTACCGGCCTTGATATCTCGGTTTCCGACCCTGCGGCTCGCGGTACCGGCGGAGGAGGTTCGAATGGGGCCGGATGGGCTCGGGGTGCTTGGGGCGCAGCGGGTTCCGGTCAGCTGGTAGACGGGATACCGGCGGTCAGGGTGGCGGTGGCGATCTCGAGGAAGTCACGCAGGAGCTTCTCGCGGCGGTCCGCGGCCACGGCCAGGCATGCCTCGGCCCGCGGCGCGTCGGTGACGGTGCGGTGCACGAGGTCGGGGCGCGAGTAGGAGCGCACGACACTCAGCGGGACCAGCGCGATGCCGCGCCCGGACGCGATGAGCTCGAACTTCTCCTCCAGCGACGAGGTCCGTCGCGTCGGCACGTCGAGCATGCGCTCCCCGCCGAGATCCGCCGAGGTCAACTCGGCGCGACAGGCCAGCGGATGCGTCGCGGGCAGGCACGCGACCCGCGGCTCGTCGCCGACCCGGATCGTCCGCAGCCCCGCATCCTCGAACGGCCGCCGCAGATAGCCGACGTCGGCGCGCCCGTCGCGCAGCGGCGCCTCCTGCTCCCACCAGCGCGCCGGGATCACGTCGGTCTCGACACCGGGGTGGAGCGCCGAGAAGGCCCGAATCGCCTCCGCCACAGGCAATCCCGGCGAGAACGCGACCACGAGCCGCCGGACGTCCTGGTCGGCGTCGCGCACCCGCCGCAGCGCCGCGTCGACGGAGTCGAGAATCCCTCGCGCTTCCTCGTAGAGCCGCTGTCCGGCGGCGGTCAATTCCACGCTGCGGGTGGTCCGCACCAGCAGCGCGCACCCCAGCTCCTGCTCGAAGGCCCTGATCTGACGGCTGAGCACCGGCTGCGCGATATAGAGCCGCTCCGCCGCCCGGCCGAAATGCCGCTGCTCGGCCACGGCAACGAAATAGCGCAGCTTGCGCAGATCGAGATCCATACCCCCAAGGTATCAATCGACGGGAAGGGTATTGGACCTTCGCAGGTCAGGGCCACAAGACTCGAAGCATGATCGTCATCACGACCCCCACCGGCCAGATCGGCGGCCGACTGCTGGACCTCCTGCTCGGCGAGACACCGGAACCGCTGCGCGTCATAGTCCGCGACCCCGCCAAGCTCCCCGCCGCGGTGCGCGACCGCGTCGACGTCGTCGTCGGCTCCCACGGCGACCCCGACACCGTCGATCGAGCCTTCACCGGCGCGAACGCCGTCTTCTGGCTGCCGCCGCCCGCGCCGAGCCTGAGTGACACGTACTCCGAGTTCACCCGCGCCGCCGCGAAGGCGTTCACGGTGCACGGAATCGACCACGTCGTCGGCGTCTCGGCGCTCGGCCGCGGGACGCCCGTCGCCGACCGCGCGGGCCTGGTCACCGCCTCGCTGGCGATGGACGACCTCATCGCGAGCACCGGCGTGGCCTACCGCGCGCTCGCCAATCCGACATTCATGGACAACCTACTGTGGCAAGCGGTTTCGATCCGCGACGACGGCGTCTTCACCGGCACCGGGGCCGCCGACCGCCGGGCGCCCCTCGTCGCCACGCGCGATATCGCCGCGGCCGCGGCCCGCCTGCTGCTGGACCGCTCGTGGACCGGGACGGGCGAGGCCGCGGTCCTGGGCCCGGAGGATCTGTCGCCGAACGACTTGGCGCACACCATGTCCAACGTGCTGGGGCGCCCGGTCCGCTATCAACGGCAGACACTCGACGAGTTCGGCGCCGCGCTCGCCGCGCGCGGCACCGGGGCGGCGCTGGTGCAGGGTTACGTGGACATGATGCGCGCCAAGGACAACGGCCTCGACGACGCGGTGCCCCGGACTCCGCAGACCGCGAGCCCGACGACCTTCCGCGAGTGGTGCGCGGAGGTTCTCGCCCCGGCCGTGAGCGGTCAGAGATCGCCCGAATAGTCCTGGGAGAACCAGCGATCGGGGCGAATGGTGAACAGGACGGACTGGGTGCCGTCCATGCTGTCGGCGAAGGCGCGCCCGCCTTCGGGACCGAGGTAGCGGGCGGCGATGGCCTCCCGCACCTCCTTGGGCGAAGGGGTGGTCGCGTCGACGACGGTGCCCTCGACGATGACGTACTGATACGGCAGCTCCTCGCGCTGGACCGTCAGCGTCACCACCCCCGCCTCCTGGATGAGCCGGGCCTTGCGGCGCCCGGTGCCGGTGTTGATCCGGATATCGCCGCCGGGCGTGTAGTCGTACCAGATCGGAACGGTCGCGGGCGGGCGTCCGTCGTTCGCCGCGACCGACAGCACGCCGATGCGCTTGCCCGCGAGGAACTCCTGACGTTCGGCCTCCGTAAAGGATTTCGGCATATCAGTCCGAACGTGCCGGGCGGCGGCCTTGTTCCCGCACCCCTTGTTCGTTCCCGCACCGCCTACAAGGCCATGCAGCGGGTGCGAGAACGTGTACGGGGTGCGGGGATCCGGCCCTTGCGCCTTTCTAGGCGGTCAGCAGTAGAATTGCGGGGGTCAGGGTCGCGGCCGCGCTGGTGGCGTGCACTCCGTAGGCAGTCGACCTGGGGCCTTTGCTGTGGAGCACGATCGCCGTGTCACCGATCGGGATGAGAGCCAGGGCAACCATGAGCCCGCCGAGCGCTGGCGATGTGCCGACGGCGAGCAGAATGAATATGCCTGCCCCGCAGGCCATGTCACGAATGCCCTTGACGCGCCCCCAGGCGCGGAAGGCGGGGTCCTGCACCGGAGCGTGAGGAATACCGAAGGCGGCCGCGACCTGTGGAGCCCAGAAGAAGCTCGATCCCATGAAGACGACCAAGATGCCGACGACAGCGGCGAGTGCGTTGCCGATGATTGTTTGCACGGCGAGTTCCTTTGTTCGATCGGGTAGCGGGCTCAGGCCGCACGGACGCGGCGGATGTGGCGGGCGTAGCGGGCGCGGCCGATGACGTGCCAGATGACGCGTACCGGCACGGGGAGACCGCCGAGGAGCGTGGCGCGCTCGGCCCGGTTCGCGTCCTCGAGGACGACGCCGAAGAGGGTGAGCAAAGTGAATGTGGGCGTATTCGCCACTTGATGCTCGCCCAATGCGGCCCATTCCGCGTCGGTGATGTACTCGGCAACGAGCGGCAGCAGCGTGGCCTCCTCATCGTCGAGGTGTTCCAGCAGGACTGCCCGGTGATCGGTGAGCGCGGCCACCAGTGTGTCGCGCTCGTCGGCTCCGGCGGTGACCTCCCACGTCGACACCGCGGCGTCCAGCCTGGTCAGCGTCGCGGCGACGCGCTCGTGCTGCGCCTGCATCCGCAGGACGACATCCGTCCCGAGATCGACGCGGGCCAGCAGCGGCGGCCACAGCAGCTCGTCCTCCCCCTCATGGTGGTTCTTCATGCCCAGCCGGTAGATGCGGAAGTGCCCGGCGATCACCGCGGCGCGGGCGGTGTCGCCCGGCGCGACGGCCGCCACGAGCCGGATCAGCAGCCGCGACTCGCGGCGGAGCCCGCGATGGATGATCTCCATCTCTCGGGTGTCGATGCTCATCTGCTGTGTCCCTTCGGGTTTCATACGTTCGACGCACCGAGGCTGCGCTCGGGGTCTTGGAGAGCGTTTGGAGGCGGCTTGGAACACCGATCGCGGCCCGCGCGCGTACGATCGGCCGAGTCATGGTGATGGTCCGGGTTTTGGGTTCGTTCGCGGCTGAGAACGGCGGCGAGCCCGTTCCGCTCGGAGGCCCGCGGCAGCGCGGGGTGCTGGCCCTGCTCGTGGCTTCTCGCGGTCGGGTCGTATCGGTCGATCGGCTGATCGATGACCTGTGGCGGGGTGAACCGCCCGGCCGCGCTGTCGCGTCGTTGCAGGCCTACGTGTCCAACCTGCGTCGGCTGCTGGAACCCGGTCGCGCCCCGCGCACCCCGGCCCGGCTGCTGGTCAGCGCATCACCCGGCTACGCACTGCGGCTGCCGTCGGAAGCGGTGGACGCGTGGCAGTTCGAGCAGCTGCTCGATGAGGCGCATTCGCTCACCGATCCCGGCGCCGTCCGCGCCCGACTGGGTGCGGCGCTGGCGCTGTGGCGGGGACCGGCGTTCGCCGAGTTCTCCGACGAGCCGTGGGCGGCCGCCGAAATCGCGCGGCTCGACGAATTGCGGGTGCTCGCCCGCGAACTGCGCATCGCGGCGGGACTGCGCCTCGGCGACCCCGGCGCGGTGGTCCCCGAGGCCGAGGGCCTCACCCGTGATGAGCCGCTGCGCGAGGAAGGGTGGCGCCTGCTCGCACTCGCGTTGTGGGGCAGCGGCCGACAAGCCGACTCCCTGGTCGCACTCCGCCGCGCCCGCGCCACCTTTGCCGACGAGCTGGGGCTCGACCCGGGCCCCAGCCTAGTGGACTTGGAGGACGCGATCCTCGCCCAGCGCACAGACATCCTCCGCGCCGCCGTTCCGCTGCCCCCCGTGGAACCAGCACACACCACCACGACGCAGACCGTCGCGGAACCGCCTGGCGCGCTATCGGACTCGGAAGTGTCGCACCTCCGGGCCACCGAACCGCCGAACACTCCGCCCCGCGCGTTCGTGGGCAGGGCGGGCGAGCTCGCGGCGCTGATGGTGGCCGCCGGGGAGGCCGTCGCCGACGGGGTGCGGGTCGCGCTTGTCATCGGGGAGGCCGGGCTCGGCAAGTCGACACTGCTGGAGCACCTCGGTGCGCGGCTCGAACAGGACGGGTGGCTCGTGGCCGCCGGGCGCTGTCCCGAGCTGGACGGCGCGCCGCCCGCGTGGGCGTGGGTCGAGGCCTTACAGGTCGTGGCGGCGAGTTGCCCGCCGGGCGAGCGGGCCGCCGATCTGGCGCCGCTGCTCTGCGAATCCGGCGATTGTGGCGGCGACCCGGCGACCGGACGATTCCGGCTGCGCCTGGCCCTGTGGAACTGGCTCACCGCGGCAGCCGCTCAGCGGCCGATCGTGATGATGCTCGATGATCTGCACCGGGCGGACGGCACGACACTGGAACTGCTCGGCGCCTGCGTCGGTGTGCGGGCCCCGATCCTGATCGTCGCGGCGTACCGCGCGGACGAGAGCGAGCGGCTCACCGACACCCTCGGCTCTCTCGCCCGCCTCGCGCCGCTGCGGCTGGACCTGCCCGGGCTGCCGGTCGACGCCGTCGCCGAGCTGGTGCGCGGCGAGTGCGCGGCCGACGATACGACCGTGGCCGGCATCGCCGCACGGACCGGCGGCAACCCCTTCTACGTGCGGGAGAGTGCGCGACTGCTCAGCGGAGAGGGCGCATTGGTCGCGCTCTCCGAGGTCCCCGACGGTGTCCGGGATGTGCTGCGGCGCAGGCTCGCCCGGCTCCCGGAGAGCGCCGTGTCCGTCCTGCGGCTGGCGGCGGTGGCCGGCCAGGAGAGCTCGGTGGACGTACTCGTCCGGGCCGCCGACACCGACGAGGACGGCGTGCTGGACGCGCTGGACGCGGGCGTCATCGCCGGATTGCTCGACGAGCCCGGGCCCGGGCGCGTCCGATTCGTTCACGCGCTGGTCAGAGACACGCTGGTGACCGACGTCAGCCGGGTGCGGACCACCCGGATGCACGCCCGGATCGCCGCGGCCCTGGAAGACACCGCGGGCGATGTCACCACCCTCGCCCATCACTACGCGCGAGCAGGATCGCCGAAGGCCGTCGGCTACTGTGTGCGGGCCGCCGAACTGGCGGAGGCGCGCTATGCCCACGACGTGGCGGCCGCGCTGCTCGCCGACGCCGTCGCCAACGCCACCGAACCGGACGAGCGCGTCGGCCTGCTCGGCAGGCTGCTGCGCGCGCAGGTCAGGGCGGGGGTCTTCGCCGCGGCCAGGGACACGCGCGAGCGGGCCGTGGAGTACGCCGAATCGACCGGGCGCGAGGATCTGATGATCGCCGCGTTCACCGCCTGGACCGAGCCCACCCCCTGGCAGGCCCGCAAGTACGGCACGGTGGATCAGCCCATCGTCGACCGCCTCGTCCATTTGCTCGAGCGCACCGACCTGGACCCCGACGTGCGGGCCCACCTGCTTGTCGCCTACGCCCACGAGTTGGTGGGCGAGGGCGATCCGACGGTCATGGCGGCGGCGCGGGAAGCGCTCGACCTCGCCATCGATCCCCATTTCCGGGCTGCGGCGCTGCTGGTCCTCGCGCGTGAATCCGGGCGGGAGGAGTACTCCCGCGAGCTGGTGGAGATCGGCATCGCGCACGACCTGCCCGTCTACCGCGTGACAGGGCTGCTCAGCCAGGCCGCGAACGCCGCCGCGGACAATGATCCGACGACCGTGCACCGCGTGGCCTGCGAGGCGCTCGATCTCGCCCGCGCCTACCGGATGCCGGAGGCGATCGGCGCCGCGGAAATCGCGCTGGCCACGCTGGTGCTCATCGAGGGACGGTTCGCCGAGGCCGAGCGCCGCTACGCCGAGGCCACCGAACGCATGGGACACGCGGGATCGGTGCACGCCGCGGGCTTTCTCCGCCTCGCGCTGGCGGCGACCTGGGTCAACGCCGGTACGCTCGGCGACCACCTGGACGACGTGCGCGCCCTCCACGCGACCCTCGGCCCTATGGTCGCCGACCTGCTCGCGCTCGCCCTCCACGCCGCCGGACGCAGCGACGAGGCCCGCCGGGCCCGCACCGCACCGAGCCCGATCCGGCCCGACTTCTTCTTCACCTTCCTGACGAGCCTGCGCGCGATGGTGGTCGTCGCCTCGAGCGACCGCGAGGCGGCCGAGGAGATCTACACCGACCTGCTCCCGCACCGCGACGGCCCCCCGGCGGGCGCGGAGAGCCTGTCGCTGGCCCTGCGCCCGGTCGCGCACACGCTCGGCGAACTCTCCCACCTCCTGGGCCGCACCGAGGCGGCGGCCGCGCACTTCGCCCGGGCCGCCGACATTGCCGATCGGTGGAACGCCCCCGTCTGGTCCGCGGAGGCCCGAGAACGCGCCGATCGTGTTCTGGGCGGCCGTATTTCGCCACCACGGCAACTGTGAATGCCGGATCGGGTCATCGCGCATCGCACGTGCTCCAAGTCGGCTCCAAGCGCCTTCCAAACACCGGGGAACAGTCTCGAGCTCATCAGAACCGACCTGATACAGGAGCCGAACATGAGCACCCCCACGTTCCGGGCGGCCGTCGTCCGCACACCGGGCGGACCCGACTCGATCGAGATCGTCGACATCCCCCACACCGAGCCCGGCCCCGGCGAGGTCTGCGTCGCGGTCGCGGCCGCGCCGGTCAACCCCACCGATCTCGGTGTGGTGAGCGGCTTCTTCCATGAGCTGGGCATGATCAACCAGCCCTCGCACACGGGTCTGGGCTGGGACTTCGCCGGCACCGTGCGCGCCACCGGTCCGGGCGTGGACCTGGTCGTCGGAACGCGGGTTGCCGGTGTCGTCCTCGGCTTCGACCGCGACTTCGGCACCTACGCCGAACAACTCGTCGTGCCCGCGGCCGATATCGCCGTGGTGCCCGACGGGCTCGATCTGGTCGCGGCCTCGACCGTGCCGCTCGCCGGCTGCAGTGCGGCGCAGATCGTCGATCTGCTCGGCGACGCGCCCGCCGACGGCAACCGATTGCTGGTGACCGGTGCTGCCGGTGCGATCGGGGCCAACGTGGTCTCGCTCGCACCCGACCGCGGCTGGCGGGTGACCGGTCTGGCCCGGCCCGCGGACGAGGAGTTCGTCCGCGGTCTCGGCGCCGACTTCGTCACGGCGGCCGAGCCGAGCTGGGACGCGCTCGTCGACACCACGCCACGACAGGTGTGGGGCTTGTCCCTCGTCCGTGACGGCGGAGTCTTCGTCGGCGTCCGGCCGAATATGGTGCCCGCGGCCGAGCGCGGGATCACCGTGAACGTGTTGATGGTCCAGTCGGACGGTCCTCGATTGGGGCAGTTGCTGATCCGCGCCGCATCCGGCCGGTTGCCGACTCGAGTGCATGCCGTCATGCCGTTGGCCCAGGCCGCGGTCGCCCATCGGGCCATGTCCGAGGGTGGAACGCGCGGTCGCTACGTGCTCCAGCCTTGACCGACTCGGTCACCTCCGGCGTCAGCTGCCGCCGGAGGTGGCTACGGTGGTGGTGATTACGGCGACGGTGACGGCCTGCACCTCCTGGACCGCTTTGCGGACGGCCGCGCCGCCCCAGTTGCCTTCGCTGATCGTCTTGCCGCGGCGCTTCACGGCGCGCTTGTCGGTGTCCGGGAACAGTTTCGGGAGCAGGTCGACGGCGTGCAGGATCGACACCAATGCCGCCGTGCGGTCGTCGGGTTCGGCGCCCTCGACGACGGCCGACCGGACCCGTTCGCGGATACGCCCCTGCGCGCCCGCGGGATTCGGCTTCCACAGCGTCAGCGGGAACAGGCCCAGCACCTTCGTCGGCGACTCGCCGACCTGTCCGGCGTCGACGAGGTCGCGCAGCAGCGCCTCGCGCAGGTCCCGGGACCGGCTGCGCCAGGCGCTGAATCCGGCGACCTTGCCGACGGCGTCCTTGGGCTTGCGGCCGTCGGCCACCGCGACGAGTTCGGCCAGCCGCGGGTCCGCCGGTGTCACGCCGGTGGCGACCAGACGGCCCTTCTTCTGGTTCGGCTCGCCCGCTTCGGCCAGGCGCAGCGCCCCGTCGAGGGTCAGCTCCAGGATGGCCGCCCCCGCCAGCGCCGCCTTCAGCTTGGTGCCGTCCACGCGCGACCTGCCGGTGTCGTTGTAGGCGAGCAGGAGAAAGTCCTCGGCAACCGTCATCCCGCCGAGCCTACCGCTCAGCCGTCCTCGTACCTCCCGATGGCGGCGACCTTCGCGGCCGAGGCCGATTCGGGGTCGAAGCGGTAGCCGAGCCATTCCTTGGCGAGGCGGCGGGCCAGTTCCAGGCCGACGACACGCTGGCCGAAACACAGCACCTGGGCGTTGTTGCTGAGCACCGATCGCTCCACCGAGAAGCTGTCGTGGGCGGTGACGGCGCGAATGCCCGGGACCTTGTTCGCGCTGATGGCGACGCCGAGCCCGGTGCCGCAGACCAGCAGCGCGCGGTCGGCCCGGCCCTCGGCGACCATCCGGGCCGCGGTCACCGCCACGTGCGGATACGCGGTGTGCTCACCGTCGTCGACGCCGACGTCCAACACTTCCGCAACCCGCCCGTCGGCCTCCAGATCGGCCTTGATCGCCGTCTTGTAATCGAGACCGGCGTCGTCGCAACCGACAACGATTCGCAATCCTCCGCTCATCGGCGCACCCCTTCCGCGGCACGGGATTCGACAGCGGTTCCGGTCACGTCAACCGCCGCGGCACGAGATTCCGCGGCGGCTTCGGCTACCGCCGTTGCGGTTTCGTCCGCGCCCGCCTCGGCAGCACCCGCCCGGGCCGTACGGGGCTCGGCGTTATCGGCGTGCGTCGCACCGGGTTCGGTGGCAGACGGCCGCGCCGCGCCGCTTTCGGATGGATCGGATTCGAAGGCGTCGAGGGCCCTCCGTATGCACAGGGACAGGGAGACCGCGCCCGCGTCGGGGCTTCCGAGGCTGCGTTCGGCCAAGGGGCGGGCGCGGCCGATTCGGGGCCGCAGGGAGGCGGTGGCGTGCGCCGCCTCTTGCGCGACATTCGCTGCGGCGTGCCAGCTTTCGCCGCGTTCCAGGGCCTCGAGGAACGGCAGCAGGGCGTCGAGCATGGTCTTGTCGCCGGGTTGCGCCTTGCCGAGGCGAACGAGGGCGTCGCACGCCGCGCGCAGTGCCGCAACGATGTCCGCGGCGGTGGGGGTCCCGGTATCGCCGAGCCGGTCACCCAGCGCCACCAGGGCCGCGCCCCAGAGCACTCCGGAGGTGCCACCGGCCTGCGCGGCCCAGGCTTCCCCGGCGGCCCGCAGCACGCCCTGCGGTCCCGCGCCCCGCGCCACCGCCGCATCGGCCGCGGCACTCGCGGCCGACGTGCCACGGACCATCCCGCGCCCATGGTCACCATCGCCCGCCACCGCGTCGATGCGGCCCAGCTCCTCCTCTGCCACAACCATTTCCGCCGCGACGACACGCAGCGCCCGGGCGATGGCGGCACCACATTCCCGCGCATCCTCGGCCACGATCACCGCGCCCGCGGATCCCTCGGTACCGACGCCCCGCGTACCATGCTGTGCCGCAACCGAATTACCGGCTGCGGTCGCCTGTCGTGCACCTGCCGCGACCGCACCGCGCTCCCGCCCGGTGCCGACGATCGCTCCGGCACTCGCCCCGTCGACGCGCACCGCGTTGGTCGTTTCGGCGCCTGTATGACCGCCGGTCGACCCGGACGGCCCCGACAATTCGGCATCCGTTCGGCCGGAACCCCGTTGCCTGTCCCCCAGGCTCCCCCGCCGGAAGGCCGGGGTGTCGGCGGGGGCGGTCCACAGCCGCTCCAGCTCGTCGTCGAGCCACATGACGGTGAGCGAGCATCCGGCCATGTCGAGGCTGGTCACCAGCTCCCCCACCTCGGGGCGGACGACGGTGTAGCCCGCGGCGCGCAGCAGCGGCGCGACCGTGCCCCACACGACGAACAGCTCCTCGTACTTCGTGCGACCGAGTCCGTTGAGTATCACCGCGATTCGCGTTCCGGCGTTGGTCGGCCGTTCCCGCAGCACCCCCGATACGAGCAGTTCACCCAGCTCTGCGGCGGTCGGCAGCTCGTGCGAGGCCACCCCCGGCTCCCCGTGGATACCGAGCCCGAGGCCCATGGTGCCCGCCTCGACGGTGAACAGCGGCGCCCCCGCTCCGGGCAGCGTGCACCCGTCGAAGGCGACGCCGAGGGTGCGGGTGTGGTCGTTGGCCAGCGCCGCCACCCGTGCCACGCCGTCGAGGTCGTAGCCCTCCTCGGCCGCCGCGCTCGCGCATTTGAAAACCGTGAAATCACCGGCGATTCCGCGCCTGCGGCTCTCCTCACCGGCGGGCGCGCTGGCGATGTCGTCGGTGACCGCGAAGTATCGCGCCGCGATGCCCTCGGCCGCCAGTTGTTCGACCGCGAGGCCGAAGTTCATCACATCCCCCGCGTAGTTCCCGGTGGTGAGCAGAACGCCCGCGCCAGCGTGTGCGGCGCGGGCGACCGAGGCCGCGTCCGCCGCCGAGGGTGAGGTGAAGATGTTCCCGACCACGGCTCCGTCGGCGAATCCGGGACCCACCACCCCGCAGAACGCCGGGTAGTGCCCCGAGCCACCGCCCACGATCACCGCGACCTTCCCGGCCCGCGGCGGCGCCGAGCGCACGACACCACCGGGCACGCCCGTGACGTATCCGGCGTTGGCGTCGAGGAATCCGGTCAGCATGTCCTCGGTGAACGCCGCCGGATCGTTGTACAGCCACGTCATGAGATGTCCTCTATCGCAGTCGGTTTCCGGATTCCGGATCGAACAGGTAGACGCGCTCGGGCGGCGCGGACAACGCCACCGGCCGCGACGGCTCGTAGCGCTCGTGGGCCGGTGTCTCCACCAGCACCGGCTCCTCCACGCCGGGCACCTCCACGGCGGTCCGGCCGAACTCCATCAGATGCTCGAAATAGCGTACGGTGCAGGACAATTCGCCACTCCCGGCCGATCCGGCCCCGAGCCGCGCGTCCTGTGGCCGGATCCCGGCCCGCACCCGCTGCCCGCCGGAGACCGAAGTCGCCGCCACAGGCAGTGCGGCACTGCCGATCCGGACCGCCGCCCCGGCAGCACCCTGCTCGATCACACCGTCGACGATGTTGATCTGCGGCTCCCCGACGAATCCGGCGACGAAGAGATTGGCCGGATCGTCGAATACCTCGTCGGGCGTGCCGAACTGCTGGATGATCCCGCCGTCCATCACCGCGAGCCGGTCGGCCAGGCTCAGCGCCTCCACCTGATCGTGGGTGACGACGATGGTGGTGTAGCCGAATTCGCGCTGTAGCACCTTCAATTCGCGCCGTACTCGCTGGCGCGCCGACGCGTCCAGGTGTGACAGCGGTTCGTCCAGCAGCAGCACCGGTGGGTTGCGGACCAGCGCCCGGGCCAGCGCCACGCGCTGCTTCTGCCCGCTGGACAACCCCGCCGGGCGCAGGTCGAGCAGGCCCTCCAGTTCCAGCCGCCGCGCGATCTCGGCGACCAGGCGATCGGCCCCGGCGACCTTGCGAGCCTTCAGCCCGTAGGCGAGATTCTCCCGGATCGACAGCGGCGGATACAGCGCATAACTCTCGAATCCCACACCGACACCGCGTTTTCCGGCGGGCAGATGGGTGATGGTGCGATCGCCGATGCGGATCTCGCCGCCGGTCACCGTCTCGAGCCCGGCGATCATCCGCAGCGTGGTCGTCTTCCCGCACCCGGAGGGCCCGAGCAGGGCGACCAGTTCCCCGGGTTCGATATCGAGGTCGATGCCCTTGACGGCTCGGAAGCTCTCGCGCCCACGCGCGGAATAGGTCTTGGTGAGCCGCTGCAGTGTCAACCGCTGCGCCACCGATCGGCCTGCGCCAGAGTCGCTTTCGGGAACCGCTACCGCACTGGATGTCACTGTTCCTCCTCCGATTTCGCCGCGGACGCACCGTGCGGGCGGCCGTTGCTCGCCCCAGGTCCGCCATGGCCTGCCGAGGGTTCGGCGACCCCACCGGCAGTCGTCGCGAGCCCACCCGCGGCACCGAGCCGCAGGCTGTCCCCACCGCGCTCACCGGCCGCGAAGATATGCACATCGGCGGGCGGAATCGTCAGCGTGACCTCGGCGCCTTCGCGGATGTGCGGGCCACCCGGGGACAGCGCGATCAGCGAGACCCCACCCACGTCCACCGACACCTCGACATTGCGACCCAGCCGCTCCGCCAAGGTGATTCGTCCCTGCACCGCGACGACACCGGGGCGGCCGCCGCCCGCCGCCACGGTCACATCGCACGGCCGCACACCCACTCGCGCACGGCCGCCCGCGATCTCGACCCCGGACGGCACCGCAACGCCGAATCCGGTGCCGGGCACCACGAGTCGCCCGTTGTCCACGACCGCGTCCACGAGATTCATCTCCGGCTGCCCCAGGGCCCGCGCGACGAATGTGTCGACGGGCCGCCGCCAGATCGCCTCCGGCGTATCGACCTGCACCACCCGGCCCTCCCGCAGGATGGCGATCCGGTCACCCAGCGCCAGCGCCTCCTGATAGTCGTGCGTGACATACACCGTCGTCGTATTCGACATCCGTCCGAGCTCGCGCAGCTCCGCCCGCATCGCGGCGCGCAGCTTGGCGTCCAGGTGCGACAGCGGTTCGTCGAGCAGATAGACATCCGCGGGCCGGATCAGCACCCGGCCCAGCGCCACCCGCTGCCGCTGTCCGTTGGAGAGCTCACGCGGAAAACGCTTGTGCAGGTGGTCGATTCCGAGTGTCCGTGTCACCGTGTCGACCCGCTCGCGCCGCTCCGCCTCGGAGTACCTGCCCGTGCGGCCCGACCGCAGCGGCGACGCCAGATTCTGCGCCACCGTCTGCTGCGGATACAGCGCGTAGCTCTCGAACGCCATCGCCACATTCCGGTGATACGGCTCGACATTCGTCATATCGGTACCGCCGATGCGCACCGAACCGCCGTCGACATCGATCAGTCCGGCGATCGACTTCAGCGTGGTGGTCTTGCCCGCTCCGGACGGGCCGAGGATCACGAAGAACTCGCCGTCGGCGATATCGAGCGAAATGCCGTCGATCCCTACGGTTTTGCCATAGCGCTTGGTCAGTCCGTCGAGCGTGAGGTGTGCCATCAGGATTTCACCGCCCCGAACGACAGGCCGCGCACCAGGTAGCGCTGAATCGTCAGCGCCACGATCAGCGGCGGCAGCGCCGCGATCACCGCCGCCGCGGCGGTGAGGTTGTAGTACGCCTGGCCCCCGCCGCCGAGGAATTTCGTGATCGCCACGGTGACCGTGCTGGCGTTGCTGTCGGCCAGTATGAGCGGGAACACGTAGTTGTTCCACGCGAAGATGAACGCCAGCAGCGCCGCGGCCGCTATCCCCGGCCGCACCAGCGGCAGCGCCACCATCACGAAGGCCCGCCGCCGGGTATAGCCGTCCAGCAGGGCCGCCTGCTCCAGATCCTCGGGCAGGTCCTGGAAGTAGGACCGCAGGATCCACACCACCAGCGGCATGGTCACCAGTTGCAGCACCCAGATCATGCCGACCTTGGTGTCGAACAGCCCGATCTGGTTGTAGATGACGAACAGCGGCACGATCACCATCAGCTCCGGCGCGAACCGGAACGACAGCATGGTGAACATGAGGTCGTTGGATCCGCGATACTGCCACCGCCCGGCCGCATAGGCCGCAGGTATGCCGATGGCCAGCGAAACCAGCACGGCGCCACCGCAATTGAGCAGGCTAGTCAGCAGCGCCGCCTTGAAGTCGACACTGGTCAGGTCGGTGCCGCGCTGACTGAGCACCGTCCCGAAGTTCTCCAGCGTGGGACTGAACCGGAAGTAGGTGGTCGTCTGCTGCGCGGGAGTCTTCAACGCCAGCAACACCATCCACACGATGGGGAACAGCGAGAAGACGAACCAGCCGAGCAACACCAGATCGGCACCCACCGATGCTGGGGTGAACCGCCGTTGTCCGGGAAGAAGTTCCGATGCCATGAGCTACGACTCCGCTCCAGCGGCGCGACGCTGCGCCTTGCCGAGCACGCCCACCAGGATGCGTGCGGTGATGAATACGATCGCCCACAGCAGGAACATGTAGGTGCTGCCGCGGGAGTAGTCGAGGTTGATGATCGAGTCCTCGAAGGCGCCGATCTGCAGCGTGCGGGTGGCCACGCCCGGACCGCCCGCGGTGAGCACGTACACCGCGTCGAACACCTTGAGGTTGTCCATGAAACGGAAGATGACCGCCACCAGGATGTAGGGCCACAGCATCGGCAGCATGAGCCTGCGGAACATGTAGAACCAGCTCGCCCCGTCCACCGCCGACGCCTCGAACGGCTCCTTGGGCAGCGACCGGATCCCGGCCAGCACCAGGATCGCCACGAACGGGGTGAAGATCCACAGATCCACCAGGATCACCGACCACAGGGCGTTGCTGCCCGACAGCCAGTCGAAGGTGGAGCCGAGCCCGAAAACATGGTTGAGGACGCCGAATTGGGGATTGAACATCAGTTTCCAGATCACCCCGGCGATCACCGGCGCGATCATCAGCGGCAGGATCAGCACCTTCTCGAAGATTCGCCCGATCAGGCTGGACCGGTTGAGCAGCAACGCGAGTCCGACCCCGATGACCGTCTCGATCGCCGTGGCCACGATCGCGAAGATCCCCGTGACCCGCACGCTGGTCCAGAACTCCATGTCCCCGAGCACGCTGGCATAGTTGCGCAGCCCGACGAACACCGGATTCGGGTTCACCGCAGCGTAATTCAGCACCGAGTAGTAGGCGCCGATCACGAACGGATAGAGGATGCCGACCACGATCAGCACCGCGGGCACCGACAGCAGATACGGTCGCATCGAGCGCCGCCAGCGCGGAACCTCCGCGGCGCCGGGTGGTTTCGGCGGTATCTCGGGGGCCGCGGCCGACGGCGGACGAACCGATTGAGTGGTCATCTCGACTCCCTTTCCTCGACCCGCGGCGGGTCAGAGATTGACCTTCGACGAACAGGTCTTGGCCAGGCTGGCCAGCCGCGATCGGGCGTCCGCGCCGCCGTAGATGTCCTGCAGTGCCACGGCCCAGTCCTCGGTGGTGTCGAAGAACTTCTTCTGCGGGGTGAACTGGATCTTCGAGCTGGCGATCACGGTCTCGAAGGCCTCCAGATAGCCGGGCATCTCGCCCAGCTGCTGCTTGAACACCCCGTCGAAGACCGACTTGCGCACCGGATCGGCGAAGATACCGCCCCGCACGGCCTTGGCCAGCGCCTCCTTGCCGGTGACCCACTGGATGAACAGCCACGACGCCAGCTTGTGCTTCGACATCGAGTTCATCGCCAGCGACCACGTCCACAGGTTCGTGTCGTAGTTGCCGCCCGGTCCGGCCGGTCCCGGATACCAGGCGATATTCCCGGCCTGCGCGCTGGCGCCGCGCTTGTTCTTCGGATAGGTCGCGCTGTCGGCGTCGTAGACCATCATCGCCTTGCCGTCGCCGAGATCGCCTGTGGCATTGGGATAGTCGTAGGTGGTCCACGAGGTCGGCCCGGCGAGGCGCTGCATCTCGATCCACTTCTCGGTGAAGGCGACCGCCGCGTCGGAATCCATGGCTGCCCGTAGTTCTCCGCCGGAGAACTCGTAGTCCGCGGCGCCCTCCCGCACGAACTGCGTCATGAATCCCGGATGGATGGTCGCCCACGACTTGGACCCGCGGGTGGCGATGCCGTAGCGGTTCTGGGAGCGATCGGTGAGGTCGACGGCGAGCTGGATGAAGTTGTCGAAGGTGTCCGGCAGCGTGATCTTCCGCTGGTCGAAGTACGCCTTGTTGTAGGCGACCACGTTGTTCTCGAAGCCCCACGGAATGGCCCACTGACCGCCGGTCCCCAGCGGCGAGCCGAGGGAGAAGTCCCAGCGGGTGGAGGTGCGCAGGCCCTCGTAGATGTCCTCGAAGTCGTAGTCGTCGTGGGTGGCCGACGAATTCGCCAGCCACGGCGCCAGATCCTCCACCCAGCCCGGCGGGCCGTACTGCCAGACGAAGTACGCGCCGAGCATGAACACATCGTGTTTGCCTGTGCCCCCGGCCAATTCGGTGTTCAGTTTGGTGAAGTAGTCGGCCTCGGGCACCAGGTCGGTATTGACGGTGATGCCGGTCAGCTGCGTGAACTCGGCCAGCAGCGGCTGTAGCGACTGCTGGTAGGGGTGCGGGGTCTGCAGCACGTTCAGCGTCGTGCCCTGTGCCGCGCGCCAGTCGAAGGGCCCGCTGACCTCCGCCGCGCCGTTGGTGGCCTGGACGCCGCCGCCGACCCCGCAAGCCGAGACGACCGGCAGGGCGGCGGCCGCGGCACCGGCAATGCCCATGGCGCGCAGCATGTTCCGGCGCGACATCTGCGGGCCGCAAATCTTTCTGTCCCTCATCGAACTTCCTCGGATCGCCTATCCCCTGGTTCTCGGCGGATGTCCCCTCATCAGACCTCCGCCGTCCCTCGTCATGTCCGGAGGGACCTACGGAATCAGCGACACCTTGACCGACTCCGTCCCGCTCGCCACCAGATCCAATCCCTTCTGAAAGTCGCTGAGCGGCAACTGATGCGTGCAGATCCTGTCCATCGGCAGCACGCCGGATTCGAGCATCCGGATGGCCGCGGGCCAGCAGTGCGGACCGAGATGCGCACCGCGCACGTCGAGTTCCTTGTCGTCGCTGATGATGCTCCAGTCGACGGTCACATCGCTGCCGAAGACGCCGTACTCGACGTAGGTTCCCAACTTGCGCAACAGATTCAGGCCCTGCGGCACCGCCGAGGGATGTCCGGTGCCCTCCAGGTACACATCGGCGCCGTAGCCGCCGGTGAGATCCTTGACGATCGCCTCCGCGTCCTCGGTGCGGATGTCGATCACGATGTCGGCGCCGCATTCCCGCGCCAGCTCGAGCTTCTCCGGGGCCATGTCCAGCGCGACCACGTGGGCCGGATTCTTCGCCCGCGCCCCGGCGACCATGCCCAGACCGATCGGGCCGCAGCCCGCCACCACCACGACATCGTCGAAGGTGATCCCCGCGCGCTCCACCGCGTGCAGCGAGCACGACAGCGGCTCGGTGAACGCGGCGTGCGCGGGCGGCAGACTCTTCGACACCTTGTGCACCAGCGCCTCGACCGGATACACCATGTACTTCGCCATCGCCCCGGGGGTGCGGCGCTTGAAGCCGTAGATCGCGTGCGGCGCGCACATGTGGTACTGGCCGCGCAGGCAGTAGCGGCATTCCCAGCACGGCACGATCTGCTCGGACACCACCCGGTCGCCGACCTCGAGGCCCCGCCGCGCGGCCGCCTCCTCGTCGAGTTGCACTATCTCGCCGACGAATTCGTGCCCGGGGATGACCCCCGTCTCGGCGTAGGCGGGGCGGCTCTCGTCGCCCCAGAACTTGGTCGCGCCGTGGTAGCACTTCAGATCGCTCGCGCAGATGCCGACCGCCTCGACGCGAACCAGCGCCTCGCCCGGACCGGGAACCGGGACGGGCACCTCCTCCAGCCGGTAGTCGCCGGGTCCGTGGCAGATCACCGCCTGCATCTTCTCCGTCATCGCACTGCCCTTCATCGTGTGTCGGCAATCACACTAACTCACCTCGTTTACATTTGTCCAGAACGAATGTTCACCGCACCTATGGCGTGAACATTTGTTCAATGGAATACTGCAGGCTATGCAGAGCCCCGACACTCCGGCGCAAACGCCCGCCGAGAGCGGCACTTTCGCGCCGTCGCAGCTCTACGCGGCCGCGAAGATGTACTACGAGGAGGACGCCACCCAGGCCCAGGTCGCCGCGAAGCTGCGGGTCAGCCGGGCGACCGTGAGCCGGCTGCTGTCGCAGGCACGCCGCCAGGGCATCGTGCGCATCGAGGTCCGCGCACCGCACGAGGGCGACGAGGCCGATCTGGCGGGCACCGTCGCCGAAGCCGTTGGGCTGCAACGGGTCTACCTGTCGGCACCGCTGCCCGCACCCACCCCGGCCAAGCCGACGGTCGAGGTCATGGGCAGTTACCTGGCGCCGGCGGTGTCGCGCGCGCTGACCGAGGTCGGCCTGGTGCCGGGCGATGTGCTGCTGGTGTCGTCGGGCCGCACCGTGTACGAGGTGGCGCAGTTCGATCTCGAACGCATTCCGGGCGTGCTCGTGGTCCCCACCGTCGGTGGCAACGATCAGCCGGAGGGCTGGTATCAGACCAACGAGATCACGCGGCTGATCTCCACCAAGCTCGGCGGCCGCCCCAATTACCTGTTCGCCCCGGCGCTTCCGGGCCCCGACCTCTACGACACCCTGCACGCCGATCCGTCCATCCAGCGGGTGCTGGATCTGTGGCCCCGGGCCCGCTGCGCCCTGATGGGTGTCGGCGCTCCCCCGCTGCTGCGCGACGATATCCCGCAGTTCGTGCCCACCACCGCCGCCTCGCTGCGGGCCGCCGTGGGCGATGTCTGCTCGCGGTTCTACGACCGCGCGGGCGAGCCCGTGGATTTTCCGGGCGGCGAGCGCCTGATCGCGGTGGATCTGCCGGTGCTGCAACAGATCCCGGTGGGTATCGCGGTGGCCGTCGGCAGCGAGAAGGTCGCGCCGATCCTGGCCGGGGCCCGGGCCGGATACTTCAACCGGCTCGTCACCGATCCCGCGACCGCACGAGAACTTCTGGAGAGCAAGTGAATTCCATCCGACTCGACGGCAAGCGGGTCCTGATCACCGGCGCCTCCCGGGGAATCGGGGCCGACCTCGCGGAGACGTTCGCCGGTGCGGGCGCCAGTCTGGTGCTGTCCGGACGGGACGCGGGTGCGCTGACGCAACAGGCCCGAAAATTGGAGCGGCAGTACGGTATTCGCGCGGCCGCCGTGGCCGCGGATCTGTCCGAGCCGGAGGCGCCCGCGCGTTTGGCGGCCGACGCCGCCGCGGCCTTCGGCGGGCTGGACGCGCTGATCAACAATGCCGGGATCTCCCACCCGGAGCCGGTCTCCGGCCTGACCGCGCCCGCCTTCGACGAAGTGCTCGCGGTCAACCTGCGCGCCCCCGCGCTGCTGGCCGCCGAGGTCGGCTCCGCCATGGCCGAGGCCGGGGGCGGGTCGATCGTCACCGTCGCCTCGGCCGCCGCCCTGCGCGCCCTGCCCGAGCACTACGCCTACTGCACCTCGAAGGCGGGGCTCGTGATGGCCACGAAGGTCCTCGCGCTGGAACTGGGCCCGCGCGGCGTCCGCGCCAACTCGATCTGCCCGACCGTCGTCCTGACCGACATGGGCCGCAAGGTCTGGGGCGAGGAAGCCAAGTCGGCCCCCATGCTCGCCCGAATCCCCCTGGGCCGCTTCGCCGTCCCCGCCGAGGTCTCCGCCACCGCCCTCTTCCTCGCCTCCGACCTCTCCTCCATGATCACCGGCACCGAGATCCCGATAGACGGCGGCTACGGAGTAAGCTGACCGCGCGGAACTAGCCGAGTTCCACCAGGCGGTGGACTTGGTCGCGGGTTGCCGGGTACAGCTCGAGCCAGGTCTTGTACAGGTTGTCGTACAGTTCGCGGTTGCCGGGGTCGGGCGGGACCTCGCGGGCGATGCGGGCCCAATCCGTTTCGGGGGCAACGAGTTCCACACCGATCGCGGCCAGGAGGGCGTCGCCGTAGCTGGCGCCGATGGCCTGCTCGGGCACCAGCTGGGTCAGGCCGGTGATATCGCTGAGGGCCTGCGTCCACACGGGACTGCGGAGACCGCCGCCGACGCCGACCGCGCGGGTCACCGGCGAGTCGGCGTCGTCGAACATCTCCAGGATCTGGCGGATGCCGAACGAAATCCCCTCGTACGACGCCCGGAACAGATGTCCGCGACCGTGCCGCAGGGTCAGCCCGGCGACCACGCCGCGCGCGTCGGGATCGAAGACCGGCGTGCGCTCGCCCGCGAGGTACGGCAGCACCACCAGCCCCTCGGATCCGGGCGGCACCGCCGCGGCCTCGGCCATCAGCTCGCCGAAAGGCGCTCCGCCGGTGACCTTCTGGAGCCACTGGGTCAGGCTGCCCGCGGTCGAGGTGCCCGCCGCCAGCGCGAAGGTGCCCGCCTCGACGCCCGTCGTCGTCCACAGCGCCGGGTTGGTGTGGAACTTCTCCAGCACCTGCACCAGGAACATCGTCGAGCCGTACATGAGCATGAGATCGCCGGGCTGCCGCACGCCCACGCTGAATGCCTCGGAGTAGGCGTCGACGGTACCCGCGGCGACCGGCGTACCGGCCGGAATCCCGGTCTGCGCCGCCGCTTCCGCGTGCATTGTGCCGACCACCTCCGACGGCCACGCCAGCCGCGGCAGCGGCAGCCCGCCCAGGATGCGCTCGGCCCAGTCCGCATTCCAGTCGAACTCGCGGATCGCGTACAGCGGATCGCACTGGCTCGCCGTGTGATGGTCCTGTACGTATTCGCCGGTCAGCTTGGCCACGACGAAGGAGTTCGAGCCGTACCAGCGCCGCGCCCGCGCGAACACCTCGGGTTCGTGGTTGCGGACCCATTCGACCTTGGGCCCCACCGCCTGGCTGGACAGCGACTTGCCCGCCCGCCGCAGAATCTCGTCGGGCCCGAACAGCTCGGTGAGCGCGGCGATCTCGGCCGTGGCGCGCGAGTCGATGCCGTACAGGATGGCCGGGCGCACCGGGTCGAGGTTGTCGTCGCACAGCACCAGGCACGGGCCCACACCGCTGACGCACATGCCCGCGATCCGCGCTCCCGGCGGCGCGGCCGCGACCAGCGCCCGGCTGATCTCGCACACCTCGCTCCACCACATCCCGACCGGATCGACCTCGGCCCAGCCCGGCCGCGGCAGCGATATCTCGTGCGAGACCTGATGTTCGGCGACCACGACGCCGTCCGGCCGAACCAGAACCCCCTTGCTACTCCCCGTCCCGAGATCAATTCCAACCAGCACATCCACGTGCGTCAGCGTATGCCGTCGGCCCCGTCCCGCGGGCCGGTCCGCGACAATCCGGCCGCGACCGCCGGTCAGCCGATGGCCTCGGGCATCGGCACCGTGCGGTAGGCGCAGGCGAGGGTGTCGCCGGTGGCCGGATCGGTCATCTCGACCCGCCACGAGTCGCCGAACTGGTCGACTCCGGGCAGCATCGAGATCGTCCCCGAGATCAGGACCGTGCCCGGCTTGTCCTCGCCGCGCCGGGCCAGCACGTCCAGCCAATAGGCCGGGGCGAGCAGGTCGCCGAGGGTGCCCTCCTGGATGAGCCGGACCGAATCACCGTGTCCCACCCAGGCTTTCAGCGTGATGTCGTCGAGGCGGTCGGCGATCTCGGACAGCCGCCAGGCGCGGGTCCCGAGCACGTCGGGCGCGGCGTTCTTGCTCCAGGCGACCCCGTGCACCTCCAGCGCGCGGTCGGTGTGGTCGCACGCGACGGTGAGCAGCACCTCGTGGGCCGTGATGACCAGCGCCCACTCGGCCTCGCCCGAGGTGCGGCCGTGCTGCACGAACACCTCGTCGGTCTGCTGCGCCAGGTACGGCGAGACCGGATAGAGGGCGGGCGTGGCGCTCGGGGCGGGCACACCCAGCTCCGCCAGTTCCGCGATGTGCGCGGCGACCTCGGCCTGATCGCGACCGGCATACCCCGCGTTGAGGACGGCGGTGACGTCCACGGTCTCGGTCGTGCCGTCCGGCAGGGCGAAACTGAGCTGGGGCATCCGGAGTCCTCCTGTCGCTGGTGCGGCCCCGGAAATCAACTGTTTACGGCCGGGGGCTTGCGCATATGTCTTGTATACAGCAAGTATATGTGTCGTACAACAGTCGGCGTGATCGGGAGCACACCCCGCCCCGCGTCGGTGCTGTTCGATTTCGCAAGGAGCACCATGTCGGTTCATACTTCGGTCATCACCGAGCCGAACACCTCGCCCGTCCGCCGCAAGGCGCTGCTCAGGGCCTTCTCCGCGAGCCTCACCGGCACCGCGCTGGAGTGGTACGACTTCGCCGTCTACTCCACGGCGGCGGCGCTGGTGTTCCCGCAGGTCTTCTTCCCCGGCGAGGATCCGCTGACCGGGACGATCCTGGCGTTCTCCACCTACGCCGTCGGCTACGTCTCCCGGCCGGTGGGCGGCTTCGTCTTCGGCCGCCTCGGCGACATCCTCGGGCGCAAGCAGTTGCTGATCATGACGCTGCTGCTGATCGGCGCGACGACCTTCGCGATCGGCCTGATTCCCAGCCACGCGACGATCGGGATCGCGGCGCCGATCATCCTGGTCACGCTGCGCTTCGCCCAGGGCGTCGCGGTCGGCGGCGAATGGGGCGGGGCCGTCCTGCTGTCGAGCGAATACGGCGATCCGCGCCGCCGCGGATTCTGGGCCTCCGCCGCGCAGATCGGCCCACCGGCGGGCAACCTGCTCGCCAACGGCGCGCTCGCGCTGCTGACCGTGGCGATGAGCGAGGCGGCGTTCGAGGCCTGGGGGTGGCGGATCGCGTTCCTGGCCTCCGCGGTGCTGGTGGCATTCGGCCTCTGGATCCGGCTGCGGCTGGAGGACACGCCGATCTTCCAGGCCCTGCAGCAGTCCGGCGACCGGCCGGAGGCCCCGATCAGCGAGGTCGTGCGCACGCAGACGCGGCAGTTGGTCGCGGCCGTGCTCGCGCGGCTGGCACCCGACGTCGTGTACGCGCTGTTCACCGTCTTCACCATCACCTACGGCACCAACCGGCTCGATTTCGAGCGCAGCGATGTGCTGATCGCGGTCCTGATCGCCTCGGCGTTCCAGCTGGTCACGATCCCGCTGGCGGGAGCGATCTCCGACCGTGTCAATCGCCGCCTGGTCTACGCCGTCGCGGCGGCCGGGGCGCTGGCGTGGACGCTCGTGTTCTTCCCGATGATCGGCGCGAGCTCGCACCTGATGCTCATTCTCGGCATCACCGTCGGGCTGAGTTTCCATTCGTTCATGTACGGCCCGCAGGCCGCGTTCATCACCGAGCAGTTCCCGGTCCGGCTGCGCTCCACCGGCTGCTCACTGGCCTACACCATCGGCGGGGTGTTCGGCGGAGCGCTGGCGCCGCTGATCTTCACCACGCTGCTCAGCCGATTCGACAGCTGGGTGCCGCTGACCGGATATCTGCTCGTCGTCACCGCGCTGACGCTGGGCGGGCTGGCGCTGGGCTCCGATCCGGACAACGCAGAGGACGAGCACTACGCCGAGCTGTCCCAGAACCTCACGCGCGCAACAGAATCTGCAGTGTGATCTCGAGATGCTCGTCGATCTTCGCGTGCGCCAGGGGTTCGTCGCCGGCGGCCAGGGCGTCGACGATCTCCTGATGCTCGCAGCACACCCGCTGCTGCCGGTTCGCGGTGGCGAACAGCGCCGCCAGACCGACCCGCAGCTGCCGCGCGCGCAGGCCCGCGTAGGTGCTCGACAGCAGTTCGCTGCCCGCGGAGTCGACGAGGATCTGGTGGAATCTCGAGTCCCACGCGATGAATTCGCGCGCCGAGCCCTCGTCGTCGGCGTCGGCGAGGGACTCCTGTTCGGTCAGCGCCGCGCGCATCGCGGCGATCGGCGCGTGGCCCCCGGCCAGCGCGCGGCTGGCGGCGTGGCGCTCCAGCACACCGCGCAGGTCCATCAGCTCGGCGATCTGGCGGCCGGACATGGCCGGAACATGCGCGCCGCGCTTGGGCACCATCTCGACCAGGCCCTCGGCCTGCAGCATCAGCAGCGCCTCGCGCACCGGCGTGCGCGAGACACCGATGCTGGTGGCGAGCTCCTGCTCGTTCAGGAAGGTGCCGGTGGCGGGCAGCGACGTCAGCACCTGGTCCTTGACGTAGTTGTACGCCTTCTCCCGCCCCGACAGCACCGGCACGGAGTCGTTTTTCCGCATACAGAATGTATACACCAGGAGGGAGCGAAATCATGCTCACCAGAATCGGTCTCGCCCAGGTCACCAGCGCGGTGGACCCGGAGCACAATCTCGCCGCCATCGAATCGCAGACGGTCCGGGCCGCGGAGGCCGGGGCGCGGCTGGTCGTCTTCCCCGAGGCCATGATGCGCTGCTTCGGCGGCGGGCCGCTGACCGAGGTGGCCCAGCCCGTCGACGGGCCGTGGGCCGAGGCGGTGCGGCTGATCGCGAAGCGGGCGGGCATCACCGTGGCGGCGGGGATGTTCACCCCCAACGGCGACCGGGTGCGCAATACGCTGCTGGTCACCGGCGGCGGGGTGGATGCCCACTACGACAAGATCCATCTCTACGACGCCTTCGGTTTCACCGAATCCGACACCGTCGCACCGGGCGACCGGCGGCTGCTGCTCGACATCGACGGCACCCGAGTGGGATTCACGACCTGCTACGACCTCCGCTTCCCGGGCCTGTTCCAGGCCCTCGCCGACGACGGCGCCGAGTTGATCGTCGTGGCCGCCTCGTGGGGCGACGGTCCGGGCAAGGCCGACCAGTGGCAACTGCTCGCCCGCGCCCGCGCCCTCGACTCGACGACCTTCGTCGCCGCCTGCGACCAGGCCCGCCCCACCACCGGCGGCGACTCCCCCGCCCCCCGCGGCGTCGGCCACAGCCTCGTGGTCGCCCCGGACGGCCAGATCATCGCCGCCCTGGGCGCCGAGCCCGACCTGCTGATCACCGACATCGATCCCGGCCGAGTTCCCGAGGTCCGGCGAACTCTCCCGGTCCTCGCCAACCGGAAATTCTGAGCCGCGGTGACTACCGGCGGTAGGCGGCGCCCGGGTGGTCCGGGGCCAGGAAAGGTCCACTGCCACCGAGTCTTTCGCGGAGGGTGGACGGCTCGACACGCTCCGGGACGCGGCCGCGGCGGCGGAGTTCGGGGATCACGAGGCGGCCGAAGTCGGCGAAGGTGCCGGGCGTGGTGACGTAGGCCAGGTTGAAGCCGTCGACGTCGGCCTCGTCGACCCAGCGTTCGAGTTCGTCGGCGACCTCGGCGGGCGAGCCCGTGACCACCGGGCCCCGGCCGCCGATGCCGATCATCCGCGCGAGTTCCCGGGGCGTCCAGGTGCGCGAGGGGTCGGCGGTGGTAAAGGAGGCCAGCGCCGAACGGTTGGCGTCGGTTTCGACGTAGCGCAGCGGCGCGTCGGGATCCAGTTCCGCCAGGTCGACCCCCGTCCAGCCGCCGAACAGCGCGAACGCGCCCTCGGGACTCACCAGGCGCTCGTAGGATCGGAGCTTGCCCACGGCCTGCTCGCGGGTCTCGGCAACGATCGGCGTGAGCATCGTGAACACCTTGATGGACCGGGGATCCCGGCCGAGTTCGGCCGCCACCGCGCGCAAGGTACGAACCGGGCCGCGCACCACCTCGGGGGTCGGTCCGGAGACGAAGACGGCCTCGGCGTGCGCGGCCGCGAACCGGACCCCGCGCGGTGAGGCGCCCGCCTGGAACAGCACCGGGGTCCGCTGCGGCGAGGGCTCGCTGAGATGCGGTCCGGGCACCGTGAAATGCCGCCCCTTGTGCTCGATGTCGTGCACCTTGGCCGGATCGGTGTAGACGCCGCGCGCCGAATCCCGCACCACCGCATCGGATTCCCACGACGATTCCCACAGCTTGTAGCAGACCTCGAGGTACTCGTCGGCGATCTCGTACCGCTCGTCGTGTGGAATCTGTTGCGTCAGACCGAGATTGCGGGCCGCGCTGTCCAGGTAGGAGGTCACGATGTTCCACGCCACCCGGCCTCCGGTGAGATGGTCCAGCGTCGAGATCCGCCGGGCCAGCGCATAGGGCTGCTCGTAGGTCAGCGACAGGGTGAGGCCGAATCCGAGCGTCTCGGTCACCGCGGCCATCGCCGAGATCGCCATCGCCGGATCGTTCACGGGGAACTGGGCGGCGTCGGCGACCGCCGCATCCCGCGAGCCCCCGTACACGTCGTAGACCCCGAGCACGTCGGCCAGGAACAGCGCGTCGAAGCCGCCCGCCTCCAGGGTGCGGGCGAGTTCGGTCCAGTACCCCAGTTCCCGGTAGCGGTGCCCCTGGTCGTCGGGGTGGCGCCACAGGCCCGCGGACTGATGCCCGACACAGGCCATGTCGAAGGCGTTCACATAGATCCGGCTCATGGTGTGTCTCCGATTCGGTCTCGATAGGTGTCGCGCGCCGAGGCGGCGGCCGCGACGGTGAGCGCGGTCAGCACCGCGAAGTAGGCGACGATCAGCCAGGGGTTCCCGCCGCCCGCCGTCAGCAGCGCGGCCGCGATCAGCGGGGCGAACCCGCCGGACAGCACGGCGCCGATGTGATAGCCGAGGGAGGCGCCGCTGTAGCGCACGCGGGTGTCGAACAGTTCCGCGAACCACGCCGCCTGCGGCCCGTACATCGCGTCGTGGGCCACGTTCACCCCGAGCACGATCACGACGACCACCGCGAGGCGCGACCCGGATTCCGCGGCGAGGAAGAACAGCGCCAGCGCCACCGGCCCGCCGACGGCACCGAACAGGTACGGGCGCCGGCGACCCACCCGATCCGAGAGCAGGGCCCACACCGGGGTGCTGATCAGTCCGATCGCCGACGAGAGCAGCACCGCGAACAGCCCCACCGAACTGTCCTTGCCGAACTCGTCCTGCAGATAGCTCAGCGAGTAGGTGGTGAGCAGCACGAACAGCGAGATCTGCGACAGTCGTAATCCGATGGTGAGCAATACATTTCGCGGTTGCTCGCGCAGCACCTCGACCACCGGGAGGCGAGCGATATCGCCCCGGTCGCGCAGCCTGCCGAAGACCTCGGCGTCGGTGAGCCGCACCCGGATGAGCAATCCGACCACGACGAGCACGACGCTCAGCAGGAACGGGATCCGCCATCCCCCGGCGAGAAACGCCTCCTCGCCCAGGACCGCGCGCACCAGATAGAAGACCGCCGTCGCCAGCAGCATTCCGGCGGGCGACCCGAGCTGGGTGAAGCTGCCGTACCACCCGCGCCGCCCCGGCGGTGCGTGCTCGACCGAAAGCAGTGCCGCACCACCCCATTCCGCGCCGACGGCCAGGCCCTGCAGCACCCGCAGCGTCGCCAGCAGCGCGGGCGCGAGCAGGCCCACCTGACCGTAGGTCGGCAGCACACCGATTGCGGCCGTGGTGATTCCCATCAGCAGCAGCGCGCCGACCAGAACGGCCTTGCGGCCCAGCCGATCTCCCAGATGCCCGGAGATCACGGCCCCGATCGGCCGCGCGCCGAACCCGGCCGCGTAGGTGGCGAACGCCGCCAGCGTTCCGGCCGTCGGCGAAACATTCGGGAAGAACAGCGGTTTGAACACCAAGGCCGCGGCGGTCGCGTACAGGTAGAAGTCGTACCACTCGACGGTGGTGCCGATGACGCTGCCCCAGGCCACCGAGCGTGCCCGGATCCCGGGCGTGAACGACGTTGTCGCCGTGTCGGTCCGGCTCGCCTCGGGGGGCGGCGTCCGTTGTGCGAAGATCACGTCGGCGAACGCTAGGCAACATCGGATCTCTCCGCGAGGGTTGCCGTCCTTCTGATCGGAACTACGATACCCTGTTCACGCGAACAGTTTGTGCATTAATTATTCGCGCGGTACCGTGAGCGCGGGAGGTGATGGGATGGCCGTCGACAGGGACGACCCGCTGCGCCTGGATCGGCAGGTGTGTTTCGCGCTGGCCGTGGCCAATCGGTCGGTGCTGGCGGTGTATCGGCCGCTGCTGGAGCCGATGGGGCTGACGCATCCGCAGTACCTGGTCATGCTGGCGCTGTGGGGTGAGGCGCCGATGTCGGTGCGGGCCATCGCCGACGCGGTCCAGCTGGACTCGCCGACGCTGTCGCCGCTGCTGAAGCGGCTCGAGACCGCCGGGCTCATCACCCGCCGCCGCGACCCGCACGACGAGCGCACCCTGCTGGTCGACCTCACCGCCGCCGGGCGGGCGCTGCGCCGCGACGCGGAGCGGATCCCGCCCGCGGTCGTGGAGCGGCTCGGCGTGAGCCTGGCCGATCTGGAGGAGTTGCGCGACGTTCTCACCCGGGTCAACGAGGCCGCGCGCCGCGCCGGGCATGTGGACCGCACGGAGGCGGCGGGCAGATGAGGCAGACCCCGAATCCGGTCCAGCGCGTGCGCTACATCTGCGGCGCGACCCTGCCGCCGTCGATGCGGGAGTGGGTGCTCGAGGATCTCACCGGACCCGGTGCGGCGCGCCGGTACCTGGTGCGCTTCCTGGTCCCCGTACTGCTGCCGCTGTGCCTGTTTCTGCTGGTCCCCGGCCCGCTGTGGATGGGGCTGTCGATGATGGCGCTGCTGTACATCCCGCTGATCTACTTCACGATCGCCCTCATGTACGTCTACCGGCGGCATCGGTTGAGCAAGCACGACCTCGACCCCGAGCTCGCCGATATCGGCGAGCGCCGCCGCGCCGAGGCCGAGCGCGCCGCCTACGAACGGCGCCACGGGCGCGGATAGCGGGCGGCCCGCGGACGCCTCGCGTCAGATGACCCCGTGCAGCGGCGGCGGGACGTCGTGCAGCAGGCTGCGGCCGATGTGCTGGTATTTCCAGCGCACCGGATCGTGCAGGGTGTGGGTGCGGGCGTTGCGCCAGAAGTGGTGCAGGTTGAGATCGGCTGCGGCACTGCGGGTTCCGCCGACCTCGAACAGCGCCGAGGAGACCTCGGTGGCGGCCCGGTCGGCGAGGACCTTGGCGGTGGCGACCGACAGGGACGCCGCGGCGATACGGTCGGCCGCCGCACCGGCCCCGGCACTCGCCGACACATCGACCGCCGCGCCGGAATTCGTATGATCGTGCCCGGTGACGGCCACCGCTCGGTCGACCGCTTTCCCGGCCGCCGACAGCGTCGCTTCGGCGGCCGCCACCGCGACGGCGAGTTCCCCGAAGCGCTGGATCAGCAGCGGGTCGTCCACCGCGCGTTCCACTCCGGCCTCGAACCACGGGCGGCTCTTGGTGCGCACGAATTCCGTTGCGGCGGTGAGTGCTCCGCGGGCGATACCGGTGTCGATCGCCACGTGCAGCAGTTGCGCGAAGGCGCCGTATCCGGTCGGGGCACGCACCGCCGCTGACCGCTCGACGAGTTGGTCGCGGTCGATCAGGGCGCCGTCGAAGCGGACCGTTCCGCTGCCGGTGGTGCGCTGCCCGATACCGTTCCAGTCATCGATGATGCGCACTCCCGGCGTCTCGGCCGGAAGGTAGGCGATGTACTCCCCCGGTGTGAGACCGCTGGTGCCGTCGGGGTCCTCGAGCCGGGTGAGCACGGCCAGCACGTCCGCGAAAAGCGAACCGGTGCAATAGTATTTGACGCCGTCGACGCGGAACCGGCCCCCGTCCGGGCGCACCGTCGTCGCGATCTCGGCGACCGTGGCACCGGTCCGTTCGGATTGAGCGTTGGCGATGCGGCTGCCGCCCAGCACCCGCCCGAGATACCGTCGCCGCTGCTCCGGCGATCCGGCCAGCCGCAGCAGGTTCACGTACACGAAGTGGCTGTGCGGGATCTGGGCGATATTCGGATCGGCGGCCGCCAGGATCCGCACGACCTCGGCGACCGCACTCGGCGGCAGGTCGGGGCCGCCGAGGTCGGCGGGCACGGTGATCGCCAACAGTCCGCTCGCCGCCAGGTCGTCGATCTCGCGAAACGGCAGCTCCCGCTCGCGGTCGCGGCGCGCCGCGCCGACAGCGAATCCGTCCGCCAACCGCCGCGCGACCGCGTACGCGTTCGCCGCGGAGGCGATCCGGTCGGCGGTGACGGCGGTCATCGGCCCGCGACCGCGGCGGGGGTGCGCGCGGCCTCCAGCTCCCGCACCAGCGGCAGCACCTTCGCGCCGAAGTATTCGATCTCCTCCTGGAAATGCAGGAATCCGCCCAGGATCAGGTCGACCCCGAGGTCGCGGTAGGCGACGATGCGCTCGGCGATCTGTTCCGGGGTGCCGATGAGCTGGGTCCGGAAGCCGTCGTTGTACTGGACCAGGTCCTCGAACGTGGAGTCGGCCCACATGCCCCTGCCGTCGCGGGTCGCGGCCCCGGCCTGCTGGACCGCGTCCCGGAAGCCTTCCACCGCAGGGCGATTCGCCTTGTCGACGATCTCGCGGAGGGTGTCGCGGGCCTCCTTCTCGGTGTCGCGGGCGATGATGAATCCGTTCAGGCCGAATTTCACCTCGCGCTCGTGCGCCCTGGCGACCGCACGCAGATCGTCCAGTTGCTCGGTGACGCCGTCGAAATCCTTGCCGTTGGAGAAGTACCAGTCGGCGTAGCGGCCGCCGTTGCGCCGCGCCGCGGTCGAGTTACCGCCTTGGAACAGTTCGGGATTCGGCCGCTGCGCGGTGTTGAGCGGTTTCGGTTTCAGGGTGAAGTCGCGGATCCGGTAGAAGTCGCCGCCGAAGTTCACCTCGTCCTCGGTCCAGATCTTGCGCAGCACCTGCAGGAATTCCGCGCTGCGGCGGTAACGTTCGTCGTGTTCGAGCCACGGCTCGCCCAGCGCGGTGAATTCCCCTGCGAACCAGCCGGATACGACGTTGACCGCGAACCGCCCGCCCGACAGGTGATCGGCGGTGGCGCCGAACTTCGCCAGCACCGCCGGATGCCACAGCCCCGGATGCACCGCCGCGATGACCTTCAGCCGCTCGGTCGCGCCCAGCAGCGCGAGGCTGAACGAGGTCGACTCGTGCTGATATTCGGCCCCGTAGGACGCGGTGTAGCGCACCTGCGACAGCGCGTACTCGAACCCGTTGCGCTCGGCGGTCTGCGCCAGCCTCCTGTTGTACTCGAAATCCCAGCCGGTCCGCTGCTCGATATCGCTGGTGACCAATCCCCCGCTCACATTGGGCACCCAGTAGGCGAACCGGACCTGCTCGGCGATGTTCTCGGTAGTCATGCACTTGCTCCCGGGGTAGTCGGGCGGGACCGTCTCGGAACACCGGGCGCGGCAACCGTGCGCCCGGTGTCCGCCCACTCCACCACCGCGGGCCGTCGCGCACGAGGGTTTGAATCGGCCCGATCGCATCCCGCGAGTATCGGTCGGCTCGCGATACGAGTGCCCCGCTACTCGTGTGCCGGGCATGTCGCACCGCGACGATGGTGGCAGCCGGTCCCGCGGGGGCCGCCGGTCGCGAAGGAAACAGATGTCCGGTACCGAATTCCGCTACAGGGGCAAGACGGTCGTCATCCGGGAGCACCACCCGCACGCGACGATCAGCGTGGACGGCCGCGAGTTCACCTGCCACCACCACCCCGGTCCCGGCGAGAACGGCTTCGCCATGTGGATGTGCGACGAGGCATACTTCGGTGCCGCCGACATCCGGGAACTGGCCTGGCATTTCGCCGATTACGGGTACATGTTCGACGATCCGGACCGGGTCGTCGTCGACAGCGGCGGCGCGGTCGTGCGAACGGGCCGGACCGATCCCGGCGGCGGAAACGGCAACGGTCACCACGGCCACGCAGGAGGGCACTGATATGGGCTGCCGGAGAAATCTCACGAGCCTGACCCCCGCGCAGCGCCGGGCCTTCACCGACGCGATCAACCGGCTGCGCGCCGACGGCGGCTACGACACCTATGTCGAGCAGCATCGCGGCGCGATGGGCCACGGGCACGGTGGTCCGGCGTTCTTTCCGTGGCACCGCGAATACCTCCGGCGCTTCGAACGGGATCTGCAGGCCATCGACCCGTCGGTGACCGTGCCCTATTGGGACTGGACGCGGTCCAACCTGAACCCCGACGCGACCGAAAGCCTCATCTGGCGCGACGATTTCATGGGCGGTCCCGGTGCGCCGGGGACGGGAGCCGTCGCCGACGGCCCGTTCGCCGCGTGGGGCCTGATCCGAAACTCCTTCGATATCTTCGGTTTTCCGGGGACGGGCGGCGATATCGCCACCGCGATGGCGAATCCCGATTACACCGCGTTCCGGCGCCTCGAGAGCCCGCACGGTGCGGCGCACGTGTGGGTCGGCGGCTTCGTCGGCAATCCCGTGATCGCGCCCCGTGATCCGGTGTTCTGGCTCATACACGCGAACGTGGACCGGCTGTGGTCGCACTGGGTCCGGCGGCACGCGGCCACGGACGGCTTCCAGCCGTTCCTGCCATGCAGCGGTGGCCCGACGGGACACAACCTCTCCGACACCATGTGGCCGTGGAACGGGGCCGGGCTGCCGTTCGGCGTGGCGCCGTGGACCACGAATCCGGAGCCCGTGCGGCCCGCGGATCTACTGGTGCACCGCGCCCTCGGGCATTACGACACGATCGATCCGGAGTGCGCGGCGGCACCCGCCGAGGAACCGCCGGACCGCCGAGAGCGCGAACCGGTCGGCAACGCCCCACACCACGGCTGACGGCGATGCCGGGCTATCGGGCCGTGGCGGGGGCGGCGTAGCCGGAGCGGGAGAAGCGTCCGGCGAGGGCGAACCGTGCGAGGAGCGAGGCGGCGTCCTCGCCCGTGACGCCGGTGATGAATTCGCCTGCGGCGTCGGTGGTTTCGATGCCGTGGAATGGTTGCGGCCGGTGCAGCAGACCCACCAGCGCCGACGCGAATCGCGGATCGACCGCCGCCGCGGCGAAGAACTGATTGCCGACGTCGGCGAGCTCCGGATCGCCCAGGAACAGGCGGGTGACATGCGCGGCCGGTTCCGCCCGCGCGGCGAGAAAGCCGGTGTACTGCGCGGTGATCCAGGCATCGTCGAACGGACCGTCGTGCGTGGCGGCGGCCGCGACCAGCCGCTGCGCCTGGATGAACCCGCTCTGCGCGCCCTGGCCCGCGATCGGGTCGTAGGCGACCGCCGTATCGCCCAGCGCGGCGACCGGGTGCCCACCGGCGGTGTGCCCCAGCCCTTCCCGGAACACCGGCCGCACCGCGCCCCGCAACCAGGAATGCTCGTCCTCGGCGATCACGCGCGTGGCGAGAACCTCGGGCAGGTCCCAATCCAGGTAATCGCGGTACAGGTCCACGATGATGCGGTGCGCGGACTGCGCGGAATCGGCTGCGGTGAAACGCTTCTCCCACTCGCTGCCCGGCCGCGCCCAGCCCAGGAACGCCCAGCTCGGCCCGGCGTCCTTGTGCAGATACGGACCCCACCAGCCCTCGCCCTGATCGCCGAGGATGGAGAAGCCGCTGCGGGCACCGCCCGCCGGGCTGCGGTGGGCGAAGACGTTCTCGTCGTGGCCGAGACCGGTCACGGTGAGCGTCAACAGGGTTCGCTGCGGGGCGTCGTAGACGGTGCGCGCGTCATCGATCGGGAACAGCGCCGACAGGCCACCCCTGCCCGTGGCGACCAGCGTCAGGTCGTGTGCGGCGGCAATGGAATCGAGCTTCTCCGGCGTCACCTCGCCGACGACGAAGCGACCGCCGCGCTCCTGAAATGCGGTGAGCCGCTCGTCCGCCTTCAGCCGCGTATCGACCGCCACGCCGCTGTAACCGTCGAAGGCGCCGTCGAATTCGATGAGTTCGGCACGGTCGGGCCCGGCGATGCGGACGGTGAGCCCGCCGTGCAGCGGGGCGCGGTCGGTGTAGGTGGACAGGCCCAGCGCCTGCTCGGCGGCCTGCGCCTCGCCGAAGATCAGGGCGGTGCCGGTGGCGGGCACGTCGTCGCGCAGCGCACGCTGATCGCGGTCGCTGTACACGGTGACCTCGAATCCGGCGTCGAGCAGGCCGAGCGCCGCGGTGACGCCGGTCTGACCGGCACCGACGATCGCCGCGGAACGGGTGGAATCGGAGCGGGAATTCTGTGTCGTCATAGCGAAATCCTCCGGGCTGCAAGGCAACTGCTGGAGTATTGCGATCAGCGGGAATCGATCGGCTGCTCCGCGCCCGGCCGCGCGATGTCGTCGGGAAGGACCGTGGAACCAGGTCCACCGAGCCGATACCGCGCACCACGGTGCTCCCGCGGAAGTCGATCACCCGCACCGAACAATGCGTGGCGCAGCGTCCCCGGCGCGTACTCCCCGGGATAGGCACCGCGTTCGGTCAGCACCGGAACCACGTGTCGCACAATGTCTTCGAATGTTCCGGGCGTGATGGCGTAGGCGAGGTTGAAGCCGTCCACGTCGGTGTCGTCCACCCACTCCTGCAGCCGGTCGGCGACCGTGGCGCCGGAACCGACGAAGACCGGGCCCATCCCGCCGATCCCGGCCCACCGGCCGATATCGCGCACGGTCCATTCGCGGCCGTCGTCGTCCGCCTCCTGGAACGCGGCCACGGCCGAGCGGATGGCGTTGCTCTCCACCTGTCCGATCGGATCGTCGAGGTCGTAGCGGGACAGGTCGATGCCCATCCACCCGGACATGAACACCAGGCCGCCCTCGACGCTGGCATACGACAGGTACTCCTCGTGCTTGCGCCGTGCCGCGGCGTCGGTCTCCGCGGTGATGATGGTGGACAGCGCGTAGACCCGGGCGGCGTAGCGATCGCGGCCCGCCTCCTGCAGCGCGTCGCGGATCCGGGACACCGTCTGTGCGAGCACCCTTTTCGACGGCGCGGCGACGAATATCGCCTCGGCGTTCTCGGCCGCGAACCGCACCCCTCGCGGCGAGGCGCCCGCCTGGTAGATCACCGGCGTGCGCTGCGGCGAGGGCTCCGACAGATGCACGCCGGGGACGGTGTAGTGCCTGCCGTGATGACCGATGTGGTGCACCTTGGCCGGATCCGCGTAAATGCCCTGTGCGGCATCGCGAATCACCGCATCGTCCTCCCAGGAGCCCTCCCACAGCTTGTACAGCACCTCCAGGTACTCGTCGGCCTGGTTGTAGCGCTCGTCGTGGTCGAGCTGGTCGTCGGCGCCGAAATTGCGTGCGGCGGAAGGCAGATAGCCGGTTACCACGTTCCAGCCGATGCGACCCTTGGTGAGGTGGTCCAGGGTGGACAGGCGGCGCGCGAACGGATACGGATGTTCGAAACCGGTTCCGGTGGTGATGCCGAATCCGAGATGTCGCGTCACCGCGGCCATCGCCGACACCAGCAGCAGCGGGTCGGCCACCGGGATCTGGGCGCCCTGGCGCAGCGCGGCGATATCGTTTCCGCCGTAGACGTCGTAGGTGCCCAGCACGTCGGCGATGAACAGGCCGTCGAATCGCCCCTGCTCCAACAGGATTGCCAGATCCGTCCAGTAGTTCAGATCGGTGTACCGGTGCGACTGGTCGTCGGGATGGCGCCACAGCCCCGGTGACTGGTGCGCGACGCAGTTCATGTCGAAGGCGTTGAACCGGATTCGGCGCGTCACCGGGCACCTCCCGCGGCGGTCGCGCGCTCCCCGGCGCTCCAGGCGAAGGGCAGCTCGGTGCCGTTGAGCAGGTGGTCGCCGATGGCGCGGGCCTTGTAGATCGCGGGATTGTGCACCGAAATCGTGCGGGCATTGCGCCAGTGCCGGTCCAGCCGCAGCCGTTCCGAGGTCGCCGACGCGCCGCCGACCTCGAACAGCAGGCTGGTCGCGGGCAGCACCGTGTCGATGACACCCAACTGGGCCCGAGCCGCGGCCAATTCCGCTGCCGCCAGGGACTTTTCGTCGCGGGCGCCGTCGGCCAGCACCTGCTCGAGGATGTCGGCGACCGCCAGCACGCTCGCCCGGGCACCGAAGGCCGCCGCGGACAGCCTCCCGATCACCTGCTGCACCAGCGGATCGTGGCGCGGCAGATCGGCGGGGGCGTGGGTGTAGGTGCGGGTGCGCTGCGCGACCCAGTCGCGGGCATCGCGCTCGGCGCGCTGGGCGATGCCCGCGAGCACCGCCAGCTGCACCAGTTGCAGGTACGCGGTCGAATACGTCGGGCCCGCCACGCCGTAGCCGGGGCCCAGAATCCGGTCCTCGGGCACCACCACATCGGTGAACTCCGTCGTCCCGCTGGCCGTGAGCCGCTGACCGAAGCCGTCCCAATCATCATGCTGGCGAACGCCTTGCGCGTCCGCGTCGACGAGCACACCGACCCGCTCCCCCGCCCGGTCGGCCGCCGCGAGAATGTGATCGGCGTACAGCGAACCGGTGCTGTAGTACTTCACGCCGTTGAGCAGCCAGCGATCCCCGTCGCGGGTCAGGCGGGTGCGGTAGCGGTCGGCGGCGCCGACGCCGGGCTCGCTGATCGCATTGCCGACCAGCACGCCGTCCCCCGCCGCGCGCAGCCACCGCTCCCGCACCGGGCCGGGCTCGGCGAGCAGCTGATCCTCGACGAACGAGAAATGCACCCGCAGCGCCTGCGGAATATTGGACTCCGCCGCCGCCAGCTCGATGAGCAGCCGGAACAGCTGCCGCACCCCCACCCCGTACCCGCCGAACTCCTCGGGCACGCGCAGCGCCCCGAACCGCGCCTTGCGCAGCCGGTTCACCTCCTCGTACGGGAGTCGCCGATCGATCTCGCGGTCGACCGCACCGGCGGCGATCTGTTCGAACAGCGGCGCGAAGATCTCGTCGAGTTCACTATCGGTACGGGAGCGTGCAGCGGTGGAGGTCATGCGCCGACGATCCCCCGCCGACCCCCTTCGTTCACGCCTTACGCGCACCGGGATCAAAACCCGCCCGACCGCGGTGAGGGATGAAATCAGGTGGGGAGGGCGACGAGGTTGGCGCTGTCGGTCCAGAGGGCTTGGGCGACTTCGGGTTTGCGGGCCAGGTCGGAGGGGTCGATCCAGGTGAGGTGGCCGCGGCGGAGGGCGGCGTAGGTATGGCCGGGCGGGGGCGTGGTCCGGCCGAGGGCCAAGTCGGCGAGTGCATTTCCGGCGTCCGTGCGGCTGTTGAGGGTGGGGCTGAAGCGGCGCAGGGGCCCGCCCAGGGGCGTGCCGAACAGCGACCAGGCCATGCGCAAGGGCAGCGACAGGTCCTTGGCCAGCCCGGTGCCGAACACCTGGCCCGGGTCGTAGGCGATCACCGTGAGCCGACCGGCCTGCGCGTCGGGCCGCTCCGACAGCGACCGGACGACGAGGACGGCACACAGCTTGGAGGCGGTGTAGGCATGCTGACCCGCCCTGCGCGGCCGGGAGTCCAGGCCGGGGTCGCGTTCGGGATGCGCCAGCAGCTGCGCGTCGGCGTGGCGCGGCGGCACCAGACCGGCGCCGGTGGCCGGGTCGTGGGTGCCGCTGGTGGTCAGTACCACGGTCGCGCGCTCGGCCAGGATCGGCAGCAGCAGACGCAGTAGCAGATAGTGCGCGAGGTGATTGACGGCGAACGTGGTCTCGAATCCCTCGGCCGTCCGGCCCGCGACGTCGGGACGAATGATGCCGCCGTTGAGCACCAGGGCGTCGATCGCGGTGTCGCCCAGGCGTTCCCGGAGCACCGCGGCGCAATCGCGCACCGCATCCAGTTCGGTCAGATCGAGCGGAATCAGTTCCGGCCGCCCGGCATCCGCCGAGGACGACGCGCCGCGAGCGCCCGGCCGCCGCGTTCCCAGGATCAGCCGGACATCTCCCGCCTCCAGCATCCGCCCGGCCGCGACGGCCCCGAATCCCGAAGTACCACCGGTCATCACGATCGTCGACATGCCGCCTCCTCGGAAGCCGCCCAACCCGAGCCGGATTCAGCCTACTCCGGCCGGTCGCGCCGACCGGGGCGATTGCGCAGGCATGGCGGGGATCCCGGCCAAAAGCACGCCGGGAATACAAGAGGGGCCTTCCATGCCGGGAATACAAGAGGGCCTTCCATGCCGGGCTCAAATGGTCTTCCATGCCAGGGACTCGAGGGGTTTTCCGTGCCGGGAATTCGGGAGGGAAGGTTGTCCATCCCGGGCGCTCGAGGAAGAGGGCATCCGAGGTCGTGGCGGTTATCCGGGCTAGGACGTGACAGGCAAGTAGCCACTTGCATATACTGGGCGCGTGGACAACGGGTTCGATACCGGCGAGGTGTTCAAGGCGCTGGCCGACAGCACGCGGCGGGTGATCCTCGACGAACTCGCCGAGCGCGACGGACAGACCCTGTTCGAGCTGTGCGGCAGACTGACCATGAAGCATCACCTGTCGTCCACCCGGCAGGCCATCTCCCAGCATTTGGACGTGCTCGCCGCCGCCGGATTGGTGCGCGCCCGCCGGGAGGGCCGGTACAAGTTCCATCACCTGAATCGCGAACCGCTGCGGAATCTCACCGACCGCTGGCTGAAGGAGTAGACGAATGCTGCGCATCAACGTGACCAGCGTGCTGGTCGACGATCAGGCCAAGGCCGAACGCTTCTACACCGAGGTGCTCGGCTTCGTGAAGAAGACCGACGTCCCCGTGGGCGACGCCCGCTGGCTCACCGTGGTCTCCCCGCAGGACCCCGACGGCGTCGAGCTGCTGCTCGAACCCGACGGCCATCCCGCGGCGGGCCCGTTCAAGAAGGCCCTGGTGGAGGACGGCATCCCGTACACCTCCTTCGCCGTCGACGACATCCGGGCCGAATACGACCGGCTGACCGGGCTGGGCGTACGGTTCACCCAGCAGCCGCTCGATCACGGCGTCGTCGAAACCGCCGTCCTGGACGACACCTGCGGCAACCTCATCCAGATCGCCCAGCACAAGGGCTGAGCGGCCGCGGCCGTCGTTGTGACTTCTCACAAAATCGTCCGCATCCAGTGACCACTCACAATCGCGTGCGACCAGGTTCCCGCCCTGGTCACAGAACCTCGGCCGGTTGTCCTTGCGCCCGTGACCGAAGCGTTACCGTGAGGTGCTACGCGAATGCCGCGGCAGCGGAAGGGAATCCACGATGACGGCCATCAGCACCGACCAGCGGGACCTCACGATGTCGGGACAGCCGGTCACCTCGCCGCTCAAGGACGTGCGGGCGCTGGCGCGAAAGATGGTGGGCCACTTCGTCGATACGGTCGCCCCGTGCCGGACGCTGCCCGGCGATGCGCTGCGCGGCGACATCACCGCGGTCACGCGCGCGTGCCTGGAGCTGGCGATCAGCATGCTCGACGGCACCGACGTCCCCGACAAGACGGCACGGCTCGAGCAGGCCGCCGCCAACTGGGCCCGCGAGGGCATCCCGATCGACACCATCCAGCACGCCCTGCACGAGGGCTTCAAGCTCGGTTTCGACCTCATCCTCGACCGTGCCACCCCCGACGACTTCGACACCGTCAAGGGCGCGTCGCGGCGGCTGCTCGACGTGCTCGACACGATCAACGCCACGGTGTCGCGCGCCTACGTCCGCGAGCTGCGCGGCGTCGTCGGGGAGCACCACACCGCCGTCCACACGCTCACCTCGGCCCTGCTCGCCGGGCACCCGACCTCGGTGATGGCGCGCGAGTCCGGGATCGAGATCGCCGAGGCGTATCACGTTGTCGCCCTGGCGGTTCCGCCGCACCCCGACGAACGCAACCCGGCGATCAACCGGCAGGTGGTCGCGCGGCGCAAGCTGCGCCGGGTGCAGGCGGCGCTGGCCGACCGCTGCGCCGACACCGCGCTGTCGCTGCTCAGCATCGACGGCGGCACGGTACTGGTTCCCGCCGAGACCCTCGCCGACGACGATCTCGACGAGTTCGTGGCGTTCGTATCCCGCAACGCGCAGGTGCCGGTCACCGCCGCGGTGGTGGACGCCGACGCCACCGACATTCCCGGTGCCGCCCGCCGCGCCCACGAACTGCTCGACATGGTGCAGCGCCTGCGGTGCAGCCCCGGGCTGTACCGCTTCGACGAGCTCGCCCTCGAATACCAGCTGACCCGCCCGGGCCCGGGCCGCGAACATCTCGGCGCGCTGCTGGACGCCCTCGACACGCATCCCGAACTGCTCGACACGCTCCGCCGGCACATCGGCACCAACCTCAATCGCCAGCAGACCGCGCGGGCCCTGCACGTGCACACCAACACCGTCGACTACCGGCTCAAGCGCGTCGCCCAGCTGACCGGTCTCGACCCCACCCAACCGGCCGGGCTGTGGTACCTGCGCTCGGCCCTCGTCGCGAGCAGTTACCGCACCAATAGGTAACGGGCGCAGGAGTTTTCAGGACTCCTCCGCGACGGCGGCGAGCCGGTCGAGCGACGCCCGCAGCTTGTCGGCGGTGGTGGCGCGGGCGCGGACGAGACGCTTCTCGTCGGTCAGCTGCGACCAGTCGTAGGTGTGGGTGACCCGGGTGCGCGTATCGTCCACCGGCTCGAGCTCCCAGCGCCACAGGTGGCCGGGTGGCTGCGCGCCCGGCTCCGAAGGCCGCCAGGCGATCCGGCGCCCCTCCTCGAATTCGACGATGTGGTTCTCGCGGACCTGGCCGTTGGTCAGCGTCATGTCGAATACGTCCCCCACGGCCTTGGGACGTTGTCCCGCAGCGGCTTCCGCCAGGTTGTCGTTGCCGTCCCAGCGCGGCTGCTGGGCCGGGTCGGCGATCAGTTCGAAGATCCGGTCCGCCCCGGCGGCGATCTCCCGGCCGGTCGATACGATGCGTGATTCCGCGGTCATGCCCATGATCGAAACATCCGGGCCCGGGTCGCGCCACCCCCGCCCGGCTATGCCCCCGGTAGCGCCCTGGTGAGGACCGCGCGAATATGGTCCGGGTCGGCCTCGCGGTCGCCGAGCAGCAGCGCGGTGCACAAACCGTCGGTGAGGGCGACGAAGGCTTCGATCGCGTCGGGGTCGTCGGTTCGCGTCCGGGCCAGCTCGGCGACGTTGTCGCGCCAGCCGCGCGCCGCGGTGCGCAGGGCGGGACGGCGAGCCGCCAGCGTCGACAGCTCCCGTTCGGCGAGGGCGCGCTCGCGGCCCGGACCGCCGGACTCGGCGATGAGCCGGGCCAGCCCGCCGAGCGGGTCCTCATCGTCATCGATGAGTCGGCGGATGCGGTGGGTGTAGCCGTCGGTGACGCTGGTGAGGGCGGCCACCAGCAGGTCGTCGAGGGTGGCGAAGTAGTAGAGGGTCAGGCTGGTGGTGATCCCGGCCTCTTTGGCCACGGTCCGATGGGTGACGCCCGCGGCACCGTCGCGGCAGACGACGGCGAGTGTCGCCTCGATGATCTGGGCCCGGCGGCGATGACCGCGCAGCGTGCGCCCGTCGACGCCGCTGTGCTCGTCCGCCGTCGCCTCACCGATCATCGCCGCTCCACGAGGTCGAGGGTATCGGCTCCGCCTCGGTCTCGGCACCACCGAGGGGCCGGATGTGCCGCAGCATCACGAAGCAGACCGTCGCGGCCGCCGCGACCGCGACACCCGCTGCGACCGCGGCGCCGCCGAGTCCGCTCGTGAACGCGGAGCGCGCCTGCTCGAGGGCCCCATTCGGCAGCTGGTCCACGACCGACGACGCTCCGGAGAGACTGTCGCCGTAGATCTCCGCCGTGGCGGGCGGCAGACCCGGCGGAACCTCGATCCTCGCCCGATAGATCGCCGTCGTGAGGCTTCCCAGCAGCGCGACCCCGGCCGCGATCCCGAGTTCCTGCACGGTCTCCGACAGCGCGGCCGCCGATCCCGACCTCGCCGCGGGCGCCGCGCCCACGACGATGTCGGTCCCCAGCGCGGCGATGACGCCGAGCCCGAGATACACGAACGCGAATCCGGTGACCACCGTCGGCGTGCTGTCGATCCCGGCCCCGGCGAGCAGACCGTATCCGATCAGCGACAGCGCCAGGGTGGCCGCCATGACGATGCCGGGCGAGACGCGGCGGGCCACCAGCGGCGCGCCGAGCGCACCGACGAGCATGGCCAGCGCGGGCGGCCCCATCCACAGCCCGGCCGCGGCGGGTGTCATGCCCTCGACGAGCTGCAGGTACTGGGTGACCAGGAACATCACCCCGCCGAAGCCGACCAGGCCGACCAGCAGGACGGCCAGCGCGGCCGAAAAGGCCCGTCCGGTAAAGAGTTTCATGTCCAGCAGCGGTTCCGGGAGCCGGAGCTGGCGGCGGACGAAGGCGACCGCGGCGCCACCGCCGAGAACGACGGCGATCGACGCCCGGGGGTCGATGCCGTGCGCGGCCGCGTGTTTGATGGCGTAGGTGATCGGCAGCATCGCCGCCAGCGACAACCCGACGCTGGGCAGGTCGATCCGCCCGGCGCGGGTCCGGAACTCCGGCAGCAGCCACGGCGCGCCCGCCAGCACCACCGCGGCGACCGGCACCGCCACGAGAAAGACCGCGCCCCACCAGAATTCGGCAACCAGCACACCGCCCACGACGGGGCCCGCCGCCATGCCGAGCGCGAACATCGTCGCCCACACCCCGATCGCCAACGCCCGCTGCCGGGGGGCGGTGAATATCGTGCTGATCAGCGAGAGCGTCGAGGGCATGAGGGTGGCGCCCGCGACCCCGAGCAGCGCCCGCGCCGCGATCAGCCACTCGACGCCCGGGGCGAACGCCGCGCAGACCGAGGCGGCGGCGAACGCGGCCGTTCCGGCCATCAGCAACCGGCGCCGCCCGATCCGGTCGCCGAGCGTGCCCATCGTGATGAGGAATCCCGCGATGAAGAAGCCGTAGGCATCCATGATCCACAGCGTCTCCGTCGCGGTCGGTTGCAGGTCCGCGGCCAGGTTCGGGACGACGAGGTAGAGCGCGGTCACGTCCAGGCCCAGCAGCAGGGTCGGCAATGCCAGCAGCGCCAGGCCGCTCCACGCGCGCCACTTCGTCGTGCCCATCTCGCCTCCCAATAGTTGAACTATCGTACTATTTGTACCATAGTTCAATTAATGGGCGGCCTCTATGCCCGGCCGGTCCTCGGCGGCCAGACGTAGAACCGCTCGGGGTGGACGCGGACGATCAGGCGTACCGCCTCGGGTTCGGGCGGCGGGGTCGTGCCGCCCATGTAGCGGTCGTACATCTCGCGCAGCAGCGCCTTCTCCGGGTCGGGGGCGATGTCGGCGCGGCCGCGGACCTCGACGTAATTCCCGGCGGCGCTCAGCAACAGCAGGCTCACCCGCGGGTCGCGCCGCATGTTGCGGGTCTTCAACCGGTCCTCGATCGTGCTGAAGACGATCGCGTCGTCCTCGTACTTCACGAAGATCACCGACGACTGCGGGCGGCCGTCGGCATTGCTGGTGGCGAGGATCGCGGTATGCGCACCGTCGATCACCGCACGGGCCGCCCGGTCGAGTTGTGTGGTCATGAGGATTCCTTCCGAGGTGGGTACGGGGATATGGACCATGGGGATCCGGGAAAGGAATCGGGTCGGCGGGAATTGCCTCGCCGCAGGTATGCGGAAATGGCTCGCGGCTCGGGGCAGGGAAAATCGGCGCCGCGCATGGCCGCGATACAGTCCCCGGGACTGTCGCGAACCCGAGGAAGGCCATGGCTCAGACCGAGGACGGCTCACCCGATGCCGAGTTCACCGGGCTCGCCGGGCCGTACCGGCGTGAACTGCTGGCCTACTGCTATCGCATGCTCGGATCGCACGACGACGCCGAGGATCTGGTACAGGAGACGTATCTGCGGGCGTGGCGCGCCTATGCGGGATTCGAGGGGCGCTCGTCGATACGCACGTGGCTCTACCGCATCGCGACCAACCTCTGCCTGACCGCCCTGCGGCATCGCACCCGGCGCGTGCTGCCGTCCGGGCTCGACGCGGCCAGCGGAAACCCTTACGCCACACCGAATCCCGACACCGGCACCGAGTGGCTGGGCCCGCTCCCGGACGCGCTGGTAACACCCGAGGCCGAGGATCCGGCGGCGGTGGCCGTCACCCGCGACAGCCTCCGGCTCGCGCTGATCGCCACCCTGCAGCACCTGTCGGGCCGCCAGCGCGCGGTGCTGCTGTTGCGCGACGTCCTGGATTTCCCGGCCGCCGAGGTCGCCGAACTGCTCGGCACCAGCACCGCCGCGGTCAAGAGCACCCTGCAGCGGGCCCGCGCCCACCTCGATCACATGGCCGCCGTCGCGGAGCAGCCCGGCGCGCCGACCGATCCACGCGGCCGCGCCCTGCTCGACGAGTACATCGCCGCGTTCGAGACCGCCGACGCCGCCCGGCTCGAACGCCTCCTGCACCGCGATGCCGTGATCGAGATGCCGCCGTCGCGAACCTGGTTCTCCGGCAAGCACACCTGCGTCACCTACCTGTCCACCCAGGTGCTGGGCGCCCCCGGAACATGGCGCATGCTGCCCACCTCGGTCAACGGCCAGCCCGCCGCCGCGGCCTACCTCCGCGGCGACGCGCACACCTACGAGTCCTTCGGAATCGCAGTCCTCACAACGACATCCGACACAATCACCACCATCACGGTCTTCAGCAACCCAGACCTGGTGCGCCGGTGCGGACTACCCCACCCCCACCTTCCCGCACGCCTTGCATGATCCCGCACCCCTTGCAGGACCTTGTAAACGGTGCGGGAACACGCAGGGCGTGCGAGAGGGAAGCGAAGACGCCCGCACCGGGGCGGGTGGGGTCAATACTGCGTTGGGGTGGGGGTGGGTCGTTCCACGGGTGTAGTTGGGACCGCGGGGATTCGGTACGGCGGGCGATGCGGATCACCCATCGCGCGGCATAGCGTGGGCGCATGTCCGGTCCGATCGAGTCGACGCGCACCGCGGCGGGACGGCGGATCGCCGAGGTCGACATCCTGCGCGGGTTCGCGCTGTTCGGCATCCTGGTCACCAATGTCGTGGTGGTGACGTCGCTGGTGAATCTCACCGGGCCGCGCGATCATCCGAGTCCGCGCTTCGACGGGGGCCTGGACACCTTCACCACGGGACTGGTGGACGGGCTGTTCCTCGGGCGGTTCTATCTGCTGTTCGCGTTCCTGTTCGGCTACTCGTTCACGCTGCAGATCGCGGCCGCGGAACGGGCGGGCGCATCGCCGCGCGCCCGGCTGCTGCGGCGCTGCGGCGCGCTGTTCGCGATCGGGTCGGCGCACGTCCTGCTGTTGTGGATCGGCGACATTCTCACGCTGTACGCGGTGCTGTGCCTGATCCTCATCCTGCTGCGCAGGCTCCGCCCGCGCACCGCGGTCGTCACCGGGACCGTTCTCTACATCCTGTTCGCGCTCCCGGCACTGCTGCTGCCGGGGTCCGAGACCAGCGGACAGGTCGCGGACCTCGCCCAGATCTTCGACCTGCGGCGCCTGGCCGAGGGATTCACCGGCGGCTTCACCGACACCCTGCAGACCCAGCTGCACTTCGGACCGCTGTTCCTGCTGTTCACCTGGATCGGACAGGGCGTTCCGAGCCTGGCGATGTTCCTGCTCGGTATGGCGGCGGGCAAGCGGCGAATCGTCGAGGACGGGGAGCTGATCCGCCGCTGGACCCCGCGCGTGCTGTGGGCGGGATTCGGTGCGGGACTGCCGATTTCGGCCGTCACCTGGGCCGACGGCGCGGGCTGGCTGCACGCGCCCGCGTACTGGTTCGGCGTGCAGGAACTGGTGAATCCACTGATGACCTTCGCGTACATGGCGCTGGTGCTCCGGCTCGCCCGCTCGCGGTGGGCCACCGCGGTCGCGCGGCTGGCCCCGGCCGGGCGCATGGCCGCGACCAACTACATCGGCCAGTCCGTGGTGTTCATGCTCGTCTACACCGGCTACGGGCTCGCGCTCGCCGACGACGTGCCGCCGCCCGCGGTGATCGGCATCGCGCTGCTCACCTTCGCGGCCCAACTGTGGTTCAGCGCATGGTGGCTGCGTGGGCACGCCTACGGACCGGTGGAGTGGGTGCTGCGCGCGGCCACCTACCTGACCCGGCCACGATGGCGCTCAACCACTGCGCACCCGCAGCCGTAGCGGCCCGGAAGGCGCACTCGCAGCAGCGGCCCGGCTTCACAGCGAACTCTCGGCAAGGTAGCGGCCACCCGCGTTCGACGCCTGTTCGAGCACCGTGGTAAGAGAGTTGGCGTGCCGCATCCACTTCCCGTTCACCTGTCGCCGGTCCGCAGAGCCGTGAGGCGAGTCCGGCCGAGATCCGCGCGGTGACGGGGCGGCCGGCGGGAGTGCCGACCGATATCCACGCCCGGCGGATTCGCCGTCCGGCACAGCGGCCCGGCACCGCGGCGTACCGCCTCGACCTGGACGGGTTGCGTGGCGTCGCCATCGCCCTGGTGGTGGTGTTCCACGTCTGGTTCGGACGGGTGTCCGGCGGTGTGGACGTCTTCCTCGTGCTCTCCGGATACTTCTTCATCGGGCTGCTGTTGCGCCGGGCCGAATCCGGCCCGGTGGGGATCGCGGCCACGCTGCGCCGCACGGCGCGCCGGTTGCTGCCCGCGCTGGTCACCGTGCTGGCGGCGGTCGTGGTCGCCGCCGTCGTGCTGCGCCCGTACACCCAGTGGCCGGATCTGGCGTCGCAGGTGCTGGCGTCGCTGTTCTACTACGAGAACTGGCACTTGGCGCTGTCGTGGTCGAACTACACGGCCGCCGACCCCTCGGTCAGCCCGCTGCAGCATCTGTGGTCGATGTCGGTGCAGGGGCAGTTCTACCTGGCCGCGGTGCTGCTCGTCGCCGGTCTGGCGTGGTTGTGCTCGACCGTGGCCGATCCGGCGATGCTGCGGCGGGTGTCGCTGCCGGTCTTCGCGGTGCTCGGGTTCCTGTCGTTCGTCTACGCCGCGCACGGCAGCACCGGCAGTCCGGGCTGGAACTACTACGACACCTTCGCGCGGACCTGGGAACTGCTGGCCGGTGCCGTGCTGGCGCTGGTGGTGCCCTACCTCGCGCCGCCGCGGTGGATGCGATTCGCCTTGGCGGCCTTCGGGATCACGGCGGTCGTCGCGTGCGGCTGGATCCTCGACGGCGCCGCGTCCTTCCCGGGACCGGCCGCGCTGCTGCCGGTGGGCGCGGCGGCGGCACTGATCGTCGCGGGCAATACCGCCGACCCGCGGGGGCTTCCGCTGCCCAATCGCCTGCTCACCTGGCGTCCGATGCTGCGCCTCGGCGACATCGCCTACGCCCTGTACCTGTGGCACTGGCCCATCCTCATCTTCTATCTCACCGAACGCGGAAGGCCCGCGGCCGATTTCGGCGACGGGCTCGTCGTGATCGGGCTGTCACTGGCGGCGGCGTGGGCGACGCATCGGTTCGTCGAGCAGCCGCTGCGCACCGGGAAGACCCTGGTATCGGACGCCTATCGCCGCCGGGCGGGCGTCGCGGTCTCGGTCACCGGTTCGGCCGTCGCGACGCTGGCGGCGGTGTGGATCGTGGTCGTCGGCTCCCATCCGCCCCGCCCGGTCGGCATTCTCGACCCCGACACGTATCCGGGCGCGGAGCTGCTCGCCGCCGGCGCGGGCGCCCCCGAGGCCCCGATGCGGCCGTCGATCAACGACGCTCCCGGCGACGCCGCCTATCCGGCGCGCGACGGATGCATCGCCGACTTCGACACCCGCGAGGTGGTCACCTGCACCTACGGCAGCCCCGCGGCGCGCCGCACCCTGGCCGTGGTGGGCAGTTCGCATGCCGAGCACTGGATTCCGGCGCTGCAGGATCTGGCCGAGCAGTACATGTTCCGCATCGTCGTGTATCTCAAGATGGGCTGCCCGCTGACCGTCGCCGAGGAACCGAGCTACAAGGGCGAGCGCATCCCCGACTGCCGCGACTGGTCCCGCGACGTGATCGACCGGCTGGGCAGCGAACGCCCGGACTGGGTCTTCACGACCGGCACCCGCCCGCGCGACACCACCGGCGACGAGACCCCCGCCGACTATGTGGACGTATGGACGGAGCTGGCCGATCGCGGCCTCAATGTGGTCGCGGTCCGGGACACACCGTGGCTGCGCCACAACGGGATTCGCTACCGCGCCATCGACTGCCTGGCCCAGGGCGGCGACCGGCTCAGCTGCGGTATGCCGCGCGCCGAGGCGCTCGACCCCGTCAACCCGGCCGCGGTCTCGGCCGCCGCCTACCCCAACGTCTTCCCCATCGACCTCACCGACGCCGTCTGCGAACCCCAGATCTGCCCGGTCGAGGTCGGCAACATCCTGCTCTACCACGACGAACACCACCTGACCGCCACCTACTCCCGCTCCCTGGCCCCCGAACTCGGCAGGCAGCTGCAGCCCATCCTCGGGTGGTGGTGAGCGGTTACCGCCGATCGCCGTGTATACGGGTCTGCGCCACCAAGGCTCGGTGGTCGGTGTCTGCCGGGCTGTCGGGGCGTAACGCTGGGGCCTGGGGGACGACGGATCAGGTGAGGATTGATCACGACCGATCGGAGGCGCACGTATGCGGAAGCCTATTCGACCCCTGCTCATCGTGTCCGGCGTGGTGCTGGCCGGTGCCGCCCTTGCCGCGCCCGGCGGGGCCGAGCCCGTGGTGGCGGCGCAGGTCACGCTGAGTGTGGCGCGCGGTGAGGCGGGTGCCCCGGCCGAGCGGGAGGTGACGCTGAGCTGTGAGCCGCGGGGTGGGACGCATCCGAATGTCGATGCCGCGTGTGATGCGCTGGCGGCGGTCGACGGCGACTTCGATGCGCTGCCGCAGGACCCGCATCGGATGTGCACCAAGATCTGGGATCCCGTCACGATCACCGCGACCGGGACCTGGAACGGCCGCGCCGTCGACTACACGCACACCTTCGGAAACAACTGCGAGCGCGAGGGTGCCGGGGTCGTGCTCCAGTTCTAGCGATTCACCCCGCCTCGGCCGCCCGCCGGTCCAGCACGCCGGTGATGAAGTTCGCGATCTCATCAAGGGCCGCACGGCTTTCCGGTAACAGATGGCCGAGGACGGGGAAGGCGTGCACCTGCCCCTGCCAGATCTGCAAGGTGTACGGCACACCGGTGCCGTCGAGGCGATCGGCCAGCAGTTCGGCGTCGGCGCGCAGCACCTCGTCCTCGGCGCAGATCAGCAGCACGGGCGGCAGCGTGGCGACCGCGCCGTTCACCGGTGACCGGCGCGGATCCACCCCACCCGAGTCGTCACCGGCGATCACCGCCGCGACCTCGGCGAAGCGGCGGGCCGGGAGGAAGACGTCGGACTCGGCGTTCGCGTGCGCGAGTTTCGCCGCGGGATCCAGGTTCAGCAGCGGCGCCAGCCCGACCACCCCGGCGGGACGGTCGAGACCACGCCGCGCCGCCTCCAGCGCCAGCTGGAAGGTCAGATAGCCACCGGCCGAATCACCCACGAACACAGTCGATCCCGTGCCGATGCCCGCATCGTGCAACCAGCGTACGGCCGCCGCCGCGTCGTCCATCGACGCGTCCAACCGGCCGACCGGGTGCTGCCGGTAGCCGACCGACAGCACCGGCAGCCCGGTGCGCAGCGCCAGCCGCTCGACGATCCTGCGATGCGTGGCCAGGCCGCAGAACACGAACGCGCCACCGTGGAAGTACACGATCGCCCCGTCCCGCGTCACCCCGTCGCGCGGCCGCACCAGCTCGGCACACCAGTCACCGCCGTCCACCCGTTCGTGCACCGTGCCGCGCAACCGCGGCACCGGCCGGTGCACCAGATCGACCAGCGCCATACACGGCGCCAGCACGCCCCGCAGCGGCCACCGGGCCAGCGTCGGGCGCACGAAGATCCGGCACAGTCCACGGATCAGGGCCGCGCGCCAACCCTGACCACCCGTCCGGTACTCCCGCATACTCACCCCTGAAATGCCGGTAACCCTGGATGTCTCCTCGAACATACTGAGACAGCGCGACCTCGGAGCCGCCGCTGTGGTGGTTCACAACGGCGGCCGCCTCAGGAGTCCGGCCAGGCCAGGTCCACGAACTCCGCCGACTGCCCCGGGCGCAGCCGCAGGATCGGCACCGGTTTGTTCACCGGATTGCCGCGCTCGTCGAACGAGATCGTCCCGCTGGCGCCGCGCACATACACCTCGCCGTGCATCCGGTTCAGCACCTGCAGGATCTCGGGTGCCGTGACCGGGCTTCCCGGTGGCAGGTTGCCCGGGCGTCCTTCGGAGGTCGCCATCTTGCGGGCCCCCCAGACCGCCGTCGCCACCGCATCGTAGGAGATGACCGCGAATCCGTCGTCGAGCGGTTCGCCCGGGAACAGGTCCCGATAGCACAGCTCACACCGCCGGTCGGAGGTCCGGCGGGTGAAATGATCCACCGACTGTCCGTTGAACGATTCCGGATGCCGCTGCCACGCCTCCGGATGCGCCAGACCCGTATAGATCACCGACACATTGTTCTCCAGCGCCACCTGCACGGCCTCGCTCGGCGTCCCGTACATCGCCAGATCGTCCCCGGTGACGACCGTGATCGGGTCGCGCGGACAGGGCCGCTCCGCCAGGGCGGTGATCAGCGTGGCGATATGCCGCGAGCGCCCCGCGAAATACACCACCTCCGGTCTGGCCTGGCAGACGTTCGGCATCATCTGATGCAGGGTGCTCTCGACTCCGTCGGCATCGGAGATGTAGGGCTCGGGGCGCCCCACCAGCCGATGGTCGTCGTCGACGAAACTGCGCCGGAACTCGTCGGCCAGCGTGCGCGGGTAGAGATCGTTCGGATTGCTGTCGTGCACCAGCAATGCCGTGTGCGCCCGCTGCTTCAGATAGGTGGCCGCCGCCCGTGCCTGCGCCGCGCTGGTGGGCGAGACGCGCGCGAAACCGCGGATCTCGGACAGATTGTCCGCGGTGAGCGTCGAACCGATCACCGGCATCTGCCTGCCCGAGAAGGCGCGCATCGCCTCCTCCGCGGTGCCGAAGCTGAGCCCGATCCCGGTGACCGCCACGATGTGCTCGCTGTCGCGGCGGCGCTGCACCTCGTCCACGACGGTCTGCCAATGCTCGAGACCGCTGCCCGGATTGGCAAGCAGCAGACGGATTCTCGGCGACCTGCCGAACCACATGTCGTCGCGGTTGGCCTCCCGCTGCGCCAGATGCGCACCCTGCAGCTGGTGGCGCACCCATTCGACGGTAACGACGTCGGGGTCGTGCAGGGTCATCGGCAGCATCACCACCACCGACACGTACGGCTCGGCCCCGATGGCATCGTTCTCCGCGCGGATCAGCCGCTCCACCGGCGCCAGGTCGTCATCGAAAACATAGGCGCCATCGGTGATTCCGACACATTCCCCCTGCTCGCCGGTGTGCCACACGCCCGCACCGCAGCGGTCGGCCCGCTCGGCGAGCACCGGCACCAGGATCAGCGCCACCGCCAGGACGACCACCACCGCGACCACGCCCGCGCCCACCCAGATCCAGCGGCGCCACCTCGGCTGCGGCGGGATGATCGGCTCGTCGTCTCGCAGGCTCATCGGTACCTCTCCCCGCGTTCGTACAGCAGCATGGCCCCGCGGCCGCGGCCGATGGCCAGGTGCCGGAACTGGTTCTCGATCGTCGTGTCCAGCTTTCGCTGCGGATCCCCGAGCGGATCGTGCGCGATCCACAGCGCCGCGATCAGCCAGCCCAGCGATTCGCCGAGTTCGTCGCGGTCGCGCCCGACCAGTTCGGCCACCAGGTCGCCCGGGGCGAGCTCCCGGCCGAGGGCGTTCGGGGCGGAGGTGATGAGATCCAGGTCCGTCAGCCAGGATTCGGCGGCGGGCACGTCGAATTCGATATCGTGCGAGTCCAGCGGCGCCCGCAGGTAGGCGATCACCGCATCGAGGTTCCCCAGCGCCAGATCGTGATAGCGCGCCGCACCGGGGCGCCCGCTGTGCTCGTAGATGTCGCGGCACATCGCATGGGTGCGTTTCCAGTTCAGCGGATCCGACGCGTCCCGCGCCGCCAGCGCGTGCAGCAGCAACCGGCGCAGCCAGGGATCGATCTCGAAATCCGGTTCGGCACCGCCGCGTTCGCGGACCCACAGGTTGTTGCGCAGATGCTCGAGCAGCTCCTCACCGTGTGGCGCAGGGGAATCGAGCACCTCCGGGTGATACAGCAGGTCCACATTGCGCGCCGCGGACGCCGTGACCAGATCGCGCTGCGCGCCGGAGTCGAAGTCCTGCAGCAGTTCTCGCAGTATGGCCGCGCCCAGTGTGCACGGGCCCGCGGCCCCGTCCTCGCCCTCGGGCAGGCTCCGGCGCGTGGGCAGGTCGAGCGCCCCGCGCAGATCCGTGGTCTCGGCCCCCGGCACCACACCGGCGGTCGCGGTCAGAACGTCGACCACGCCACCGGGATGCCCGGCGGTGAGGTGCTGAACGAACTCGGTCACCCGCGAGCGCGGATGGTGGCCGAATTCGGCTGCCACGGAGACGACATCGGCCGCGGCGAGCCTGCTGATATCGAGCAGGTACCAGGGATTCCAGGGCAGTTCCCCGGGCTCGGCACGGCGCCAGTCGTCATCGATATCCGCCGAGCGGCGCGGGGTGGGCAGGGTGTGCCCGCCGGTCCGGTAGGTCGGCGGCAGCGGCACCTCACCGCGCCCGAGGTGGTGCCCGCCGGGATGATGCCAGCCCTCGTCCCAGTAGGGAATCCAGGTACGGCTGGTGGCGAAGACCACCATCGGATCGCCGTCGTCGTCGCCCCGCTGCCGCGCCCGCTGCAGATCGAACAGGAACCGCCGACCGCTGTCGGTGTGCACATTGTCCAGCAGCACAACGCAATTCATCGTCCGGCGCATCCGGTTGACGCCGCTGTAGGCGCGCTGCAGATCGGTGAGGAAGGCCTCGTAGAAGATGGCGTCGGCCTCGGCGCGCTCGTCCTCCCCGTCGCCGTCGTCGGCCCATCCGGCGATGTCGATCAGCACGTCCTCGGCGTTTCCCTGCGCGCTGGACAGCTTCTGGATCCGGCGCAGCATGCGCCAGCGTTCGACCCGGCCCAGCCCGCTCAGCAGCAGGTCGGTCACCGGCGCCGCCCATCCGGGCAGCTGCTGGCCGCTGGCGACCTCGCCCGCGAACTCCACCAGCCGCATGACGTCTTCGCGATTCTGCTCGACCGGCTGGTTGTCCTGCAGCACGCCCCGCAGCTCGGCCAGGGCCTGACGGCGGTCCCCGGCGTTGATGTGCACGGAGCTGCCCACCACCATCAGGCACAGCCACAGGCGCGGAAAGGCCAGCCGCCCGAACTGTTTGACGTCCTTGCTCAGTCCGAAGGCCAGCTTGCCCAGCACCTCGCGCGGCGGCAGGTGATCGCGCCCGTCGATATCGAGGTACCGGTGGAAGTCGAGATAGGCGTGCGGCACCATCGCGGCGCGGCGCTCGACCGTCCGCAGCAGTGCCGTCTTGCCGCTGCCCCGCGGCCCCAGCGCGACCACTATGGGAAGCTTGCGCGATCGCCCGTCGGGCCGGTCGAGCATGTGTTCGAGCAGCCACCCGGTCACCGAACGCAGCCCGGCCAGCGGCGGTTGGTTGCTAGGCATATCCCCCTCGCGTCTCACCACCTGTTTGGTTCCCCATTTGCCGAGCGCGCGAAACGCCTTGTCCCGCCGAGCGAACGGGCCATGGGTACACGGGCGACCGACCGACCACGGTAGCGAGCCCGCCCCGGACCGGTCCCGCGGCAGCGTGCGAGGCGGCCCGGATCAGGCCGATCTGCCGCCGGTCCGATCCGACGACGAGTCGCGCACGACGTGCAGCGGCAGGCGCAGCGCGGCGGGTGCGCCCGCCGGGACGACGGCGTGCCGCGGCACGACCGCCCGCAGCCGCCGGTAGCCCTCCCCCTGCTCCGGCCGGACGTCCGCCTCGCCCTGGTTCGGCCACAGCGAGGCCGCCCGCTCGGCCTGCGCCGCGATGGTCAGCGACGGATTCACCCCGAGATTGGCCGAGATCGCGGACCCGTCCACCACACTCAGCGTCGGATACCCCCAGACCCGGTGGTACGGGTCGATGACGCCGCGCTCGGCATCGGCGCCGACGACGCAGCCGCCGATGAAATGCGCCGTCATCGGCACGCCGAAGATGTCCGGCCAGGTGCTGCCGGGGGTGGCGCCGAGCTTGTCGGAGACCCGCCGGGTCACCTCGTGCCCGGCCGGGATCCACGCCGGATTCGGTTCGCCGTAGCCCTGTTTGCTGGTGAACCGCCGCCCGAAGAGTCCGCGCCGGGTGTAGGTGGTGATCGAATTGTCCAGGCTCTGCATGACCAGCAGGATCAACGTCCGCTCGCTCCACCGGTGCGTGCGCAGCAGCCGCACCGTCCGCGCCGGATGGGCCAGTGCCGTCGCCAATACCCGCGCCCAGCGCGGGGTCCGGTGGCCGCCGTCCACGAGATAGGTCTGCAACAGCGCCATCGCATTCGAGCCCTTGCCGTAGCGGACCGGTTCGATGTGGGTGTCGCCGGTGGGATGGAACGACGAGGTGATCGCCACCCCCGCGGTGAGATCCAGCTCCGGGTCGACCTCGACGCGGCCGGAGCCGAGAATGGCCTCGGAATTGGTGCGGGTCAGCACGCCCAGGCGCGCCGAAAGATCCGGCAGCACACCGGTATCGCGCATCCGGAACAGCAGCTGCTGGGTGCCCCACGTCCCCGCGGCCAGCACCACGTACCGGGCCGAGACGGTGCCGCGGCGCCGCCGCACCCAGGGGCCCGTCCTGCGCGTGTCGACCAGCCAGCTGCCGTCGGGCTGCGGCCGGATCGCGGTCACGGTGGTCATCGGATGCACCCGGGCACCGGCCCGCTCGGCGAGCCCGAGATAGTTCTTGACCAAAGTGTTCTTCGCGCCGTGGCGGCAGCCGGACATGCATTCGCCGCATTCGATGCAGCCGGTGCGGTCCGGGCCGACGCCGCCGAAATACGGGTCCGGCACGGTCTTTCCGGGCTCGCCGAAATATACGCCGACGGGCGTGGGGACGAAGGTGTCGCCGACGCCCATATCCTCGGCCACCGAGCGCATGATCTCGTCGGCGGGCGTCGGGTGCGGGTTCTCGACCACGCCGAGCATCGCCCGCGCCTGCTCGTAGTGCGGGCTCAGTTCGGCGTCCCAGTCGGTGATATCGGCCCACTGCCGGTCGCCGAAGAACGCCGGGCCCGGCTTGTACAGCGTGTTGGCGTAGTTCAGCGAACCGCCGCCGACGCCCGCCCCGGCGAGAATGAAGCAGTCCCGCAGCCGGTGAATGCGCTGAATTCCGTAGCAGCCCAGCCGCGGCGCCCACAGATAGCGGCGCAGATCCCAGTTGGTCTCGGCGAAATCCGCGTCGTCGAAACGGCGCCCCGCCTCCATGACGGCGACGCTGTATCCCTTTTCCGCCAGCCGCAGCGCCGTGACGCTGCCCCCGAATCCGGACCCGACGATCAGCACGTCGGCATCGAACCGCCGCTCTGCGGTCATGACCACCTCCTGCCGCCGACGCTAACAGCACCCGCGCCGGCTGTTCCGCATTCTGTGGTACCTACCAGTGGTCATACCCCCGATATCGGAGAATTCACAGTGCGGGATCGGGGGAACGCGGATCGACAATGCGCGCAATGTAACTCGCGCGCAGATACCATTGGTCCGCGGGTGCGTCGGGCCGCAGTCCGGTCAGGGTCGCGATGCGGTCGAGCCGGCGGCGGAGGGCGCCCACCGAAATGCCGAGCCGGCGGGCCGCGGATTCGCGTTTGCACTGGGCGGCGAAATAGGCCTCGACGGTGTCCAGCAATTCCGGCTCGTCGCGGAGCGGGTCGAGCAGCGCGCGCAATTGCCGATTTCCCGGGCCCGGCTGGACGAGCTGATATTCGCAGGCGAGCTCCCGGAACCGGTGCAGCCCGGTGCCGCGGCCCAGGCGCAGCGCCAGATCCAGCAGTTCGTGCGCACGTTCGGCGGCGCGCGGAACGTCGTCGCGGGCGGCCGACACGACCGCCGCCGTCATCGGTGCCGCGGCGGCGCGGCCGATCCGGTCGATCAGGTCGTCGAGCGCGGCGTCGGCCTCGTCGCCCGCCGCCCGCACCGGAATCAGCAGCGTGCCGCCGTCGACGCTCAGCATCGACAGCACCCGCGCGCCGCCCTCGCACGCCAGCTCCGCCTGCACGCGGCGCAGTTTGCGGCGCGCGACCACGCCCGCGTCGAGCCGGGGATCGTGCTCGTCCGGATGCGGGCCCAACGCGACGGCCACGACCAGGTACGTGGCGGCGAGCTCGATTCCGTTGCGGCGCACCATGACCGAATCGGCGCGGCCCGCCAGCAGCGCCGAGACCAGGGTGTGGGATTCGACCCGGTCGGCCCGGGTCATGGCCCGCACCTCACCGGTGTAGCCGCGCGCGATCGCGGTCGACAGCGTGCGGAGCGATTCGATCAGCACCAGCCCCGCGGCGGGCAAACCGGCCACGGTCCGGCGGCCCGCGGCGACGACCGGCTCGACCACGGCCTCGGCGCCCGCGTGCACCGCGTGCTGCAGCATCGCGATCGGCAGTTGCCGCTCGGCCCAGCGGGCCGCGATGCCCGCCATCCGGGCCGCCGCGCGCTCGGGGACCGGCGCGCCCGTCCGGGCCGCCGCCACCACGCTCTCCATGCAGCAGGCGACCACCGCGAGCAGATCGCTGCGCACGGCCGGGTCCTTGCCGGGATGGTCCGTGAGCGGGCCGAGATCGAGACCGTCGACGATTTTCCGGGACAGCGCTTGATAATTCACCGCGGCCGGTGCGATATCGATCCGCGCAATTCCGCCGTCGGTAATGCCGTTCGCCACCGTCACGCCACGCCCCCCGATTGGTAATGTTCACCATGCCGGAACGAATTATGTTGTGACACTTCCCTGATCGGGTGGGCGGCCATGCTATTCCCCGTTCGACGATGCGAGGGCACACTGGTGCGCGGCGATATTCACCGCTGCGACACTCTATCCCGAAGTCCCACACCGAGGACTGGCGAAAGTGCACAACGCTACGAAGCACGGTTGTGCAGTATCGCCCTCCTTCGTCGGGCATAAGCAGGGGAGCTGGCTCGGGCATAAGTAGGGGAGCCTGGCCCGGGCATAAGTAGGGGAGCCTGGCTCGGGCATAAGTAGGAGAGCAGCCTGGCTCGGACATAAGCAAGGGAGCCTGGCTCAGGCATAAGCAAGAGAGACTGGCTCAGGCATAAGCAAGAGAGCCTGGCTCAGGCATCTGGCCAGCGAGACTGGCGCAGGCAAAGTAGGAGAGACTGGCTCAGACATCTAGCCAGCGAGATGGCTCAGGCAAAAGTAGGCGATACTGGCTCGGGCATCCAGCCAGCGAGACTGGCACAAGGTCAACGGAGCTGGCCCGGGGCATCGTCAGCAGGACTGGTTCGCGGCACAGTGGACGAGACCGGCTCGCGGCACAGTCACCAGGACCGGCTCGCGGCACAGTCACCAGGACTGGCTCGCGGCACGGCCAACCAGACCGGCTCCGGCACAGCCAACCAGACCGGCTCCCGGCACAGTCGACGAGAGCGGCTCGCGGCACGGTCGTCGGGACGGGCTCGGGGTATGGCAGCGAGGCTGGCTCGGGGCATGGTCGGTGAGGCTCGATTCGGCGTCGGGGCGGTGGGTCAGTCGTTGCTTGTGACGCCGACTACGCGGATTATTTCCAGTGCCAGGGCTACCTGTAGGGGGCGTTGGTCCAGGGGGCGCGGGAGTAGGCCGCGGGCGCGGTCGAGCCGGTGCACGATCGTGTTGCGGTGGGTGAACATCGAGCGCGCGGTCCGGGTGGTGTTGGAGCCCTCGTGCAGGTAGATCCGCAGCGTCTCGCGCAGGTCGGCATCCGCGGAGACGAGGTTCCCGAGGGTGCGCGTGACGAACTCCCGCGCCCGCTCCTCGTCGCCGTCGGTGGCCAGCGCGACGACCTCCACCTCGTCGTAGGTGGCCAGCCGCTCCCCCGACGGTAATCGGCGCATCAGCCGTTGCGCCGCAACGGCATCCAGGTGGGCCCGCCGGAAACCGGACATCCCGTCACCCACCGACCCGATCGCCATCCGCACCCCCGTCGTCTCGGCCAGCGCCCGCCGCACCTCGGCCAGCGGCGGCAGCTGCTCGATCGGCAGCCACACCCACAGCGTGGACGGGCTGGGCACGATCGTCAGCGGCTGCATCGATCCCGCGGCCCGCACCAGCGCGTTCACCGCGAGCTCGAGCGGCTCCGGATCGGTGGGATACGAGTCGTTCCAGGCCACGGCCGCCAGGTGCCGACGGTCGAGCTCGTAGCGCAGCCGCGCACCGGCCCGGCCCGCGCTGATCGGCGCGCCGCCGAGCAGCAGGTTGAGCGTCTCCATCCGCTCGGTGTGGTCGACGTCGGCCAGGTTGCGGCGCTCGCGCTGGATCAGCTCGAAGACACCGGCCAGCGTGTCGTCGATGAACGCGAACACCGAACCCATGATGACGTCGAGCAATTCGCGCACCTCGTAGGGATCCGGGCTCAGCAGGAACGCCAGCTGCGCCCACTTGCGGACCGCCGCGTTCTGCCCGGCATGGAAATTGGTGACCAGCATTTCGTCGAACCCGTGCCGCACCACGTCGCGGGCGATGTTCACGTTCTCCGCCGACAGGTTCGGCGCCACCGGCACACCGGGTGCGGCGAGGTTGGCCGTGCACCAGTGCGTCAGGTTCGCGCGCACGCAGGCCCGCACGGCCTCGGCCAGCCGCGGTTCGGCGGCGATGGCCGGGCTCGCGGCGGCCAGCGACGCATCGTCCATCGCCTCGTACATCAGCTCCGGATGGTCGAGCACCATCTCCACGCCGGCGCGGATCAGCTCGGCGATCCGCTCGGACGGCGGCTCCCAGTACCGCGAGGTGAATCCGAAGGACTCGCCGCCCATCCTGCTCCTTCCGTCGCCGTCGGTCGGCCAGGCTACGACACAACCGCGGTGCCGGAAATGTCCAGAAGCGTGAGCGGTGAACCTGCACAACGGATTTGGCGGACCGGCGGTGACCTCTCGGAACGGCCGGGCGGCGTCCGGCCGGTGCGACCTGCGGCCGATCGCCGTCCGACCCGAGGATGACCCGAGAATGACCCGGACGCCGACCGCCGGGCGATGTGGGCACGGGCGGCGCCGGGCGAAGATCGAAAGGAATCGCCCCCCGGACGAACGGACACACCGAATGAGCAAGGGAACCTATGTGGGCCTGCAGGTCGCCGGAATGATCCTCATGGTCTTCTTCGCCCAGGCCGCGCTGCGCCAGCTGTTCGATCACGAGAAGTCGCAGCTGTGGGGCATGTTCGACTGGCTTCCCGGCGGCTGGTCGGTGCGGTTCATCGCCATGCTCCTGCTGACCGCGGTCGGGGTCCTGCTGGCGGGCTGGGCCGACGACAAGGCCAAGCGGCACGAGTGACTCGCCGGAAAACACTCGCGCGGCGGTCGGCGACGCCGGTTCACTGGGGGCATGATCCCACTCGACACCCGGCCGCTGTTTCCACGGGAACGACAGGCGCTGCTCGACCTGCTCGGATCGCTCACCCCCGCGGAGTGGGCGAGGCCGACGGTCTGCCCGGGCTGGGCGGTGCGAGACGTGACCGCGCACATCCTCAACGACTATCTGCGCCGGATCTCCGGCGCGCGCGACGGCCACGGCGGCGCCGTCTTCGCCGACGACGAGACACTGCCGGGCTACCTCGCCCGGACCAACGACGAATTCGTCCGGGCCATGCGGCAGTGCAGCCCGCGCACCATGGTCGACCTGGTGGGCCACCTCGGCCCGCAGCTCGACGCGGTCTGGGCCGCGACGGATCTCGCGTCCCCCGCGCCGTTGAACGTGTCGTGGGCGGGCCCCGGCCCCAGCCCGGCGTGGCTCGACATCGCCCGCGACTACACCGAGTACTGGGTGCACCAGCAGCAGATCCGCGACGCGGTATCCCGGCCCGGCGCCGACGACGTGTCGCTGCTGCGGCCGGTCCTCGCGACGTTCCTGCACGCACTGCCCGTCGCGCTCCATGATCGGGCTCGCCCGGCCGGGACCTCGGTGCTGTTCGAGATCACCGGCCCGGCCGGTGGCCGGTGGGCGGCGGTGAGCAACGGCAGCTCCTGGGAACTCACGGCGACACCCGCCGACGACCCTGCCGCCTCGGTACGCATGGATCCCGAGACGGTCTGGCGGCTGGCCAGCCGAGGCATCGGCGTCGACGAGGCGCGACAGCGCGCCGACCTGCACGGCGAGCAGGAACTGACCAGCGCCGCAACAACATTGCTGGCCGTGGTCGCCTGAACTTTTCTTTGACTGACTGTTCAGTTAATTGATAATATGCCGTCATGGCCCGCACCCGAGACCCCGAGCGCGTCGGCGAACGCCGCCGCACGATCACCCGCGCGGCCACCGCGCTGTTCGCCGAGCACGGGTACGAGCGGACCACCGCGGCGCAGATCGCCGGGGCCGCGGGCCTCAGCCCGGGCAGCGTTTTCTATTACTTCCCGGACAAGGCCGCCGTGTTCCGGTCGATCTTCGAGCAGTCGATTCCCGAACACTCCGAGCTGATCGCCCGGCATCTCGACCGCACCGACTGCCTCGCGGCGATCCTGGACATCGTCGACGGCCTCGCCGCCGAGGCCACCGATCCCGCCGCGCCCGGGTTGCTGGTCGAGCTGCTGCGCCGCCTGGGCCACGACGAGGAGCTGGCGACGGTGGTCGGCGCCGACGCGACCCAGAGCGCGCAGGCGCTGACCGACCTGCTCGAGCGCGGTATCGCGGCGGGACAGATCGATCCCGGACTGCCCCCGAAGGACACGGCCCGCTGGATCCTGTCGATCATCGACGCCGCGTTCCTGAATATCGACCCCGAGAACCCGCACGATCCGCGCGCCCTCGTGCACACCACGGTGGCGCGCCTGCTTCGTCCCCCGGTCGAGGAGGAATCGTGACCGACACATCCCCGGCAACGGTCCTGAAGTTCCCCGCCTTCTGGCTCTGGGTGTTCACGATCGGCGGCCTGGCACTGGGTTGCGGCGTCGGCTTCGCGCTGCCCGCCGTGGGTCAATGGCTGCTCGACACCGTGGAGTCGGCGCCCGGGCCGGTTCGGGTGGCGATGAAGTTGCCGCCCGCCCTGCTGGTGCCGATCGCGGCGATCCTCGGAATCGTCGGCGGCGCGGTGCTGTTCGAGATCGCCCGCAAGGAATGCCCCACCCTGACCATCGCCGACGATCATCTCGAGCTGTCCCGCGACGGCCGCGCCCGGTACATCGAGCGGGGCCGGGTCGAGGCCGTCTTCCGCGAGGGCGCCGACCTGGTCCTCACCGACCGCCGCGGCCTGCGGCTGGCCCGCTGCAAGGCGAGCGACCTGCCCGCCGCCGCGCTCGCCCGCGCCTTCCGCGACCACGGTTACCCCTGGCAGGACCGCGACGACCCGCTCGCCAGCGACTACATCACCTGGGTCGACGGCAGACCCGAGACCGGCGCGACGGTCGATGCGCTGCTGCGCAATCGCCGCCGCGCGCTGGACGACGACAAGCCCGGCACGGTCGAGGAGGTCGAGGAGCAGCTGACCGCCCTCGGCGTAGATGTGCGAGATCGCAAGGGCCGACAGGAGATTCGGCTCGTTCCGGTGTCGTGAGCCGGTCGATCACGCCCGGCGCGGCGACAACTCGACGATGGGGATGCGGCGGTCGGTCTGCTGCTGGTAGCGCGTGTAGCGGCCCTTGTTGACGCGATCGACGATGCCCCAGCGCCGGGCGTAGTCGGGGTCGCCGGGCAGCGTGGGACGCGCCGTGACCGGGTACCGGTGGCGGCCGACCTGCACCTCGCAGTCCGGGTGTGCCCGCAGATTCGCCAGCCACGCAGGCGGTTTCGCGGCACCGCCGTTCGACGCCACCACCAGGTACGCCTCCCCGTCGCGCCCGTAGGTGAGCGCCGTGGTCCGCGGGAGCCCGGTGCGCCGCCCGGTGGTGCGCAGCAGCAGCGTGGGGTTGCCGAACAACAGCCGATGGCCGATCACCCCGTGACTGCGTTCGTAGACCCACTGATGTGCGCGCAGAACATTCCCGAAGAGGTTGGACATGCCCATAATGTAGCCAACGACTACATTGTGGTCAATGCCTACACCGGTCCGGCGGTTCGATATCCTGCAGCCACCATGAACTCCGCCGCCCCGCGCTATCACCACGGCGACCTGCGCGCCGCCGTGCTCCGCCGCGCCGAGGCCACCCTGCGCGAATCGGGTGTCGACGGCCTGTCGCTGCGGCAGCTCGCACGCGATCTGGGTGTCAGCCATGCCGCGCCGAGCCGGCACTTCCGCGACAGGCAGGCCCTCCTGGACGCCCTCGCCCTGGCCGGATTCGAGCGCCTGGCAACGGCTTTCGCGGAGGCGGCGACGGCAGGCCCGTTCCCCGAGCGGATGCACGCGGTGGCCCGCGCGTATCTGCGGTTCGCCGTGGACAATCCGGCGCTGCTGGCGCTCATGTTCGCCCGCAAGCACAGCCCCACGGCCAGTTCCGCGATGGCCGAGGCGGTCGGCCGGGCCTTCGCGGTGCCGATCGCGCTGATCACCGAGGCGCAGGCGCGCGGGGAGGTCGTGCCGGGCGACCCCGTGCGGATCGGCCTGTCGTGCACGGCGTCGCTGCAGGGGCTCGCCGCCTTCGTCGGTACCGGGTTCGTCGGAACGGATACGGCGGACGAATTGTTGTCGGAGATGATCACTCATCTCATGAACGGCCTGCGGCCCCGCACGTGACGCCCGGCCGCACCCGAAGAGGAGGAACGTCGCAGTGACGTCGACCAGAATCCACGAGTTCGATCTCGCGACCGGGCTGACCGCACTGGGCGACGGCCGGGTAACCCGCCCGGCCCCCGCCCCCAACGCGCACCTGGGCGGGCCCGTCGGGGGGCGGCCGACGGCGAGCGGGTCGTGGTGAAACGGATGCCGATCGCGCTGCGTGACGCGGCGGCGCTGGCCGAGGAGCACGCGTTCATGGCGCACCTGCGGTCGCGTGGCATCCCGATTCCCGCCGTGCGGTCCCGCAC